>NZ_JCALCW010000008.1:0-166182 GCF_059812545.1 Mycobacterium sp. NGS50
GGCCAATTCAGAAAAATCCTGAAAACAACAGGTCAAAAAACTGACCAAAAAAACACCACACCCAGAAAGCACGGGGGTACCCCCAGGCACGGCAAAAAAACAACAACAAACAAAAACCACCAAACACACTATTGAGTTCTCAAACAACACACCCGTTCCGGCCGCGCAACCACCCGCGGCTTAAAGCCGCCGGTCGGTAGTGCGGACAGTGAGGAATTCCCGCCGAAGCGGTATCTCCTCTGGGACGCCGTCGCGCTCTGAGGTTTCCCTCGTCGCGACGACTCGACATAAGTTACGCGAGTGGAAACAGCGAGTCAAATCGCCTGCACGCTGCGGCGTTTGGCCTGTTCAAGATCAACTCAGCCGCGCCGGATCCGCTGTACCCCGGCCACGTTCCGCTTGCCGCGACGCAGCACCAGCCAGCGGTCGTGCAGGAAGTCCGACGGGGCCGGCGTCCACTCCTCGGTGTCGATTCTCACGTTGTTGACCGAGACGCCGCCCTCGGCGATGGTGCGCCGCGCCGCCCCCTTGCTGGCCGACAGTCCGGTGGCGACCAACAGGTCGACGATTCCGTCCGGCCCACCGGGCGCCAGTTCGGCCACCGACGCCTCCCGCAACGCCGCCGCCAGCGTCGGTTCGTCGAGCCGGGACAGCTCCCCGCGCCCGAACAATGCCTGGCTGGCATGCTCGACGGCCGCGGTCGCCGCCTCCCCGTGCACCAGGGTGGTGAACTCCCGGGCCAGCCGGCGCTGAGCGGCGCGCTCGTGCGGGCGGCTGACGGTGGCTTCCTCGAGCTCGGCGAGCTCGTCGGCGGACAGGAAGGTGAACCAGCGCAGGTAGCGGATCACGTCGGCGTCCGCGGTGTTCACGAAGTACTGGTACCAGGCATAGGGGCTGGTCATCTGCGGATCCAGCCACAGGCTGCCGCCGCCGGTGGACTTGCCGAACTTCGTCCCGTCGGCCGCCGTCACCAGCGGAACGGTCAGCGCGTGCACCGTCGCCCCGAGTCGCTGGCGCACCAGGCGCACCCCGGCGATGATGTTGCCCCACTGATCGGATCCGCCGATCTGCAGCGAACAGCCGTGCCTGCGGTGCAGCTCGACGTAGTCGTTGGCCTGCAGCAGCATGTAGCTGAATTCGGTGTAGGAGATGCCCTCGCCGTCCAGGCGCCGGCGGATGGTGTCGCGGTCCAGCATCACGTTGACCGAGAAGTGCTTGCCGACGTCGCGCAGGAACTGCACGGCCGACATCTCCTGGGTCCAGGTCAGGTTGTTCTCGATGATCGCGCCGGTGGCCGAGCCGTCGAAGTCGACGAAGCGCTCCAGCTGTCCGCGGATCCGGTCGGCCCACTGTGCGACGGTGTCGCTGGTGTTCAGGGTGCGTTCGCCGGTTTCGCGCGGATCTCCGATCAGGCCGGTCGCCCCGCCGGCCAGCACGATGGGCCGATGCCCGGCGCGCTGGAAACGCTGCAGCGCCAACAGCGGCACCAGGTTGCCGGCGTGCAGGCTGGGGGCGGTGGGGTCGAAGCCGGCGTACACGGTGACCGGCCCGTCGTTCAGCTGGGACGCCAACGCATCGCGGTCGGTGGACTGCGCGATCAGGCCGCGCCAGTCCAGTTCATCGAGGATCTCCCTACTCATGCCCGACGATCTTTCCAGTATCAGTCGCTGGCGCCGGGCGCCGGTGCACGCGGACTGCGCCGATAGGCCGACACCTCCGGCACCCCGGGCAGCCACAGCCGCCACGGCCGGTCGGCGGCATGGGTGACCCCGACCCGCGGGCCGGCCACCGCCGGGGCGGCCGCGTTGAGCGTCAGCGTCACCGGGCTGTCCGGGTCGAACAGCTCGACCCCGTTGTCGGCCATGGTGATGCCCAGCGCTGCGCACAGATTGCCCGGGCCGCGGGCCAAGCCGGCGGGACGCACCGCCTCGCCGCGGCGGGATCGGGCGACCTCGGCGCCGTCGGCGATGACGGCGGCACGCAACAGCACCGCGGCCGCCGTCCCGTCCGGGCCGGATGCGACGTTGGCGCACACGTGAATCCCGTGGCTGCGGTAGGTGTAGAGGCGCCCGGGCGGCCCGAACATCACCGTGTTGCGCCCGGTTGGGCCACGGTAGGAGTGCGCCGCCGCGTCCGGCCAGGGACCGTCGGGCACCCCGCCGTAGGCCTCCACCTCGACGATCACCGCACTGACCCCGCGGCCGGTGAGGGTGGCACCGAGCACCCGATGCGCAGCGGCGAGCGGATCGACTGCCAGCTCGTCGGTGCTCACCGCGGTCATTCTGCCGTCCGCCGGAAAACCCTTGACAACCCGTCGCGCCGAGCCCAGTATTCATCACATGATGAGTTCATCGTGTGATGAATTATCGACCGGCGGCCCGGCCGTCGACATCGAACACCTACGGGTGATCCGCGGTAAGCGTCCGGCGCTGCACGACCTGTCGGTCCGGATCGCCCGCGGCAGCATCACCGGGCTGCTGGGCCCGTCCGGCTGCGGGAAGACCACCCTGATCCGCTGCATCGTCGGGACCCAGGTCGTGACGTCGGGGTCGGTGACCGTGCTCGGTCAGCCGGCGGGCTCGGCGTCGTTGCGCCGCCGGATCGGTTACCTGCCGCAGGACCCCACCATCTACGACGATCTGCGGATCATCGACAACGTCCGCTATTTCGCCTCGCTGTACGGGTTCGACACCGCGGCCGCCGCCGACGCCATCGAGCGGGTGGGCCTGACCGATCACGCCAGCGCGTACTGCGGCAATCTCTCCGGCGGTCAACGCACCCGGGTCTCGCTGGCCTGCGCGCTGGTCAGCGGACCGGAACTGCTGGTGCTCGACGAACCCACGGTGGGCCTGGACCCGGTGTTGCGGGTGGATCTGTGGCACCAGTTCACCGATCTGGCCCGCGACGGCATCACCCTGCTGGTGTCCAGCCACGTGCTGGATGAAGCCGATCACTGCGGGGATCTGCTGCTGATGCGCGACGGTCAGCTGGTCGCCCACACCACGCCGGACCGACTACGAAAGGACACCGGATGTCCGTCACTGGAGGACGCCTTCCTGTCCATGATCACCCGCGGCACCGCACGCCAGGCCGGTTAGCGCTGCGCGGCTACACCGCCACCACCGGGCGGATTCTGCGCCAGCTGGCCGCCGATCACCGCAGCGTGGCGATGATCCTGCTGGTGCCGGTGCTGGTCATCACGCTGATGTACTTCATGTTCGAGAACGCGCCGCACCGTCCGGGGACGCCGTCGCCGTTCAACAACGCCTGCCTGATTCTGCTGGGCCTGTTTCCGCTGTTCCTGATGTTCGTGATCACTTCGATCACCATGCAGCGGGAACGGGCGTCGGGAACCCTGGAGCGGATCCTGACCACGCCGCTGCGCCGTTTCGACCTGCTGATTGCCTACGGGACGGCCTTTTCGATCGCGGCGGCCGCGCAAGCGGTCCTGGCGTGCGGCGTCGCGTTCTGGCTGCTGGGGTTCGACACCGCGGGCAGCCCGATGTGGGTGTTCGTCATCGCGATCACCAACGCGGTGCTCGGTGTCGGACTCGGCCTGCTGTGCAGTGCGTTCGCCCGCACCGAGTTCCAGGCCGTGCAGTTCATCCCGTTGGTGATGGTGCCGCAGCTGCTGCTGGCCGGCATCATCGTGCCGCGGGCGCTGATGGCGACCTGGCTGCAGTGGGTCAGCGACGTGCTGCCGGCCAGCTATGCGCTGGAGGCGTTGCAGCAGGTGGGTGCGCACACCGAGCTGACCGGCATCGCGGTCCGCGACATCATCGTCGTGCTCGGATTCGCGGTCGCGGCCCTGGGTTTGGCGGCGGCAACCCTGCGGCGGCGGACCGCATGACCCCGGCGAGCCCCGCGCAGCGCAAGCGGCCCGGCCGCCCACCGGGCACCTCCGACACCCGGATGAGGATCCTGGCCAGCGCACGGGAGTTGTTCGCCCGCAACGGAATCAATAACACGTCGATCCGGTCGGTGGCGGCGTCCGCCGGGGTGGACTCGGCGCTGGTGCATCACTATTTCGGCACCAAACAGCAGCTGTTCGCCGCGGCGATCGAGTTGCCGGTCGACCCGATGACCCTGATCGGGCCGCTGCGCGAGGCGCCGCTCGACGAACTGGGCCATCTGCTGCCGTCGGTACTGCTGTCGGTGTGGGACTCCGAACAAGGCGCGAGCCTGATCGCGACGCTGCGGTCCATCCTGGCCGGCGCCGACGTCACGCTGGCACGAACCTTCTTCCGCGACGTGGTGGTGACCGAGATCGCGGCACGCACCGACAGCCCGCCGGGCAGCGGTGTCATCCGCGCCGAGTTGGTCGCCACCCAGATGCTCGGCGTGGTGATGGCCCGCTACATCGTGCAGCTCGAGCCGTTCGCGTCGCTGCCGGCAGCGCAGATCGCCGAGATGATCGCGCCGAACCTGCAGCGTTACCTCACTGGGGATCTGCCGCCTGTGCCATGAGCCGCGCGTGTTCGTCGTCGTCTGTGATGTAACGGGCCTCGTTGACCAGCAGCACCGGGATGCCGTCATCGATGCGGTAGGCGCGACGCAGCCGCGGGTTGTAGAGCACGTCGCCGATCAACAGCAGCGCACCGCGGTCCGCCGGGCAGACCAGGATGTCGAGCAGGGCGGCATCGATCATCCGCTGATCCCGAACCGCTCGGTGCGCACCGCCGCGGTCAGCCGCTGGTACTCGTTGGTGACCGGGTCCAGATACCAGCTCTGACGGCCGGCCTTGGGGACGCCGGCGGCGGCCAGACCACCGACCATCGGCCGGTAGACCGCGCTCAACGGCAGCTTGGGCACCACGTGCACGATGTCGGGGCCCAACCCCACCGACATGTTCGCCACCGCCTCGGTGAGGTCCGCCGCGGTGATCGTCGCACCCGCCAGCAGCGTCACCGCCGCCACCGCGATCCGCTGATCCCCCACCGGTAGTTGGTAATTCACCAGCAGGTCGACCCCGAGGATCGAGCCCAGGGCGTCGGTGACCGTGACCGGGTAGACGATGCCGCGGGCGGTGTGGATCAGCGAACCGCGCCCGCCCACCAGCCAGTAGTCGCCGTCGGCGTCGCGGCGGAACAGGAACTCGGTGGAGATCCAGGTGTCGGCGGGCGCGAACACGCCGCGCTTGACCGAGGCGGTCGGGTCGATCGGCCCGCGCGGCTGCGCCAGCAGCACGCCGACCTCGCCGGGCTCGGCGACCTGCACGAAGCCCCGGTCGGTTTCCAGGATCAGGTCGTGCTCGGGGTCGTAGGCGGCCAGTTCGATGTGGCCGGTACCGGGCAGCAGCCGGCCCTTGCTGCCGACCTTGGCGCCGGCGACGTTGGCCAGCACCGCTTGACCGTCGGTGGTGGCGAAGAACTCGACGATGTGGGCCGGGGCGAACGCCTCCTCCACCCGCCGCCACAGACCGGTCGGCATCCCGGAGCCGATGAACAGCCGCACCGGGTGGTTGCCGTGCAGCACGAACCCGGGGTCGTCGATGACCTCGCGCAGCATGGCCCAGGTGTAGGACACCACGGTGACGCCGTACTGGCGCACTTCGGCGACGAACCGGTCCGGGTGCAGACCACGCGACAGCGCGATGCGGGCACCGCCGACCACCGCGCCACCCAGGCTGACCAGCAGCCCGGACTCATGATGTAGCGGGGTGAGGCAGTACACGGTGTCGCTGCGGCCGAGTGCGGCCGCCGACGCGGTGCCGAACGCCGAGAGCGCCCAGCGGTAGTTGGTGATCTGTTTGGCGACCAACTGGCCGCCGGCGGAGCTGAACGCCACGAACGCCAGGTCGCGGGCGAACCCGGGGTTGGGCCGATACCAGCCGGGCAGCTCGACCGCGTCCGGGTCGATCTGTTCCATGTCGATCACTTGAGCCTTTTCCAAGGCATCTTCTGGAAGGTGCAGATCGCGTGACTCACCACCGCCGAGCACCAGCACCTGGCACGGCAGTTGGCGTGCCGCATCGAGGTTGGTGGGGTCGGTCAGGATCTCGGCCACTCCCCCGATACGGGCGGCTTGAGCCAGGTCGCCGTCCGGCGGCATCAACACCGCGACCGCGCCGAGGCGGGACAGAGCGGCGATCGCGACCAGGGCGCTGGGCCGGGTTTCCATCAGCACACCGACGTGGACGCCTTGGCGTACCCCGACCTGGATCAGGCCGCGGACCACGTTGTTGATCCGGCGGTCGACGGCTTCGTAGGTGTGCACCCGGCCGTCGAACAGCAGGAATTCGCCGTCCGGCGCATCGTCGGCCTGTTCGCCGATGATCCGGCCCAGCGAGATGCGGGTGTGGTCGTTGATCTGACCCAGCCGGGCCAGTCGCGGCAGGGTGCGGACGGTCTCCACAGCCAGCGTGCGCATGGACTTGTTCGCCGCGACGACGGCGTCGGCCGCGCCGCGGGCCAGCGCCAGCGCCGCCCCGGACACGTCGCCCAGGCCGTGCGCCACCCGGGAGCTGAACGGGACGCCGCGGTCGGTGGGTTCCTCGGGCTGATCGGCCATCGGCACCACACCGGTGGGCTGCCCGCCGTCACCGGAGATCCACTGCACCCAGCCGGCCACCGTCGGCCAGGTCAGTTCCGCGGCCTTGGACCCGACGACCAGACCGAAGTGCCCGGCGCGCAGCAGGTATTCGTACACCTCGGCGTTGGGTGCGGCACGTCGGATGCCGCGCACCGCGACGGGCTGGCCGATGTCGTCGACCTCGCCGACGAAGGCGAGCACCGGGCAGGTGATGTCGGTCAGGGTGACCAGCTGACCGTGGATCGCGAAACCACCGGTCATCATCCGGTTGTGGGCGATGAACTGTTTGAGCAGTTCGGCGATCGCCGGACCCGACCAGGCGATCCAGCCTTCGGAGTCCAGGAATCGGCGCTGCTGTTCGCGGGGCAGCAGCGCCTCGCGGTCGTGCAGCTGCCGCAGGAAATCCAGCCGCGCTTTGGCGGTCTTGAGCGGGTCCATCATCTGGAAGCCGGTGCGCGCCATCCAGCCGGAGATGTCCACCCGGCTGAACACATGATCGGCCATGAAGTTGGCGGTGCCGGCGGCCAGGTTGGGCGGCAGCCCCATCGGCAGCGCGGCCAGGGTGTCGACCGGCGAACCGAACGCGATGATGCTGGCCAGGTTCTTCGACCGGCGGTAGGCCCCGACCTGATAGCAGAACATGCCGCCCTGGGAATAGCCGGCCAGATGCACGTCGCGGCCGGTGGTGTCGCTGACGGTGTCGATGGCCTGGCTCAGGGCGACGATGTGGTCGGCCATGTCGCGGCTCATGCCGCCCTCGACCTCGTCGGGCGACCCGAAGTCGATCACCCAGGGGTCCAGCCCGGCGGCATGCAGAATGCCGACCGCACCTTCCTCCTTGGTGACGTCCCACATGTTCGCCGACATCATCATCGGATGCACCATCAGCACCGGCGGGCCCGCCGGCGGCTGGCCCGGACGGCTGTCCGGCGGGAAGTAGCGGCGCAGCTTGTACATCGGGACGCTGTCGACGATCTGGAACGGCGAGGGCACCGCACCGGTTTCCAGCCCGCCCAGCCGCATCACCTCCAGGCCGTTCTGCGCCGTCGCCATCAAGCGCTCGATCGGTCCCGTGACCGCTGAAAGATTCAACTCCACCCGACTCTCCCTGGGTTGACGTGCCGCTGCCCAGTGTCCGGACGGCCTGCACATCATAAGGCGTGGGCGGGGTCGGGCACCGGCCGATGACCGGGCCTACCGGCGGATACTCCCGACCAAGCGGTGGATAGGCTGGCAATCGATGACGGCCACCGAGGACGCGACGAGCCGCGATGCGGGCACCGGCTCGCCGAGCTGGATCGCCCGCTTGCTGCGCTACGACCGGCACGGCGACACCTTCGTCGCCTCGGATTCGCTGCGCGGACCGGGCTCGCGGCTGTTCGGCGGCTTGATCGCCGCGCAGGCGCTCGGCGCCGCCGGGGCCACCGTGGACGCCGACAAGCATCCGCAGTCATTGCATCTGTACTTCGTCCGCGGTGGCCGCTACGACGTCGACGTCGAACTGCACGTCGAGCGCACCCGCACCGGCGGCTCGTTCGACACCCGCCGTGTGACCGGCATGCAGGACGGCGAGGTCATCCTGGAGATGATCGCCTCGTTTCACCGGCCCGAGCCGAGCGCCGACTGGCATCCGGCCGCTGAGCCGGTCCTGCCGTTGGAGAAGTCGGTGCCCAAACGGCCGCCGATCGACCTAGCCGACCACTTCGAGATCCGCACCGCACCGGAGGACACCTCCCCGTTCGCGCTGCCGCCGTTTTGGATCAAGGTCCGCGACCCGATCGAGGACGACCCGCTGGTGCGCGCCTGCACGCTGGTGTTCCTGTCCGATATCGGGCCGGTTCCGGCGGCCCGCCCGCCCGGTACGCCGATGCGGCTGGGCCTGGGATTCACCACCAGCCTGGACCATTCGGTGTGGTTCCACCGCCCGTTCGCACCCGAGCAGTGGCACTGCTATGACGTTCGGCCGGTCAATCACGCCGGCGCGCGCGGATTGGTCGCGGGATCGCTGTACGACACGTCGGGATCGTTGGTCGCCACCACCAGCCAAGAGGCGCTGTGGCGGCTGTGACCGGTGGGGCTGGGTAGGGTCCCTCCGGTGGCGCACCTGCTGGGGGCCGAGGCCCTGCACCTGGAGTATCCGACCCAGGTCGTGTTCGAGTCGGTGAGCCTGGGCGTCAACGACGGCGCCCGCATCGGCATCGTCGGCCGCAACGGCGACGGCAAGTCCAGTCTGCTGGGCCTGCTCACCGGGCAGGTGCGGCCGGATTCCGGCCGGGTCACCCGGCGCGGCGGGCTGCGGGTGGGCGCGCTGGACCAGACGGACACGCTGGATCCCGGGCACACCGTCGGGTGGGCGTTGGTCGGTGAAATGGCCGACCATGAATGGGCGGCCGACCCGCGGGCCCGTGACGTGGTCACCGGTCTGGTGTCCGATCTGCCCTGGGATGCGCCGGTGGCCGCCCTGTCCGGCGGCCAGCGCCGCCGGGTGCAGTTGGCGGCCCTGCTGGTCGGCGAATGGGACGTGATCGCGCTCGACGAACCCACCAACCACCTCGACATCGAAGGCATCACCTGGCTGGCCGCTCATCTGCGGACGCGGTGGGCCCGAAACAGCGGCGGTCTGTTGGTGGTCACCCACGACCGCTGGTTCCTCGACGAAGTCGCCACCACCACCTGGGAGGTGCACGACGGGATCGTCGAACCGTTCGACGGCGGCTACGCGGCCTACGTGCTGGCCCGCGTCGAGCGTGACCGGCAGGCCGCGGCGATCGAGGCCAAGCGCCAGAACCTGATGCGCAAGGAGTTGGCCTGGCTGCGCCGCGGCGCCCCGGCGCGCACCTCCAAGCCGAAGTTCCGCATCGACGCCGCCAACGCGCTGATCGCCGACGTGCCGCCGCTGCGCAACACCGTGGAGTTGGCCAAACTGGCCACCGCGCGGCTGGGCAAGAACGTCGTCGACCTGCTCGACGTCACGGTGTCCTTTGCGTCGCACCGCGACGGACCGGTGCTGCGCGATATCGAGTGGCGGATCGGCCCGGGCGACCGCGTCGGGATCGTCGGCGCCAACGGCGCAGGCAAGTCCACCCTGCTGGCCCTGATCGCGGGAACCCTGGCGCCCGACACCGGACGGGTCAAGCGCGGCAAGACCGTTCGGCTGGGGATGCTCGACCAGCAGTCCACCGAACTGACCGCGCTGGCCGCCGATCGGGTGGCCGACGTGCTGGGCCGGCTGCGCGCCGGCTACCAGGTCGACGACCGCGAGATGACCCCGGCCCAGCTGCTGGAGCGACTCGGGTTCGGCCGTACCCACCTGTCGGCGCGGGTCGGTGAGCTGTCCGGCGGGCAACGGCGGCGGCTGCAGCTGATGCTCACCCTGCTGGCCGAGCCCAACGTGCTGGTGCTCGACGAACCGACCAACGACGTCGACACCGACATGCTGACCGCCACCGAGGACCTGCTGGATTCCTGGCCGGGCACCCTGATCGTCGTCTCCCATGACCGCTACCTGTTGGAGCGGGTGACCGACCAGCAGTACGCGATCCTCGACGGCCGGCTGCGGCATCTGCCGGGTGGGGTGGATGAGTATCTGCGCCTGGCGGATTCGGCGCGCCCGGCCGGATCTCGCCCGGTGCCGGCGGCGAGCGCGGTGGCCTCGGGCAGCTCGGGGGCCGAGCTGCGGGCGGTGCAGAAGGAGATCGCCGCCATCGACCGTCGGCTGGCCCGGCTGGCCGAGCAGATCTCCGCCAAGCACGAGGAGCTGGCCGCCTATGACCACTCCGATCATGTGGGGCTGTCCCGGCTGACCGCTCAGTTGCGGGCACTCGAGGACGAGGTCGGCACCCTGGAGGGGCGCTGGCTGGAGCTGTCCGAAGCGATCGAGTGAGGACACGGTCTCCAGCAAACGATCACCGAATCCGGTGACTACCGGCCACCTGTAACATCTGCCACCGAGATTGCAGGGAGGCAAAGGTGGATCAGGGGTTGGCGCGCTACCGGCTGCTCGGCGTGATCGGCGAAGGCGGCATGGGGACGGTCTACCGAGCCCATGACACCGTGATCGACCGCTACGTCGCCGTCAAGGTGCTGCCCGAACAACTGGCCGAGGAGCCGGGATACCGGGAGCGGTTCCGGCGCGAGGCGTACACCGTCGCCCGGCTCACCGAGCCCCACATCGTTCCCATTTTCGACACCGGTGAGGCAGACGGCCGGCTGTATCTGGTGATGCCGATCATCGAGGGCACCGACCTGGGTGCCTTGCTGCGGCACGAGGGGCCGATGAGCCCGCAACGCGCCGTGCACATCATCGAGCAGTTGGCCGCGGCCCTGGACTCCGCACACGCCGTGGGCCTGGTGCACCGGGACATCAAGCCGTCCAACGCTTTGGTGACGGCACGCGACTTCGCATATCTGATCGACTTCGGTGTCGCGCACGACGCGACCGCCACCAAGCTCACCAGCACCGGCATGATCGTGGGCACGCTGGCCTACATGGCACCGGAACGTTTCACGGCCGGCGTCGCCGATGCGCGCGGCGACGTGTACGCCTTGGCGTGCGTGCTGCACGAATGCCTGACCGGTAAACCGCCGTATCAGGGCCAGAGCATGGAACAGCAGATCGCCGGGCATCTGTCGCTGGATCCGCCTCGTCCCAGCGCCGAACGCCCCGACATACCAGCTCATTTCGACCACGTCATCGCCACCGGCATGGCGAAGAATCCCGATCTGCGTTACCAGAGCGCCGAGCAACTGGCGGCCGCTGCCCGACACGCGCTGAACAGCCCGCCGCTGCATGCCGGGTTCATCGGCCGGGCCGCGCCCGCCCCGCACTATCCGGCCGGTGCCGGGCCGGGTGCACCGGGACCCGCCGACCGGACCGTGGCCGCGCCCGTACCCGGTGCCCCGGCACCGATTCCAGCCCGACGGCCGTTCTACTCGCGCCCCGCCGTGCTCGTCGGGTCCGCCGCGCTGGTTGCCTTGATCGTGGTGGTGGTGTTGGTGGTCAACCTCAGCGGCTCGGTGCGCGGGTCCAGCACCCAAACCGCAACCGCGCAGGCTCCGCCGCCGCCGCCGACGCCCACCTCGTTGATCCCGCCGAATCCGGCGCCGCCACCGGTGCAAGAACCCGCCCTGGAGGGGCTGCTGCTCGACGGGGATGCCGTCAACCCGCTGCTGAACACCACCGGGATGCGGGTGACCGAGGTCTATACCGCGCTTTCGGGTTTCGACGTCGAGGTGTCGCCCGCCCCGTGCCTGCAGGTGGTGACGGGCGCGAATGCGAAGACCTACGCCGAAAGCGGATTCACGGTGGTGCACGGCGACAACCTCGGCCACCCGCCACCGACCCCGGGCGTCGACCAGATGTTGGTGTTGTTTCCGACGGCGCAGGACGCCTACCGATTCTTCAATGCGTCCGCCGACGCCTGGGCCGGCTGCGCGGACACGAACGTGAAACTCAGCAATCCCGAACAGCCGGACAGGTTTTGGCCGATCGGTTCGGTCGTCAACAACAACGGCGTCCTGAGCGCCAATGTGCGCCGGCAGTTCAGCGACGGGACGGTGCTGACTCAGCGGGCGCTGACCGTGGCCAACAACGTCATCATCGACATCTGGGTCGGCGGCCTCGAAGACGATACCCACGATGTCGCCGTGCAGGTCGCCACCCAGATCGCCGCGAAGGTTCCCAAGAGCTAGCCGCTGCGATGCAGGCGTTGCCGCAGTTCGCCGGTGCGGGTCGCGATCACCGCGAGTTGGGCGGCGACCTGCGTCGGTGCGGTGCCGCCGCGGGCATCGCGGGAGGCCACCGAGCCTTCCACGGTCAGCACGTCGCGGACCTGCGGGGTCAGCTCGGGGGCGATCGCGGCCAGTTCGGCGTCGGTCAGTTCGTCGAGGCCCACCCCGCGCCGCTCGGCGACCCGCACCGCCGCACCCGCCGCCTCATGCGCGACCCGGAACGGGACACCTTGGCGCACCAGCCATTCGGCGATGTCGGTGGCCAGCGTGTAGCCGGCCGGTGCCAGCGCGGACATCCGGTCGGTGTCGAACCGCAGGGTGCCGACCAGCCCGGCCATCGCCGGCAGCAGCAGCTCCAGCTGCGCCACCGAGTCGAACACCGGTTCCTTGTCTTCCTGCAGGTCCCGGTTGTAGGCCAGCGGCTGCGCCTTCAGCGTCGCCAGCAGCCCGGTCAGGTTGCCGATCAGCCGGCCGGACTTGCCGCGCGCCAGTTCGGCGATGTCCGGGTTCTTCTTCTGCGGCATGATCGAGCTGCCGGTCGACCAGGAGTCGTGCAGGGTGGCGTAGCCGAATTCCGTTGAGCTCCACAGGATGATGTCCTCAGCCAGCCGGGACAGGTCGACGGCGATCATCGCGAACACGAAGGCCGCCTCCGCGGCGAAATCGCGCGCC
The DNA here is from genome assembly GCF_059812545.1 of Mycobacterium sp. NGS50. Lineage (NCBI taxonomy): Bacteria > Bacillati > Actinomycetota > Actinomycetes > Mycobacteriales > Mycobacteriaceae > Mycobacterium > Mycobacterium sp. NGS50. Next base: position 12,934 of record NZ_JCALCW010000008.1, read on the forward strand.
GCGGTGGCGTCGATCGAGTTGTCGGCGGCGCTGGCGAATCCGAGTTCGGCGGCGATGGCGTCGGGGTCCAGGCCCAGCGACGAGCCGGCCAGTGCACCGGACCCATAGGGCGACACCGCGGCGCGGGCGTCGAAGTCGGCGATGCGGTCCACGTCGCGCAGCAGGGGATGGGCGTGGGCCAGCAGGTGGTGCGCCAGCAGCACCGGCTGGGCGGACTGCAGATGGGTCTTGCCGGGCATGATCGCGTTCGGGTGCGCGGCCGCCTGGGTCGCCAACGCCTCGGCCACCTCGAGCACGCCGGCCGCCACACGGCGGACCGCGTCGCGCAGCCACATCCGAAACAGCGTGGCCACCTGGTCGTTTCGCGACCGCCCGGCGCGCAGCCGACCGCCCAGATCGGCGCCGACCCGGTCGATCAGCCCACGTTCCAGCGCGCCGTGCACGTCCTCGTCGGTGACCAGCGGCCCGAAACTGCCGTCGGCGACGTCGGCGCCCAGGCTGTCCAGGCCGGCCAGCAGCCCGTCGCGCTGCTCATCGGTGAGCAGGCCGGCGTTGTGCAAGACCCGGGCGTGGGCCTTGGACGCGGTGATGTCGTAGGGCGCCAGCACCCAGTCGAAGTGGGTGGATTTGCTCAGCGCGGCCAGCGCGTCGGCGGGTCCGTCGGCGAACCGCCCGCCCCACAGCGACCCCTCGTTGGTGCTCATGCGCTGCCGCCGAGTCGGAATTCCACGACGCCCCGCCGGCGTGTCGCGTCGTGAGAGTCCGCCTCGCGGGCAGGTAGGTGGCCGAAACTCACGAGCCCAGGTCCCGGCGGGCGGCGATCTTCGAACTGAGGCCGTGGATCTGGACGAAGCCGCGGGCCGCGGTCTGGTCGAAGGTGTCGCCCTCGTCGTAGGTGGCCAGGTTGAAGTCGTACAGCGACTCGGCGCTGCGGCGCCCGTTGACCGCGATGTGGCCGCCGTGCAGCACCAGCCGGACCTCCCCGGAGACCCGCGCCTGGGTGTGCGCGACGAACGCCTCCAGCGCGGACTTCAACGGCGAATACCAGAGGCCGTCGTACACCAGTTCGGCCCACTTCTGGTCGGTGTGGCGCTTGAACCGGCCCAGCTCACGCTCCAGCGTCACGTGCTCGAGCTCGGTGTGCGCGGTGATCAGCACCATCGCCCCGGGGGCTTCGTAGATCTCCCGGCTCTTGATGCCCACCAGCCGGTCCTCGACGACGTCGAGGCGGCCGACGCCCTGCGCTCCGGCGCGCCGGTTGAGCTCCTCCACCGCCTGCAGCACGCTCACCGGCCGCCCGTCGATGCTGACCGGAACCCCGCGCTCGAAGCCGATGATGACCTCGTCGGGCACCCCCCAGTTGACGGTGGGGTCCTCGGTGTAGTCGTAGACGTCCTTGGTGGGGGCGTTCCACAGGTGTTCCAGGAAGCCGGTTTCCACGGCACGGCCCCACACGTTCTGGTCGATGGAGAACGGCGAACGCTTGGTGACGTTGATCGGGATGGCGTTCTCCTCGGCGAACGCGATGGCCTTCTCCCGGGTCCAGGCGTAGTCCCGCACCGGTGCGAGCACCTGCAGATCCGGTGCCAGCGAGGCGAATCCGACCTCGAAGCGGACCTGGTCGTTGCCCTTGCCGGTGCAACCGTGCGCGACGGTCCCGCCGCCGTGCTCGCGGGCGGCGGCCACCAGGTGCTTGACGATCAGCGGCCGGCTGATCGCCGACACCAGCGGGTAGCGGTCCATGTAGAGCGCATTGGACTGAATGGTCGGCAGGCAGTATTCGTCGGCGAACTCGTCGCGGGCGTCGACCACGACCGCTTCGACGGCGCCGCAGTCCAGGGCCCGCTGGCGCACCACGTCCATGTCCTCGCCGCCCTGGCCGAGGTCGATGGCGACTGCGACCACTTCGCGGCCGGTCTCTTTGCCGATCCAGCTGATTGCCACCGAGGTGTCCAGACCACCGGAATACGCCAGGATGACGCGCTCGGACATGAATTGATCTCCTTGTTTCGGGGTCTACTTGAGGTTTACTTGAGCGTTTCCAGGGTGGTGACGAGCTCGGCGCCGGTCATCGGCTCGCGAGCTGCCACGAAAATGGTGTCATCCCCGGCAATGGTGCCGACGACGTACGGTAGCGCGGCCCGGTCGATGGCACTCGCCAGATAGTCCGCCGCACCCGGCGGGGTGCGCAACACCGCCAGATTGCCGCTGGCGTCGGCAGACACCAGCAGCTCACCCAGCAGCCGCGCCACCCGTTCGGTGCCGCCGCTGACGCCGCGCACCGGGCTGCCGTCTTCGGGGATGATGTAGCCGCCGGCTCCCCCGCCCGCACCGCGCAGTTTCACCGCGCCGAGTTCTTCCAGATCCCGCGACAGCGTGGCCTGGGTGACCTCGATGCCGTCGGCGGCCAGCAGCGCGGCCAGCTCGGTCTGGCTGCGCACCGGCGCCGAGGACAGCACCTCGACGATGCGGGCTTGGCGGCCCACCCGGGTGATGCCGCTGTCGGGTCGGGTCACCGGGATCGCTCCAACAGCCACACCAGCAGCGCCTTCTGCGCATGCAGCCGGTTCTCGGCCTCGTCCCACACCGCGCTGTGCGGCCCGTCGATCACCGCGTCGGTGATCTCGTCGCCGCGGTGCGCCGGAAGGCAGTGCAGCACCGTCACATCCGAATCGGCGAGGGCGACGAGCTCGTCGTTGATCTGGTAGGGCCGAAACGGCGCGACCCGGTCCAGGCCGTCGTCCTCCTGGCCCATCGAGGTCCAGGTGTCGGTGACCAGCACGTCGGCGCCGGCCGCGGCCTTGCCCGCGTCGGCGGTGAGCGTGACCGAGGCCCCGGTGTCGGCGGCGCGCTGTTCGGCGGCGGCGACCACCACGGGGTCCGGGGTGAAACCCTGCGGTGCGGCGACGGTGACGTGCACGCCGGCGGTGACGCCGCCGAGCATCAGCGAGTGCGCCATGTTGTTGGCGCCGTCACCGAGGTAGGTCAGTCGCAGCCCCTTGAGCGCTCCCTTGCGTTCGGCGATGGTCTGCAGGTCGGCCAGCACCTGGCAGGGGTGGAACTCGTCGGAGAGCGCGTTGACGATCGGCACCGACGCGGTGCCGGCCATCGCGGTCAGCCGGTCCTGGGCGAAGGTGCGCCACACGATGGCGTCGACGTAGCGCGACAGCACCCGCCCGGTGTCCTCCAGGGTTTCGTCGCGACCCAGCTGGGTGGAGCGGCCGTCGACGACGACGGCGTGCCCGCCGAGCTGCGCAATGCCGATCTCGAAGGAAAACCGGGTGCGGGTGGAGTTCTTGTCGAAGATCACCGCGACCCCGCGCGGGCCCTCCAGTGGCCGGCGGGAGAACGGAGACTTCTTCAGTTCCGCTGCCAACGCCAGGATTTCGGCCTGCTCGGCGGGACTGACATCGTCGTCGCGCAGGAAGTGGCGGGTCATTATGAGACCTCCAGGATGCCCGGCAGGGCGGTCAGGAAGCTGCCGATCTGCTCTTCGCTGATGATCAGCGGCGGGGCCAACCGAACCACGCCGGGTGCGGCGGCGTTGACCAGGAAGCCGGCGCTGCGGGCCGCCAACTCGACGTCCTTGGCCTTCGGCGCGGTGAGCACGACGCCCTGCAGCAGCCCCTTGCCCCGCACGTGATCGACCAATGGGTGGTGCAGTTCCTCGATGCCGTGGCTCAGGGTCTTGCCCAACATCCCGGCCCGCGCGATGAGATCGCCGTCGGCCAGCGCCCGCAGCACCGCGAGGGCGGCCGCGGTGCAGACCGGGTTGCCGCCGAAGGTGCTGCCGTGGCTGCCCGGCGTCAGCAGGTCACCGGCCGCGCCGACGGCCACACACGCTCCGATCGGCAGGCCGCCGCCCAGGCCCTTGGCCAGCGTGACGATGTCCGGGGTGATGCCGTCGTGCTGGTGGGCGTAGAAGGCTCCGGTGCGCCCGATCCCGGTCTGCACCTCGTCGAACACCAGCAGCGCACCGTGCGCGGCGGTGATCCCGCGAGCCTCGGCCAGGTAGCCGGCGGGTGGGACGACGACGCCGCCCTCCCCCATGATCGGTTCCAGGAACACCGCCGCGGTGTCCGAATCAACGGCGGCGGCAAGTGCTTTGGTGTCGCCGTAGGGCACGTGGGTGACGTCACCGGGCAGCGGCTCAAACGGCGCCCGCTTGTCGGGCTGACCGGTCAGTGCCAGTGATCCCATGGTCCGGCCGTGGAAGCCTCCCTGGGCGGCTACGACTTTCGTCCTGCCGGTGAGCCGGGTCATCTTGAAGGCCACCTCGTTGGCCTCGGTGCCCGAGTTGCAGAAGAAGACCCGGGCCGGTGCGCCGAGATGCGCGGTGAGCGCCTCGGCCAGCGCGATGCCCGGTTCGGTCGCATACAGGTTCGAGGTGTGCCCCAGCGTGTTCAGTTGGGTGGTGACGGCCTCGATCACCGCCGGGTGCCGGTGGCCGAGCACGTTGACCGCGATACCGCCGAGCAGGTCGAGGTACTGGCGCCCCTCGGTGTCGGTGACCACCGCACCGTCACCGCTGGCCAACGCGACCGGCGGGGTGCCGTAGTTGTTCATCATCACCGCCGACCAGCGGTCCTGCAGGCTGACAGGCTGGTCGGGTCGCGACCCGCTGCGCCCGGCTTCGCCGCGCTTGCGATCGCTCATCTGCTGGTCGGGTCGCGACCCGCTGCGCCCGGCTTCGCCGCGCTTACGATCGCTCATCTGCTGGTCGGGTCGCGACCCGCTGCGCCCGGCTTCGCCGCGCTTACGATCGCTCATGCGTTCACCACCTTGGTTCCGGTGCCGGCGTCGGTGAACAACTCGACCAGGACGCAGTGTTCGACCCGGCCGTCGATGATGTGGGCGCTGGGTACGCCGCCGGTCACCGCACGCAGGCAGGCTTCGACCTTGGGAATCATGCCGGACTCGAGCTTCGGCAGCAGCTGCGCCAGGGTGGCGGTATCGATCTCGCTGACCAGCGATTCGCGGTCGGGCCAATCGGTGTAGAGGCCGTCGACGTCGGTGAGCATCAACAGTTTCTCGGCGCCCAGTGCTTCGGCCAGTGCCGCCGCGGCGGTGTCGGCGTTGATGTTGTGCACCACACCGTCCGGGTCAGGGGCCAGTGTCGACACCACCGGAATCCGGCCGGCGGCAATGAGATCGCGCACCGCGGCGGTGTTGACCTGGTCGACGTCGCCGACCAGTCCGATGTCCGTGACGACCCCGTCGACGGTGACGCTGCGGCGCACCGCGGTGAACAGTGCCGCGTCCTCTCCGGTGATGCCGACCGCGTACGGCCCGTGCGCGTTGATCAGGTTCACCAGCTCGCGGCCGACCTGACCGAACAGCACCATGCGCGCCACGTCGAGCACTTCCGGTGTGGTGACCCGGAAACCGCCCTTGAAGTCGCCTTCGATCCCGAGCCGTTTGAGCATGGCGCTGATCTGCGGGCCGCCACCGTGCACCACCACCGGGTGGATGCCGCAGTTGCGCAGGAACGCCATGTCGGCGGCGAACGCGTGCTTGAGCGTGTCGTCGGTCATCGCGTTGCCGCCGTATTTGACGACGACGATCGTGCCGTGCAGCTGCTTGAGCCACGGCAGGGCTTCGGCCAGCACCCGGGCTTTGACGGTGGTAGTCAACTCGGTCATGAGGAATACGCCGAGTTCTCTTCGACGTAGCCGTGCGACAGATCCGTGGTGCGGATCATCGCCTCGCCGCCGCCTTGGTGAAGATCCACCACGACGTGGATGTCGGCGCCGGACAGGTCGACCTCGCGGGCGCCGGGCACCTGCGCGCCATCGCGGAACACCGGTGAACCGTTGAACGACACGGTGATCCGGTCCGGGTTGATCTCGAACGGCGCCATGCCGACCGCGGCCAGCACCCGTCCCCAGTTCGGGTCGGAGCCGAACAGCGCGGTCTTGACCAGGCTGTCTCGGGCGACCAGTCGGGCGGCGACCAGCGCGTCGTCCTCGGAGCCGGCGCCGGTGACCGTGATACTGGCCCGCTTGGTGACCCCTTCGGCGTCGGCCTGCATCTGCGCGGCCAGGTCGTCGCAGGCCCGCAACACCGCGTCGTCCAGGTCCGCCTGGCTGGGCGCGACGCCGCTGGCACCGGAGGCCAGCAGCAGCACCGTGTCGTTGGTGGAGCAGCAGCCGTCGACGTCGAGCCGGTCGAAGGTCCGCGCAGTGGCCCGGCGCAGCGCCTGGTCCAGCGCGGCGGCGTCGGCCACCGCGTCGGTGGTGATGACCACCAGCATGGTGGCCAGCGACGGCGCGATCATCCCCGCGCCCTTGCCCATGGCGCCCACCGTCCAGTTGTCCGAGTGATGCAGCGCAACCTGTTTCGGGACGGTGTCGGTGGTCATGATGGCCCGGGCGGCTTCCTCGCCGCCGGTCAGGCCGCCGGCCATCTCGTGCACCAGGTTCTCCACGCCGGTCAGCACCTGCGGCATGGGCAGCCGGTCGCCGATCAGCCCGGTCGAGCAGACCGCGACCTCGACCGCTCCGGTCTCGGTGCCCCAGCCGCTCAGCGCGGCGGCGACCGCCTCGGCGGTGGCGTGGCTGTCCTGGAAGCCGCCGGGCCCGGTGCAGGCGTTGGCTCCCCCGGAGTTCAGCACCACCGCCCGCAGCCGTCCGGTGGTCAGCACCTGCCGGCTCCACAGCACCGGCGCGGCCTTGACCTGGTTGCGGGTGAGCACCCCCGCGGCCGCATAGTCCGGGCCCTCGTTGAAGACCAGCGCCAGGTCCAACGCCCCGGACTTCTTGATGCCGGCCGCAATTCCGGTGGCCCGGAACCCCTCCGGCGCGGTGACGCCCTGCGTGCGCACCATCCGAATCATGGCGCCACCCCCACAGTCGACAGCCCCTCGGTTTCCGGCCAGCCCAACGCCAGGTTCATCGATTGGACCGCGGCGCCGCCGGTGCCCTTGACCAGATTGTCGATGGCCGCGATCGCGATGAACGTCCCGGCGTCCTGATCGACGGTCACCGCCAGGTGCGCGGCATTGCTGCCGATCACCGATCCGGTCTTGGGAAGCTGCCCCTCCGGCAGCAGATGCACGAACGGCTCGCTCTGGTAGGCCTTTTCGTAGACGGCGCGCAGCTCGTCGACCGATGCCGTGGTCTTGGCCGTGCAGGTCGCCAGGATCCCCCGTGACGCCGGAATCAGCACCGGGATGAACGCGACGGTGACGTCGCGATGGGTGACCGCCCGCAACCCCTGGCCGATCTCGGGGGTGTGCCGGTGCAGGCCGCCGACGTTGTAGGCCCGCGCCGAGCCCATCACCTCCGAGCCGAGCAGATCGGTTTTCGCGGCCCGCCCGGCACCGGAGGTGCCGCTGACCGCCACCACCGTGACGTCGGGCTCGATCAGTCCACCGGCCAGCGCGGGCAGCAGCGCCAGCAGGGCCGCGGTCGGATAGCAGCCCGGCACCGCGATCCGGCGCGCATCCCGCAACAGGTCCCGCGCGCCGGGCAGCTCGGGCAGCCCATACGGCCAGGTGCCGGCGTGCGTCGAGCCGTAGAACCGTTCCCAGTCGGTCGCCTGGTTTAGCCGGAAGTCGGCCCCGCAGTCCACGACCAGGGTGTCGGGTCCGAGTTGTTCGGCCAGCACCGCCGAATGTCCGTGCGGCAGCGCGAGGAACACCACGTCGTGCCCGGCCAGCACCTCGAGTTCGGTCGGCTCGACCACCCGGGCCGACAGCGGCACCAGGTGGGGGTGCTGTTCGCCGATGGTGCTGCCGACGCTGGTCGCCGCGGTCAGCGCACCGATCTCCAACCGGCCCGCTGCGTAGGCGGGATGCCCGAGCAGCAGTCGCAGGATCTCACCGCCGGCATAGCCGCTGGCACCCGCCACCGCTACCCGTATCGCCTCAGCCATGGCCGTCATTCTGTATCCTTATACGGATTAATGCAAATTAATTCAGTGCTTAGTGCTCGTCCATCGGGATCACATCGAAGTCCTTGGTGCCGGTGACGGCCGCCCCGGTCTGCGGCGTCACCGCCACGGTGATCGTGTACGTCCCCGGCGCATGCACGGTCAGCGACTCGGCGCCGGCGACACCGGTGCCTTGGCTGCAGGAATCACTGTGCGAGGTATTGGTGTAGCCATTGGGCCCGGTGGTGGTCATGACCACGGTGCACTCGTGGCCGAAGACTTGCGTTGCGTTCGCCGACGACGCCCAGCCGTACGCCACGTTCACGAACGGCTCGTTCCAGGAGTAGACCTGGCGCAACTGGTAGTGATCTGGGCCGATCCGGCCGCCACCCTGATCCGTCGTGGTGATCTCGACTTTGTCGATCGCACCCGGCCCGGCGCTGGTCGTGGTGGTGAGGGCGGGGGTGGTGGTCGCCGCGGATGTGGATGCGGCCGCAGTGGTGGTCACGGTCACCGTCTCGGTCACCGGCGCGGCGGGGTGACCCCCGGAGCAGCCGGCCGTGGCAAGGCACCCTAGTAGCGCGCCGGCAGCGCGCCATCCGACCACACGACCCATCGCGGTAACACCTCTCCGATTCAGCACGGGGGCAACGAAATCCATCAGCTCCGCAGCGCCGCGCCGAGGCGCTCGGCGGCGCAGGCCACCGCGGCGTCGCGAGCAGCGCTGGCCTCGTCTTCGGTCAGGGTGCGGTCGGCGGCGCGGAATCGCAGCGCAAAGGTCAGCGACTTGTGGTCCGCACCGACCTGCGGACCGGTGTAGACGTCGAACAAGACGACCTCCTCCAGCAACTCCCCCGCCCCGTCGCGCACCGCGTCGAGCACCGCCTTCGCCGCGACGTCGGCGGGCACCACCAGGCTGAGGTCCTGGAACACCGCCGGGTACGGGGACACCGTCGGTGCGGGGAGCGCGGTGCTCAGCGGCACCGCGTCGAGGTTCAGCTCGACCGCACAGGTGCCCTTGGGCAACCCGGCCCGCTCGACCACCGCCGGATGCAGCTGCCCGGCGTGGCCCACGACGACGTCGCCGATCAGCACCTCGGCGCAGCGCCCCGGATGCCAGGGCAGATACGCCCCCGCCCGCAGCGTGACGTCGACGCCGCCGGCGCGCGCGATGATGCGCACCGCTTCGAAGGCGTCGGCGGCCTGCACCGGCCGGCCCGGCCCCCACGGCCCGCGCGGTTCACGCAGTCCGGTCAGGACCGCGGCGACATGCCGGGGCTGGCGGGGCAGCGAGGCGTCCAGCGCGGCCAACTGCTCGTCGGTGGGCCGGCGGTCGACCGGGATGGGATCGATGCCGCGGGTCTGCTCGGTCGGTTGGACCACCTGGGCGATGGCGAACAGCGCCACATCCACCGCACCGCGGGATACGTTGCGCACCAAGCTTTCCAGCAGCGCCGGCAGCAGCGTGGTGGCCAGCGCGGGGCGGTCGGCTTCCAGCGGGTTGAGCACCCGGGTGGTGCGCCGGCGCGGGTCGTCGGCCGCCAGCCCCCAGGTGTCGAAGACGCCGGCCGGCAGGAACGGGCCGGCCAAAACCTCGACGTACCCGGACAGGGCGAGCCCCCGCCCGATGCTGCGGCGGCGTTTCTGCTCCGGCGTCAGGCCGCGGCCGGCGGGCGCCTGGGGCACCACCGACCCGATCTGGTCGTAGCCCTGCAACCGCATGACTTCTTCGACCAGGTCGGCGGGCTGTTGCAGGTCGGGTCGCCAGCTGGGGGGTGTGACGGTCAGGGTGGCGTCGGCGGCGGCCTCGACCACCGCGCCGATCTGCTCCAGCCGCCGGCGGGTGGTGCCGTCGGGATAGGCGACCCCGGCGATCCGGTCCGGCAGGTCCGCGGCGATGGTGATCGGCGGCTGCGTCCACCCGGTTCGGGGCGGATCCCCGGTCCAGTCGGTCAGCGCCGGTTCGGCGGTGCCGCCGGTGATGTCGGCGAGCAGCCGGGCCGCCCGGTCCAGGGCCGCCAGCGAGATCGCCGGGTCGACGCTGCGCTCGTAGCGGCGCCCGGCCTCGCTGGTCAGGTGCAGGCGGCGCTGGGTGCGTGATACCGCGGCCGGATCCCACACCGCCGACTCCAGCAGCACGTCGGTGGAGTCGTCACGCATCTCGGTGGTGCCCGCGCCCATCACCCCGCCGATCGCCGCGGTGGCGACGTCGTCGACGATCAGCACGTCGCCGGCGTTGAGCCGGCGCTCGACGTCGTCGAGGGTAGTGACCAGCTCGTCGGGGCGGGCGAAGCGGACCTGCAGCCCGCCGGTGATCCGGCCCTGGTCGTGGGCGTGCATCGGGTGGCCGAGCTCGAGCATCACGTAGTTGGTGACGTCGACGGCCGGCGAGATGGCGCGGATGCCGCTCAGCATCAGCCGGCGCTGCAGCCACCACGGGGACACCGCCGCCGGGTCGATGCCGGTCACCGGGCGCACCGCGAATCGCTGCACCCCGGTGCCGGGCTGGATCGTCAGCGGCCACGCCTCCCGGTCGACGGGCAGCGGCGGCACCACGTCGCTGGAGGCCGGGTCGACGAAGTCCAGGTCGTAGGCGCAGGCGATGTCGCGGGCCAGGCCGCGCACCGACAGCCCGTAGCCGCGGTCCGGGGTGATGGCCAGGTGATACACCACGTCGTCGAGGCCGAGCACGCGTACCGCATCGGCGCCGGGTTCGGCGGTGCCCTCAGGCAGCACCAGGATGCCGGCGGAGTCGGCGCTCAGGCCGAGTTCGGCCGTCGAGCAGATCATCCCGTCGGAGGTGCGGCCGTAGGTTTTGCGAGCGGCGATGGTGAAGCCGCCGGGCAGCGTGGTGCCCGGGAGCGCGGCGACGACCAGCTGACCGACCGCGAAGTTGGTGGCGCCGCAGATGATGTCGCGCGGTTCGGGTTCGCCGACGTCAACCCGGCAGGCCCGGATCGGCTTCTTGAAGTCGGTGAGTTCCTCGATCTCGACGACGCGCCCGATGGTGAGCGGGCCGGTCACCGGGCCCACCGCGATGGTGTCCTCGACCTCGTGGCCGATCCGGATCAGGGCCTGCTCCAGGTCGTGCGGCGACGCGTCGAATCCGGGCGCGCCGGCGGCCACGACCTCACGCAGCCAGCTGTACGGCAGCCGCATCAGGCACCCACCCCGAACGGCAGCGAGAACCGCACGTCGCCCTCGACCATGTCGCGCATGTCCGGGATTCCGTTGCGGAACTGCAGGGTGCGTTCCAGGCCCATGCCGAAGGCGAACCCGGTGTACTGCTCGGGGTCGATGCCGGCAGCGCGCAGCACGTTGGGGTGCACCATGCCGCAGCCGCCCCACTCCACCCAGCCGGCGCCGCCCTTCTTGCCGGCGAACCAGATGTCGACCTCGCCGGAGGGTTCGGTGAACGGGAAGAAGTGCGGCCGGAACCGGGTGCGGGCCTCCGGCCCGAATTCGGCGCGGGCGAACGCGTCCAGCGTGCCGCGCAGGTGCGCCATGGTCAGGCCGCGGTCCACCGCGAGGCCTTCGACCTGGTGGAACACCGGGGTGTGGGTGGTGTCGAGTTCATCGGTGCGAAACGCCCGCCCGATGGACACGACATACACCGGCAGCTCGCGGGCCAGCAGGGCCCGCATCTGCACCGGCGAGGTGTGGGTGCGCAGCACCTGGCGCGATCCCTCGGGGGCGACGTGGAAGGTGTCCTGCATGCTGCGCGCCGGGTGGTCGGCCAGGAAATTCAGCGCATCGAAGTTGAAGTGCTCGGCTTCGAGTTCCGGGCCCTCGGCGAGTTCCCAGCCCATCGCGATGAAGGTGTCGGCGACCCGGTCGGCCAGGATGGTGATCGGATGGCGCGCACCGACCGGCTGACGGGTGGACGGCAGGGTGACGTCGATGCGTTCGGCGACCAGCACCGCGGCGTCGCGTTCGGCGCGCAGCGCGGCCAGCCGTTCGTCGTAGGCCTGCTGGGCGGCGCCGCGGGCGGCATTGATCCGCTGACCGGCATCTGCCCGGTCTTCCTTGGGCAGGCTGCCCAACGCCCGCCGGGCCAGGGCCAGCGCGGAATGGTCGCCCAGATACTCGGTCTTGGCCCGCGCCAGCGCGTCGAGGTCGGCGGCGGCAGCGAAGGCGTCCCGGGCCGCACCGACCGCTGTGGCCAGAGCTTCCTCGGACAGATCGACGGGCTGATCGGCCACGCGGCGACGTTCTCCTCAAACGGGTCGGAAAGCGGCACGAGTGTGACGCAAGTGCCGATCATAAGTGGTGACGGGCCGCAACCCGATGGGCGGTCCGGGCGTCAGCCCACCAGGGCGGGGGCGGTCGCCATCTGCGGCCGCACCCAGCGGCGGCGGGCGATCCGGTCGGCCAGCAGTGCGCCGACGGTGCCGAGCCCGATCCCGGCCAGCACCGAGACGCCGGTGTGCGCCAGCACCACGAAGCCGAACGCCGCGGAAACCGCCAGCAGCGCGTAGCGCACCCGGGTCCAGCGGGCCGGGCGCGCCAGCCGGCCGGCCACCAGCATGCCCAGCAGCAGCGCCACCGCGTGCCCGACGTCGGTGAAGGAGCTGCACAGCGCGGCCGTGCCCAGCGCTACCGACACCCACCAGCCGATCCAGGCCGGCCGCCAGCGCTTCGGGATCGCCGTGGTCAGCCCGCCCAGCACCGCGGCCGCGCCGTAGCTCATGCCGACGTCACGGGCCAGCGCGATCGACATCGGCATCCAGCCCAACTTCAGCGCCGCGGCCAGGCCGGTCGCCACCAGCAGCGTCGCGCCGACGTGACCGGTGACGAAGACCAGCATCAGCCGGCCGCCGCGCCACAGCAGTTCGGCCAGGGCCAGCAGGCACACCAGGCTCGGCAGCCAGACGTAGATCGGGCCGTCGTCGGCGACGAACGCGCTGCCCAGCAGGGTCGCCAGATGTCCGTGGCTCAAGTTGTACAGGTTGGTGCTGACGTTGGAAACGACCTGGTCGCGCACGTCGGGGCCGAGCACCAGCAGCGTCATGGCCACCGTCAACAGGGCCGTCGCATAGCCGAGCGTCACCCGCACCCGCGCAAGCCGAGATAACAATTCGATAAACATCGGCTTCTACTATGCCTCGGATGCCCGGTCGGTGGATTGCCGGGTCCCTGGAAACTCTCTATGAGTTTCGAGCCGGTACATCACCAGGTCCGGGGGAACGCCGCTGGGTTTGGCGCCGAACCGCTGCCGGCGGGCCCGCTTGGCGACCACCCCGAGGGACTCCAGGTCGGCCTGATCGATCTGGTCCAGCGTGGCCCCGGATACGACGATGCCGCCCCGGGTCGCGCGCTCCATCACCCGTGCGGCGACGTTGACGTCCACGCCGAGCCAGTCCGAACCCAGCCGCTGCGGTCGGCCGGTGTGGATGCCCACCCGCATGCGGGGGGTGTAGCCGTCGACGTCCACCGACCTGATGGCGTCCTGGGCGGCCAGCACGGCCCCGACCGCGACCAGCGGGTTGCGGAACACCGCCATGATGCCGTCGCCCATCCGCTTGACGATGTGACCGCCGGCGTCGAGCAATGGTGACTCGACGGCCTGCGCCACCCGGCGCAGCAGCTTGAGCGTGGCTTCGTCGCCGGCGTCCAGCGACCACGACGAGAAACCGACCAGGTCGGTGAAGACCAGGGTGACCTCGGGGTTGGCCGGGCGTCGCGACACCCGCTCGGTCAGCGCCTGCCACACCTGCAGCGCGCCCAGGCTGACCTCGCGCGAGGCGGCGCTGCGGTCACCGATCAGGCGGTCGGCGGCGCGGGCGGCGGCCTGCGGGCCGCTGTCACCGGCGGTGGACAACGGATCGCCGAATTCGGGGTCGCCGGGCAGCACCCGCCGAAACCGCCGGATCGCGTCGATCACGCCGGGGCTGCTGTTGGTGCTGCGCAACCAGTCGGCGACGCCGGCCAGCGACAGCGCGGGACGCGGCGACTCGGGGGTCGGATCCGGCACCGTAGCCGCCTCCTTGGACATGCCGGTGGGCTCAAGGTCCACCTGCGACAGGGTATGTGGCCTGCACCGACACCGGCAACGACCACCGAAGTGGTGTCCGCCACGCCGATCCCCCAAAAGACCAGGTCACAACCGTACAACGAGAAGGGGCCGTCCCAGAAACGGGGCAGGCGACGCGCCGCTGAAACTGTCGACAACACGCGTTGTCATCATTATCGTGGAGGCATCGGGAAGCAGGAGGCTGTGATGACCGCATCGTCAACGACGACGACCTCAGCAAAAGTGTCGCGCCACATCAACCCGGAGCCGCTGGGCCCCGATTCGCTGACCTGGAAGTACTTCGGTGACCTGCGCACCGGATTGATGGGTATGTGGATCGGCGCCATCCAGAACATGTATCCCGAGCTGGGCGCCGGGGTCGAGGAACATTCCATCCTGCTGCGCGAACCGCTGCAGCGGGTGGCCCGTTCGGTGTACCCGATCATGGGCGTGGTCTATGACGGCAACCGCGCATCGGCGACCGGCGAGCAGATCAAGAACTTCCACCACACCATCAAGGGGGTGGACGCCGCCGGGCAGCGCTATCACGCCTTGAACCCCGAGACGTTCTACTGGGCGCACGCCACCTTCTTCATGCTGGTGATCAAGGTGGCGGAGTATTTCTGCGGCGGGCTGACCGAGGCCGAGAAGCGGCAGCTGTTCGACGAGCACGTGCAGTGGTACCGGATGTACGGGATGAGCATGCGCCCGGTGCCCGACTCCTGGGAGGAGTTCTGCGAGTACTGGGATCGCAAGGGCCGCGAGGAGTTGGAGATCAACCAGGCGACGCTGGACATCTTCCAAATGCGGATCCCCAAGCCGAAATTCGTGTTGATGCCCACCCCTGTCTGGGACCAGCTGTTCGAGCCCTACATGGCCATCCAGCGCTGGATCGCCGCCGGATTGTTCGAGCCGCCGGTGCGCGAAAAGGCGGGCATGCGCTGGACGCCCGGCGACGAGGTGCTGCTGCGGATGCTCGGCAAGGCCGTCGAGTTGGCGTTTTTCGTGGTGCCCGACGAGATCCGGCTGCATCCGCGCGCGCTGGCCGGTTACCGCCGTGCGCAGGGCCGGATTCCCGACGACGCACCGCTGGTGGAGGCACCGGGGTTCATGGCGCCGCCGTCAGACCGCCGCGGGTTGCCGATGCACTATTTCCCGCGGCGCAAATCGCTGATCGAGCGCGCCGGGACGCTGGTGCACACCACGTTGTCGCTGGCCGGAACGCGGGCCTCGCGCGGCAAAGCAGCGTGACGGTCCCAACGACTCGCATCGAGGGCCCAGCCGGCGGATCACGGGACCGGGTGGTCCATGGACCGGTTGGCGTCGAACCAGAACACGTGCAGCATGGTCATGGCGCTGTCGTGGGTGATCCGCCAGCGCCCACCCTGATCGGCCGACACGATCGGCTTGGTAGGAGGCTTGCCAAAACCCTCCCGTAGTGGAAACGGTGACCCCGGCCAGGTTGTCGGGTGCGGGCTGGATGTCGGTGACGACGAAGGCAGCAGCCTGTGCGCGTTCATCCGGTTGAGACAGTCGTCGGTAGTATCGCTTCCTCGGGGGTGAACCCCGGGGGTAACGATGTCGGTCTTGTTCGCGGCGGGGGTGTAGGTCTCCGAGTTGGGACTCCTAGATCTTGGCCTCGGCGTCGCGCCAGTACAGGTCGCGGATCTTGCGTTTGAACAGTTTCCCGGAATCCTCGCGCGGCAGGTTGTCGTCGAACACGACGGTCTTGGGTACCTTGAAGCCGGCGAGTCGCTCGCGCAGGAAGGCACGCACCTCGTCGGCGGTCAGGCTGAAGCCGTCGTCGACTTCGATGTGGGCGGCCAGCGATTCACCGTATTCTTCGTCCGGGATACCGAACACCGCGCAATCACGGACCGCGGGCATCTCGTAGAGCACCGCCTCGATTTCGGCGGGGTAGATGTTGACGCCGCCGGAGATCACCATGTCGTTGGCGCGGTCGGTCAGGTACAGGTACCCGTCCTCGTCGAGACGGCCCATGTCGCCGACGGTGACGAAGCCGTCGAGTTCCATCTCCCGGCGTTTATTGTCGTCGCGGTGGTAGCTGAAGCCGGGCCAGTAGTCGGCCGGCTTGATGTAGATCACCCCCACCTCGCCGGTCGGCAGCTGCTCCCGGGTTTCCGGGTCGACGATGCGGACCTGCGCACCGTCGGCCGGGCAGCCGACCGTCCCCGGATGGGCCAGCCACTCTTCGCTGGTGCACCACACCGCCGGTCCGGTCTCGGATCCGCCGTAATACTCGCTGACGATGGGCCCGAACCAGTCGATGATCGCCCGCTTGATGTGGGGCGGGCACGGGGCCGCGGAGTGCACGATCGTCTGCAGGGAGGAGATGTCGTAGCGGCCGCGCACCTCATCGGGCAGTCGCAGCAGCCGGGTGAACATGGTCGGCACCATCTGCACCTGCTGCACGCGGTGGCGTTCTACCGTCGCCAGGAACTCCTCGGCGTCGAATCGCGGCATCACGGTGATGTCCATCCCGAGTTTGGTGGCCAGCACCGCCATGGTGTTGGGTGCGGTGTGATACAGCGGCGCGGGAATGAGGGTCCGTACCCCCGGCCCGAGCCCCATACGCTGCATGGTCGCCATGGCCACCTGCAGGATGCGCTCGGCGGAAACCGGTTCCCGGACAATGCCCTTGGGCCGCCCGGTGGTCCCCGAGGTGTAGATCATGCCGAGACCGGCCGACGGGGTGAACTCCGCGCCGTCGGCATCCTGAGAGTTCAGCCAACTCTCGTAGTCTCGGGGGTCCGCCGCCGGGGCGCCGTCGGCCGGAACCACCAGCAGTAGGATCGCGGTGCCGGTCTGTTCGACGGTGGCAAGGAAGTCCGAACCCACGAACGCCGCCTTGCTTTCGCTGTTGTCGAGCAGATAGTGGAGTTCTTCGGATTTCCAGTGCCAGTTCACCGGGACCGGATTGGCGCCGGCCAGCGCGATACCCGTGGTCACCTCCAGGAACTCGACGGAGTTCGGCAACACGACCGCTACGTTGTCGCCCGCCGCGATGCCCAGGCCGCGCAGGCCCGCTGCGATCCGCGCGGCGCGGGCGTGCAGCTCGTCGTAGGACCGCTGCACCGTGTTGCAGCGAATCATCGCGGCGTCAGACATATCAGACCTTTCCGTTGACTTGCGAGTCGTGATCAATCAGCTGTGGCGGGCGCGTTCCTCATAGTCTCGACGCCGTTCGGTGTCCACGTCGTCGAGAAAGACCGTTTCGCCGCCGAGCACTCGGGCCAACCACTCGGCGAAGCCACGCGGCAAGAATTTCTGCGTCGCCGCGAGGCCACCGGCGAGCTTGGTCACCCGGACCCGCGGCCGGGGCTTGCCGACCAAGCGGACGATCGCCGCGGCAATATCAGCGGGTTCGGCGTTTCTGACGCCGCGGATGCCTTTGGTACCGGCGGTCAGCTCGGTGTTGACGAAGGACGGCATCACAATCGAGAACTCGACACCGGTGTTGCGGTGCTCGACGCGGGCGGCATCGGTGAATCCCACCACCGCGAACTTGCTGGCGCAGTAGGTGGACATCCCTGAGCCGTAGATTTCGCCGGCCAGCGACGCCACATTGATGATATGGCCGTGGTGCCGGCCCCGCATACGCTGCGCGGCGAGCTTCGAGCCGATGATCACGCCCATGACGTTGATGTCGATGATGCGCCGGGTCACTGGGTCAGGCTCGTCGACCAGCCGGCCGACCGGCATGATTCCGGCGTTGTTCACCAGTACGTCGATCGGTCCGAGCTTGTGTTCGACCTGGTCGAGAAATGCCGCGAAAGAATCCCGGTCAGTGACGTCGAGCTTGCCGTAGAACGCCAGATCGACCTCGTCGGCGGCGTTCTTGACGGCGACGTCGTCGATGTCTCCGATGGCCACCTTCGCACCCAGCTTGTGCAAGGCGGTCGCCGTCGCCAGCCCGATACCCCGCGCACCGCCGGTGATGACAACGACTTTGCCGCGCACCGCTGCTGCCCGATCTGCCTTTGAAACTGTCATGGCAACTCCTTCATACGGTGCCGGTACGAATCCCGCCCGCGGCGCCTGCCAGTTCCAGGGCGAGGGCGGTGACGCGGTCCGGCGCGTCCAGGTGGGGACAGTGCCCGATGCCGTCCAGCAGCTCGAGTCGACTCGCTGGATTGGCGGCATGCAGGCGCTTGCTGGCCGCGACCGAGACGAGCTTGTCCCGGGTGCCGTGCACGAACACGGTGGGATAGCTGATGTCATGTGCGGTGGCGACCACCGCGACCTCGAACATCAGCGGGCCGCCGAGGACGGCGAGATCGCGCCGTATTTGCCGCGAGCCGAGCTGATCGGTAAGCAGGGCGACTGTGGCGGCGTCGGCGAGCCGGTAGTCGCCGTAAAGCAGTCGGGCGCCGACGATGTTCGCGCCGCGCCCGAGGATCCCACGTGGCAGCGGGAGGCCGGCCAGTCCGGCCAGTGTCCGGCCGCGGCGGATCATCCCGGCCTTCATCAGCGGCGTCCACCGGTCGGTGGCGGTAGCCAGGGCGACCAGCCCGCAGACCGGCAGATCGGGTTCGGTGTCGAGCAATCGCACGGCGCTGCTCGCACCGAGCGAGTTGGCCACCAGCACAACGGGAGTGCCGGCTCCGTGCGTGGTCACCACGGCCCGTAGAAACGTCACCAGCTGTGGCAGGAAAGGACCCGGCGAGGGTGGGTCGGCCTCGCCGAAGCCGGGCAGGTCGACCGCGATGGCCGCCTGCCCGGCCGCGGCGCACCGCTGCAGGATGGGACGCCAACACGGCGCGGGATGGCCGAATCCGTGCACCAGAACCAGCGTCGGACCCGCTCCGTCGACATACAGCTCGCGGGTAGCGACACCGGCGTAGGTTGCGCGCCGTTCGCCGATCATTCGGTTGCGGCCCAGTGATCCAGTTGCGCGGGCAGCTTGTCCAACAGCCAGGGGCCGTCGGTCTCGACGACATCCTTGGTGGTCCAGCCCTGCAGCAGCGACACCGCGCCACCCTGCACCGCGAGGACCTTGCCGGTCAACGGGCAGTCCTCGGAGGCGAGGTACACCACGACCGGGGCGATGTTGGCCGGGCTGAAGGCGTCGAACTCGCCGTCGGGAACTTCTTCCAAGAACATCGCGCTCATGCCCGGGGTGGCCAGGGTGAGGCGGGTGCGCGCCACCGGGGCGATCGCGTTCACCCGCACGCCGTAGCGCTCGAGTTCCAGTGCGGCCACCTCGGTGAGGGCAGCGATACCGGCCTTGGCCGCACCGTAGTTGGCCTGCCCCGCGTTGGGCAAGAACGTGCCGGATGCCGACGCGGTGTTGACCACCGCGGCCTTGACCTCTTTACCGGCCTTGACCTGATCCTTCCAGTAGGCCGCGGCATGGTGGAGCACCGAGAAATGGCCCTTGAGGTGCACCGCGATCACTGAGTCCCACTGTGACTCGTCCATGCCCGCGATGAACGCGTCGCGGAGGATACCCGCGTTGTTCACCACGACGTTCAGGCCGCCGAACTCGGAGATGGCTTGGTCAACAAGACCTTTCGCCCCGCTCCAGGTGGCGATGTTGTCGGTGTTGGCCACGGCCTTGCCGCCGGCGGCGATGATTTCGTCGACCACCTGCTGAGCCGGCCCGGCGTCCGTGCCGCTGCCGTCGTTGCTGCCACCGAGGTCATTGACGACCACGCTGGCACCTTCCTTGGCGAAGAGCAGCGCATGTTCGCGACCGATACCGCGCCCGGCGCCGGTGATGACGGCGACGCGATTCTCCATTGAACCCATTGTGTTTTCCTTCGTAGTCGGGGCTGACGTCCCGGTCAGACGATCAGCGCGGTCAGGTTGTCCAGGGAGGCTTCGAGCTCCTTGGTGGAGGCCCGCTCGATCGCACCGCCGATGGCGCCGACCATCATCTGGCTGATGAACTCCGCGTCGAGCGTCGCGATCGACGCGTCGTCACCCTTGGGCTCGACAGTCAGCGTGAAGGTGATCTTGGCGCCTGCCATGCCGGTGCCCGAGAACTTGGTGCTGTTCGGCGCGTCGTACTCGTCGACGGTGAAGGTGATCGTGTTGGCCATGCCCATGATGGTGAGGACCTCGGCCATCGTTGCACCCTTGGACAGCTGCGCGGGCGGCGCTTCCTTCCACTTGGTGTGCAAGGTCAGCCACTCCTCGAACCGGTTCGGGTCGGAGAGCACCGCCCACACCTTTTCCTGCGGCGCCGCAAACTCTCGGGTCACGTTCGATGATGCCATTTTCATGCTCCTTGTTCGTGATCGGTATTGTGGGACAGTGTGTTTCAGCGCTGGGCTGGCCGGTAGGCGGTGACGACGGCGGCGCCACCGAGACCGATGTTGTGGGCGAGGGCAACCTTGGCGTTCGGCACCTGGCGGGCGTCGGCCTGGCCCCGCAACTGCCACGTCATCTCGGCGCACTGCGCGAGCCCGGTCGCGCCGAGGGGGTGGCCCTTGGAGATGAGCCCGCCGGACGGGTTGACCACCCAGCGGCCGCCGTAGGTGGTGTCGCCGGCGTCGACCAGTTTGTGGCCCTCACCTTCGGCGCACAGGCCCAGCGCCTCGTAGGTGAGCAGTTCGTTGGGGGCGAAACAGTCGTGCAGTTCGATGACGTCGATGTCCTCGGGGGTGATTCCGGCCTGCTCGTAGACGTTGCGCGCCGCGGTGGCGCTCATGTCGTAGCCGACGAGCGCACGGGCGGTTTTCGCGGAGAACGTCGACTCGGTGTCGGTGATCAGCGACTGGCCCACGATTTCCACGGCGCGATCGGCGAGATCGTGCTCCTCGACGAAGCGCTCGCTGGCCAGAACCGCGGCGCCGGAGCCGTCCGAGGTGGGCGAGCACATCAGCCGCGTCATCTGCAGCGGCTCGTAGACCATCTTCGCGGACTGGATCTCCTCCAGCGTGTACACATCCTGGAACTGGGCATACGGGTTGCTCGCCGAGTGCCGGTGGTTCTTCTCGGCGATCTTGGCGTAGTGCTCCGGGGTGGAGCCGTACTGCTCCATGTGCTCGGCACCCGCGGCGCCGAACATCCAGGGCGCCACCGGCATTGCGAAGTCCCGCAGCTGAGCGAGGGCCTCGATGTGGCGCAGCAGCGGCTGCTCCCGGTCGGAGAAGCCGGCGTCGAGTGAGCCGCTCTGCATCTTCTCGAACCCGATCGCGAGCGCGCAGTCGGCCAGCCCGCCGCGAATCGCCCGGGCGGCCAGGTACAGCGCCGAGGACCCGGTGGAGCAGTTGTTGTTGACGTTGACCACCGGGATGCCGGTCATGCCGAGCTCGTAGATGGCCCGCTCGCCGGAAGTCGAGTCACCGTAGACGTATCCGGCGGCGGCCTCCTGGATCTTGCCGTACTCCATCCCGGCGTCCTCCAGCGCCTTGGTGCCGGATTCCTTCGCCATCGCCGGGTAATCCCAGCCCTCGCGGCGGCCCGGCTTCTCGAACTTCGTCATGCCGACGCCGACGACGAATACCTTGTTGGACATAATGTTCACTCCTTGAATTCGGCGAGACCGTCGGTGATGACGAACTTGTCGGGCTTCTCGTCGCCCGCGGTCTCGTAGGCGTACACACCGTCTTCCTTGCGCCAGATCCGGCTGGTAATGGTCTCTTTCGGCCGGCCCGGCTTCGACAGACGCACCGCCAGCCGCTTCAACCGGGCGGGATCTTCGGGGCAGATCTTGGTGATCAACGCGTGTGAGGTGAAGGCGATGGTGCACAGCCCGTGGATGATGATCCCGGGCAGGCCCATGGCCTTGGCGAATTCGTCGTCCAGATGGATCGGCATCGGATCGCCGGCCGGCTCGCTGTACCGGAAGGTCTGGTCCTCGTCGAACTGCTGGACCGCGGTGAAGTCCGGGTCGCGCTCGCGCAGCGAGTCGTCGAACGCGTGATCGGGCGCGGGAACTCCCAGAGAGCCGTCGAATTGGCCGCCGCGGAAGAACCCGATGAAGTACTGCTCGTTGACCAGGTCACCGCGGTTGCTGCGCGTTTCCATCAGCGTGGTCACCACCACCCCGGAAGACTTGCCCTCGATGCCGATCGGCTTGGCCCGAACGGTGAGCACCTCGCCGGGCTCGATCGGCCGGTGGAACCGGAAGTCGTGCTCGCCATGCAGGATTCGCAGCATCAGATCGTCCGGGACCACAGACATGGTGGCGTCGGCCATCATCACCATCGCCGGCACGACGGCGAACACCGGCGGCGCGTAGGTGCCGTCCAAGTGCTGGGCGATCGGGTCGTTGGTGGCCTTGGCGTAAGCGATTGTGCGCTCGGCCTCAACCTTGAACTCCTGCTCGTCGCCCCATACATCGAGGCGGTCGAGGTTGTATCCCTCGTTATCGGCCACTGGTGAACTCCTGTGCGCATCATCGGGCGAGTTGTCGGGGTCGACGCTACGGAGCGGGGCCGCGCCGCGGCGATGACCAAACCTCTCGCCCCGTTGACCGAAACGCTCACGTCTTTCACCGGTGGGCCGGTCCGGTTGCTACGGTCGGCGTCATGTCCGCCGAGTCTGGATACACGATCGCGATTCGGCGCGTGCAGGACATGGTTGAGCTGGGAAGACGCCTGAACTTGGACGTCGAGGCCCTGCTCACCGAGGCGAGCATCGAGCCGATGCTGCTCGACGAGGGGCGCTCGCGCGTCACGATGGCCCAGGCCGCCGCGTTGATTCGAGACGTGTGGCGGGTCACCGATGACGAGCTGCTCGGCCTGGGTTTGCAGCCGGTGCCGCGCGGCACCTTCCGGCTGGTGTGCTTCGGTCTGCTCAGCGCCGCCGACGTGCGTGTCGCCCTGGAACGGTTCGAAAGCTTCAACAAGTCCCTGCCGGGGGTTCCGCCGGTGATGCTGTGCGAGGACGCGGGAGCCGCCCGCCTCTCGTTCGACATCAGCGCGGTGCCGCAGCCGGTGGCCCTGGCCATCGACACCATGCTGGCCGTCATGCACCGCTTCATCGGCTGGGCGATTCGTCGCAGGGTGGCGCTGCGAGGGGTCGAGGTGCCGTACCCGGCCGATCCCGGACTTGACGACTACGACCTGCTTTTCGGTGCGCCCGTGCGGTTCTCGGCACCGGCGCCGGCGCTGGTGTTCGACGCCGAGGTGCTCTCCGCACCGATCGTGCGCAACGAGCAGGAGTTGATGGACTTCCTTCGGGACGCCCCCGCCGGGGTGCTCGAACGACGTGACTACGGGGTCTCGCTGACCAGCCAGGTGCGGCGCATCCTGCAACGCGGGCTCACCGGAGCTTGGCCCAGCGTCGATGACATCGCGGCCGAGCTGGCCATGAGCCCGCAGACCCTGCGGCGCAAGCTGCGCGAGGAGAACACCTCGGCTCGCGACATCCGGGAAGACATCCTGCGCGACGCCGCCATCGACAGCCTGGTGCGCGGCGACGAAACCGTCGCGGCCCTGTCCCGCCGGCTCGGCTTCTCCGAACCCAGCGCGTTCTCCCGGGCCTTCCGGCGCTGGACCGGTAGCGCGCCGGGCTCATATCAGCACTGAACCGCCGTGGCACCGTGAGCGATCCGGTCAACGAGGTGATCGCCGCGGTCATTGGTGGCCGCCCTCCAGACCCATAGCGTCGAAGCAGAGTCATCACAGAACAGAGGAGTTCCACTGTGGCCTTGCACCGATCAGCATGGATGGACAAGGACCTGGACGCGCTGACCGATCTCGCGCGCCGGTTCTACGAGAAGGAATGCACCCCGAACGAGGAGCGGTGGGGCGCCCAGCAGCACACCGACCGCGAGGTCTGGAAAAAGGCCGGTGACCTCGGCCTGCTGTGCCCGAGCATCCCCGAGGAGTACGGCGGCGGCGGCGGCACCTTCGCCCATGACGCAGTGATCGCGATCGAGCAGATGCGTGCCCTGGCACCGAGTTTCGGTGGCCCGCTGCACAGCACCATCGTCGCCCACTACATCAGCAGCTATGGCACCGAAGAGCAGAAGCAGGCCTGGCTGCCGAAGATGGCCAGCGGCGAAGCCATCGGCGCCATCGCCATGACCGAGCCGGGCACCGGCTCGGATCTGCAGAACATCAAGACCAAGGCCGTCAAGGATGGTGACGACTATGTGATCAACGGATCCAAGACGTTCATCTCCAATGGCTACCTGGCGGATCTGGTGATCGTGGCCGCCAAGACTAATCCCGAGAGCAGCGGCGTGGACAGCACCTCGCTCATTGTGGTGGAGACCGATCGCGACGGCTTCCGGCGTGGCCGCAACCTGGAGAAGATCGGCCAGCACGGCCAGGACACCGTCGAGCTGTTCTTCGACGACGTCCGGGTTCCCCAGTCCAACCTGGTGGGGACCACCGAAGGGCTGGGTTTCATCCAGCTGATGCAGCAGCTGCCCCAGGAGCGGCTTTTCCTCGCCGTGATCGCGGCTGCCGTGATCGAGAAGACCGTCGAGCTTACCGTCGCCTACACCAAGGAGCGGGAAGCGTTCGGCAAACCCATCTTCAAGTTCCAGAACACCCAGTTCGTGCTCGCCGAGTGCGACACCATCAAGAGCGTTGCGTGGAGCTTCGTCGATGACTGCATCGCCAAGCACCTGGTGGGCGAATTGGACGTGCCGACCGTGGCCAAGGCCAAGTGGTGGCTCGCCGACCAGCAGTGCAAGGTCGCCGACGAATGTCTCCAGTTGTTCGGTGGCTACGGCTACATGACCGAGTACCCGATCTCTCGCGTGTTCGCCGACTCCCGTATCCAGAAGATCTACGGGGGCACCAACGAAATCATGAAGATGATCATCGGAAAGAGCCTGTGACGATGGGACCGCTGCACGGCGTCAAGGTCGTCGAGATGGCAGGGCTGGCGCCGGCCCCGTTCGGTGCCATGATCCTGGCCGACCTGGGCGCCGAGGTGGTACGGGTCGACCGCGGCGGCGCTCCCGGCGGCGGGTTGGTGCCGCCCGACGGGCCGCTGGACCGCGGCAAGCACACCATCCGGCTCGACCTCAAAGAACCCGCGGACCGCGAGACCCTCTTTGCGCTCGTCGACGCCGCGGACGTGTTCATCGAGGGCTTCCGTCCCGGTGTCGCCGAACGGCTCGGAATCGGTCCCGACGACCTGATGTCGCGCAACCCGCGGCTGCTGTACGGACGGATGACCGGCTACGGGCCGGACGGACCGCTGGCCCCTCTGGCCGGGCACGACATCAACTACATCGCGATCTCCGGGGCGCTCGATCTCGTCGGCCGCGCCGGGGAGCGTCCGCTGCCCCCCCGCCAACATCATCGGCGATTTCGCCGGCGGCGGAATGCTTCTCGCACTCGGCGTGCTCGGCGGGCTCTACGAGCGCGAACGCTCCGGCCTCGGGCAGGTGATCGACGCGGCGATGGTCGACGGTTCGGCGCTGCTCACCGCATTCATGCATGGCATGCACCAGAACGGGCTGTGGGACCAGCCTCGCGGGCAGAACCTGCTCGACGGTGGCGCTCCGTTCTACGACACCTACGAGTGCGCCGACGGCAAATACGTGGCTGTCGGCTGCGTCGAGCACCCGTTCTATCTGCAGCTGCTGGACGGACTCGGCATCGACGATCCGGAGCTGCCGTTCCAGCTCGACGGCACCCGCTGGGATGAACTGCGCGACGTCATCGGCGCCAAGTTCAAGCAACGCACCCGTGACGAATGGGCGGCGGCCTTCGCTGAAATCGGATGCCTGCGTCGTGCCCGTGCTGAGTCCGTGGGAGGCACACCAGCACCCGCACAACCAGGCCCGTAACGCCTTCATCGAGGTCGATGGAGTGCGTCAGCCCGCACCGGCACCGCGATTCAGCCGAACACCGGCAGCGACACCGAAGCCGCTGTCCGACGACCCGGAAGAGATTCGGAATCTGTTGTCCCGCTGGAAGGTTGCCAGGCCCAAGACCGAAGGAGAGCAGGTCATCCGACTAACAGGCTGGGTGACCCGAGTGGCCAATATCCCAGCCAAGGCGGTTTCGAAGGTTCTCACCAGACCGACAGCAGCAGGGCGAAACCGTCCGCTCTAATCGCTGCACCTCCTCGAGAACCTACGCGGCGGAAGCCTTGATACGAGTAAAGAAAGTTCTCACCGCCTCCCGCCGCCGCATCGTCGGGCCAGGTCACTGAGGAGGGCCTGATCGGTCCGTGGCGGCGGACGGAAGTGACAGCGGACGGCAGCGGCCACCGCGTCATGCGGGTCGCGTCCGGGGGCGCCGGCGAGCCGATTCGATACAGCCCCAACGGGTCAGATTGATGGCACCTCACCCTGTGTCACCTCACCCTGTGTCACCTCACCCAACGGGCCGCTGGACGTGCGCGCTCTGGTAGAGGCAGATCGCCGCGGCGGCAGCGACATTGAGACTTTCCGCCCCGCCGGTCATCGGGATCCGCACCCGGTGATCGGCCAGCGCGGCGACGTCGGCCGCCAGGCCATGGGCTTCCGGCCCGAACAGCCACGCCGTCGGCGCCGCCAGCTGCGCGTCATCGAGGGTCGTCTCACCGTCCAGCGTGGTGGCCAGTATCTGTAGACCGGCGTCACGCAAGGCGGCGACCGCGACGGCCGCGTCGGGGACCTCGATGACCGGCACCGAGAAGATGCTGCCCGCCGACGCCCGCAGGCATTTGCCGTTGTACGGGTCGACGCTGTTGCCGGTCAGGATCACCGCGGCCGCACCCATCGCATCGGCGATCCGGATCAGCGTGCCGGCGTTGCCCGGTTCACCGATCCCGACCGCCACCGCGATCAGGCGCGGATCGCCGGCCAGGATCTGGTCCAGCGCAGGGTTCGGCACCTCGCAGACCGCCACCAGTCCCGATGGAGTCACCGTGTCCGACAATGCTTTTGCCGCACGCTCGGTCACCAGGTGGATCGTGGCCGACGAGGTGTCCAGCAGCGCGGCGTGGCGGCGCGCCGCGGCCTCGGTGGCGTAGATCTCGGCGACCAGGCCGCGCCGCGACGCCGCCTCGACCAGGTTGAACCCTTCAGCCAGAAACCGCTGCGCGCGCTGCCGGCCGACATGCCGGTGCAGTTTGACCGCCGCGACCACCCGGGCCGAGCGTTCGGTCAGCAAGCCTGCGGCGGTCAGGCGGCCTCGCCGGACGGCGCATTCACATCACTGGGCAGCGCCTTACGGGCGACCTCGACGAGCGCGGCGAACGCCTGCGGGTCGCTGACCGCGATCTCGGCAAGGTTCTTGCGGTCCACCTCGACCCCGGCGGCCTTGAGACCCTGGATCAGCCGGTTGTAGGTGATGTCGTTGGCCCGAGCCGCCGCGTTGATCCGCGAGATCCACAGCTTGCGGAACTCGCCCTTGCGGGCGCGGCGGTCACGGTAGGCGTAGGTCAGCGAATGCAGCTGCTGCTCTTTGGCTTTGCGGTAGAGCCGGGACCGCTGTCCACGGTAGCCTTTGGAGGCCTTCAGGACTGTGCGCCGCTTCTTCTGGGCGTTGACTGCCCGCTTCACGCGTGCCATGGGGTGTTCCTACTCTCGTTGAAAAAGGTAAGGGGAAGGCTCTCGTCAGCCGTTGAGCATCTTGTTGACACGCCGGGTGTCGTTGGCCGCCACCACGGTACGACCGGCGAGCCGGCGGGTGCGGGTGGTCGACTTGTGCTCAAGCAGGTGCCGACGGTTGGCCTTCTGGCGCACGATCTTCCCGGTTCCGGTACGCCGGAAACGCTTGGCGGCGCCGCTGTGGGTTTTGGCCTTAGGCATGTGTCCTCAGTTCCTAGTTTTCTGGTGTGTCGTCGGCTGCGGGTTTGACCGCAGCCGCGCCGGCTTGTTCAGCGGCCTTGGCGCGGGTCTTGGCACCGCGGTGCGGTGCCAGCACCATCGTCATGTTGCGGCCGTCCTGCTTGGCGGAGGTCTCGACGAAGCCGTAGTCGGCGACGTCGGCGCCCAGCCGCTGCAGCAGTCGGTAGCCCAGTTCGGGCCGGGACTGCTCGCGTCCGCGGAACATGATCGTCACCTTGACCTTCGACCCGGCTTCCAGGAAGCGAACCACGTGGCCCTTCTTGGTCTCGTAGTCGTGGTCGTCGATCTTGGGACGCAGCTTCTGTTCCTTGACGACGGTCTGCTGCTGGTTCTTGCGAGACTCTCGTGCCTTCTGCGCCGCCTCGTATTTGTACTTGCCGTAGTCCATGATCTTGCAGACCGGAGGCCTGGCATTGGGGGCGACTTCGACGAGGTCGAGATCGGCATCTGCGGCGACGCGAAGCGCATCTTCGATGCGCACGATGCCTACCTGCTCCCCTCCCGGGCCGATCAATCGGACTTCAGGTACGCGAATGCGCTCGTTGACGCGGATCTCAGTGCTGATGGGACCTCCCTGGGTAGTCTTCCGGTCACGACCCTCGCCTGGCCAGGCCCGGGAATCAGCAGGGGAAGAATCCGCCCATCAGCGAAAAAGCCCTGCATACAGCAGGGCCCGATGCCGACCGATCATGGCCCTCCCCGGAGGGTGAACCACCTGCGCAACGCGCAGAACGGATATCCAGCGATACCCGCGACCGGACCGCTGAGCCGATCCGGCCAACGGTGGGAGTGGGACTCCACTTGCTGTCCCTGGCGTACGCCGGGACGGTCGCGCGTGTCAGTCTAGCAGTTGTGACCCCCGATCCAGACATCCAGCCGACGCCCACCCCGGACGACCCGCCGGTGCGCGAGCTCGCCGACATCCCCGCCGTGGAAGTGATCACCCGAGCCGCGGTGATGCTGATGAGCGCCGCGGCCGAGAAACTGGGCCTGGGCGCCGCGGACCCCGACACCAGCCCGCACCGCGACCTCGACGAGGCGCGGCGGCTGATCACCGCGCTGGCCGGGCTGGTGACCGCCTCGGCGCAGTACCTCGGGTTGCACGCCGCCCCGGTCCGCGACGGCCTGAAAAGTCTGCAGTTGGCGTTCCGGGAAGCCAGCGCGGCCCCCGACGAGCCCGGGCAGGGTCCCGGCGAACGGCAGACCGGCCCCGTATCGACGTAACCGAGACGTTTCCGTTCACCCATTACACGGTTTGACGGCTTATCCTCGCGCCTTGTGACCGTGACCGTGACCGTGCCCCGGGTGAACCGCCGGCCGGGTACCCGCTTTCACTGGGTGCCCGCGACCGCGGGCTGGATCGTCGGTATCACCGCCACCCTGTCGCTGCTGGGCAGTGTGTCGCCGCTGATCCGGTGGATCATCAAGGTTCCGCGGGAATTCGTCGACCACTACCTGTTCAACTTCCCCGACACCAGCGTGGCGTGGGCGTTTGTGCTGGCGCTGCTGGCCGCGGCGCTGACCGCGCGCAAGCGCATCGCGTGGTGGCTGCTGCTGGGCAACCTGGCGGTGGCGGCCGCGCTCAACGTCATCGACCTGACCACCCGCCAGCCCACCCGGCTGGGCGTCATCGGCGCGACCGTCGGCTTGATACTGCAGGCGGCGACGATCATCCTGCTGCTGCCGGCCTACCGGGAGTTCTGGGCCAAGGTCCGTCGCGGCGCCCTGCTGCGGTCGGCGATCGTGCTGGGGGTCGCCTGGACGGTCGGCATCCTGATTTCCTGGGGGCTGGTGGAACTGCTGCCGGGCACCCTGCAACCGGCCTACCGACTGCCCTACGTGATCAATCGGGTGGTCGGGTTCGCGGTGGTCGAGTCGGGCTTCTTCGCCGGCAAACCCGACGTGGTGCTGCGGTCGGTGTTCGGGCTGTTCGGCGCGATGGCGTTGATCGCCGCCGCGATCGTGCTGTTCTTGTCCCAGCGCGCCGAGAACGCGCTGACCGGGCAGGACGAGTCGGCCATCCGCGGGCTGCTGGAGTTGTACGGCAAGAACGACTCGCTGGGCTATTTCGCCACCCGCCGCGACAAGTCGGTGGTGTTCGCCCCGAGCGGCCGCGCCGCCATCACCTACCGCGTCGAGGTCGGCGTCTGCCTGGCCAGCGGCGACCCTCTCGGTGACCCCAAGGCGTGGCCGCAGGCGATCAGCACCTGGCTGCGGCATTGCCAGGATTACGGCTGGACCCCCGGCGTGATGGGCGCCAGTTCGCAAGGTGCGCAAGCGTTCCGCGAAGCCGGTCTGAACGCGCTGGAGCTCGGCGACGAGGCCATTCTGCATCCGTCGGACTTCCGGCTGTCCGGCCCCGACATGCGTGCGGTCCGCCAGGCGGTGACGCGGGCGCGACGCTCCGGTCTGACGGTGCGCTTCCGCCGGCACCACGAGATCCCGGCCGAGGAGATGACCCAGCTGATCCAGCGGGCCGACGCCTGGCGGGACACCGAATCCGAGCGGGGTTTCTCGATGGCGCTGGGGCGTCTGGGTGATCCGGCCGACGGCGATTGCCTGCTGGTCGAGGCCATGCGCCGGGACGGCGCTGGAGACACCGTGGTGGCGATGCTGTCGCTGGTGCCGTGGGGCCAAAGCGGTGTCTCGCTGGATCTGATGCGCCGTTCCCCGCAGTCCCCCAACGGCACCATCGAGTTGATGGTCAGCGAGTTGGCGTTGCAGGCCAACGGCATCGGCGTCAACCGCATTTCGTTGAACTTCGCCATGTTCCGCTCGGCCTTCGAGCAGGGCGCGCAACTCGGGGCCGGGCCGATCGCCCGGTTGTGGCGCCGTCTGCTGCAGTTCTTCTCGCGATGGTGGCAGTTGGAGTCGTTGTACCGCTCGAACATGAAATACCAACCCGAATGGGTGCCGCGCTATGCGTGTTACGAGGATGCGCGGCTGATCCCGCGGGTCGGCATCGCCTCAGTCATCGCCGAAGGCTTTTTGATCCTGCCGTTCTCCCGGCGCAACGAGCAGCACACCGGCCACCACACATCGGTGCCGGAGAACCTGGTGGCGACCGGACTGCTGCACGGCGACGGCTCGGCACCGGACCTGTCGTCGTTGCCGGCCGACCTGATCGGGAACGCCG
Source organism: Mycobacterium sp. NGS50 (assembly GCF_059812545.1). Lineage (NCBI taxonomy): Bacteria > Bacillati > Actinomycetota > Actinomycetes > Mycobacteriales > Mycobacteriaceae > Mycobacterium > Mycobacterium sp. NGS50. The sequence goes on from NZ_JCALCW010000008.1 coordinate 43,675, forward strand.
AACGGGGCGCCCGCCTGCCCGAACAGGTGCGAGTGCGGATGCACAAGCTGAAAGCCTTGCAGGAGGGCGGCGTCGACGCCTATCCGGTAGGGCTGCCGCCCAGCCACACGGTCGCCGAAGCGCTGGCCGGCCGGGACGACGACGACGGCTCTGCTGTATCGGTCGCCGGGCGTGTGCTGCGGATGCGTGACTACGGCGGGGTGCTGTTCGCCCAGCTGCGCGACTGGTCGGGTGAGCTGCAGCTGCTGCTGGACAATTCAGTGCTATCCCAGGGCCGTGCAGCTGATTTCGGCAACGCCATCGACCTCGGTGACCTGGTCGAGGCGACCGGGCAGATCGGCTTCAGCAAGTCCGGGACCCGATCGCTGATCGTGCGCAGCTGGCGGCTGACCGGCAAATGCCTTCGCCCGCTGCCCGACAAGTGGAAGGGGCTCACCGATCCCGAGGCCCGCGTCCGCAACCGCTATGTGGATCTTGCGGTCAACGTCGAATCCAGGCAGCTGATCAGCGCCCGCAGCAACGTGCTGCAAGCCATCCGGCACACATTGCATGCCAAGGGGTTCCTCGAAGTGGAAACCCCGATCCTGCAGCCGATTCACGGCGGCGCCAACGCCCGACCCTTCATCACCCACATCAACGCCTACGACCTGGATCTGTATCTGCGTATCGCGCCGGAGCTGTACCTGAAGCGGCTCTGCGTCGGCGGCGTGGAGCGGGTCTTCGAGCTGGGCCGCGCTTTCCGCAACGAGGGCGTCGACTTCAGCCACAACCCGGAATTCACGCTGTTGGAGGCCTACCAGGCGCACGCGGACTACCGGGTGTGGATCGACGGTGCCCGGGAGTTGATCCAGAACGCCGCGGCGGCCGCCAACGGCGAGCAGGTGGTGATGCGGCCCCGCGACGGGGGCGGGCTGCAGCCGGTGGACATCTCCGGCGACTGGCCGGTGCGCACCGTGCACGACGCGGTTTCCGACGCGCTCGGTGAGCACATCGACGCCGACACCGACGTGGTCGCCCTGCGCCGGTTGTGCGATGCGGCCGGAATCCGCTATCTGGCGCAGTGGGACGCCGGCGCGGTGGTCCTGGAGCTCTACGAGCACCTGGTCGAAGACCGCACCGAACAGCCCACGTTCTACACCGATTTCCCCACCTCGGTGTCACCGTTGACCCGGCCGCACCGCAGCAAGCCGGGGGTCGCCGAACGGTGGGATCTGGTGGCCTGGGGCGTCGAATTGGGCACCGCCTACAGCGAACTCACCGATCCGGTGGAACAGCGGCGGCGTCTGCAGCAGCAGTCGCTGCTGGCCGCCGGTGGGGATCCGGAGGCGATGGAGCTCGATGAGGACTTCTTGCAGGCCATGGAGTATGCGATGCCGCCGACCGGCGGGCTGGGGATGGGCGTCGACCGGGTGGTCATGCTGATCACCGGCCGCAGCATCCGCGAGACGCTGCCCTTCCCGCTGGCCAAACTGCGCTGAACACGCCAGCTCACAGCGCCTTCTCAGTGTTGCGGCTCACGATGTAGCAGTGAGGGCTTCGGTGCTCGCCGCGGAGCACACGTCGTTGATGCACGGCTGGCTGCCGCTGACCGTGCAGGCTTTGACGGTGGCGGCACTGGTGGTCGCGGTCGGCTGGCGCTCGCGCCGCTGGCGGCTGCTGGCGCTGCCGGTGGCCACGGCGCTGGGCGTCGCCGTCGCGGCGGTGGTGCACTGGTACATCACCGCCGGCGGCCTGGCCGACGATTCAGCGCCCACCGTGCTGTGGATCTGGCTGGCGCTGAGCGGTCTGGCCGCGGCGGTCGTGATCCTCGGGTGGCGCAGCGCACGGTGGTGGCGCCGCGGTCTGTCGCTGCTGGCGGCGCCGGCCTGCCTGCTCAGCGCGGCGTTGGCGCTCAACCTGTGGGTCGGCTACTTCCCCACCGTCCAGAACGCCTGGAACCAGCTGACCGCCGGGCCGTTGCCCGACCAGACCGACCGCGCGACCATCGCCGCGATGACGGCCGCCGGCATGGTGCCGGCCAAAGGTCGCGTTGTGCCGGTGACGATTCCGGCCGACAAGTCACATTTCAAGCATCGCGGCGAGCTGGTCTACCTGCCGCCGGCGTGGTTCACCCACAATCCGCCACCGCCGCTGCCGACGGTGATGATGATCGGTGGCGAATTCAACACCCCCGCCGACTGGCTGCGGGCCGGGGAAGCCGTGACCACCGTCGACGACTTCGCCGCCGCACATCACGGCAACGCCCCGGTCCTGGTGTTCGTCGACTCCGGCGGATCGTTCAACAACGACACCGAATGCGTCAACGGGCCGCGCGGCCGGGCGGCTGACCACCTCACCAAAGATGTGGGGCCCTATCTGGTCTCCGAATTCGGGGTCAGTCCGCGGCCGCAGCATTGGGGCGTCGTCGGCTGGTCGATGGGCGGCACCTGCGCGGTCGATCTGACCGTCATGCACCCGGAGCTGTTCAGCGCCTTCGTCGACATCGCCGGCGATGTGGGTCCCAACGCCGGATCCAAAGCCCAGTCCATCAGCCGGCTGTTCGGTGGCGATGCCAACGCCTGGGCGGCGTTCGACCCGACGACGGTGATGACCAGACACGGCCGCTACTCCGGGGTGTCGGGCTGGTTCGCGATCAACACCTCAGCACCGGCACCGCATGGGGCGACGCCGGTCAACCCCGCCGCGTTCGCACCGACGACCGGCGCGGGCGGACAGCTCGGGGCGGCGCAGTCGCTGTGCGGAACCGGGCGCGATCACGGAATCACGTGCGCGGTCGTCGCTCAACCGGGCAAACATGACTGGCCGTTCGCCGCGCGGGTGTTTCGCGCCTCGCTGCCCTGGCTGGCCGGGGTGATCGGCACGCCGGGCGTGCCGCGGGTGCCGTTGCCGGGGGCGTAACCGTTGCCGTTTGGTGAGCGAATGTGAGTCCGCTTGTCCATTAGGCAGCCTCGCCTTGCGGGGAGGCGGTCCCCGTCTGATCCACCGGGTGGTGGTGCGGGGTTGACGCTTCATCGCCGGCTGCCTCGCCCGCTGGTGCGGGTTCGGTCTCACGCGTGGCTCCACGTCCTGCCACCGGGCCACTCCCGGCGGAACTCTGTTCACCCACCTGTGTGGGTACGCCGAGTCGGGCGAGGGTGATCGCAGCCCCCAGATCACGATCGATCTGATGACCGCAGTCGTCGCAGTCGAAGACTCGATCGGCCAGGGTGAGGTTTGGCTTTCGCCTCCCACAGGCCGTGCACGTCTTCGACGACGGAAAATAACGGTCGGCCTCCACCAGATGGCTGCCGTACCACCGTGTTTTGTAGCCGAGCATGCGCCGGATCTCGGCCAAAGCAGCATCAGCGAGCGCCCGGTTGAGACCCCGCTTGTAGGCGCCGCCTTTGGTGCGCATACCGGCGGCGTTCAACGTTTCGACCACCACCACCTGGTGCTGCTGGGCCAGGGCGGTGGTGGCCTTGTGCAGCACGTCGCGGCGCACCGCGGCGGCATGAGCATGAGTGCGGCCGATCCGGGCCTGAGTGCGCCGCCACCGATTCGACGGCACCTGCTTGGCCTTCGTTGCCGGGTCGTAGGGGCCACGCTGGCGCGCAGCTCGGCGCTGCAACGCCCGCAACCGAGCCTGCGCCGCGGTCAACGACTTCGGCGCACCGACGCGGTCAACCTCGATCCCGTCGGGTGTAGCCACGACCAGCAGACTGTCGGCTTTGACCCCAACGTCGACACCGACCACCGAATGCGGGGACGGCCGTGCGTGAGCGGGCCGGGCCTTGCCCGCCACGATGGTCTGCAGGGCGCAATGCCAGCGCCCAGCACTGTCTTGACGCACGGTGGCCGACAGGATCCGCGCCGTGCCGGTCTCGATCCGTCGGGCGAGCTTGCGGGTCGACTCATGGGTACGGACCGTACCCAGGCGTGGCAACGTGACATGGCGGCGATCAGCCTCGACCCGGATCACCCCGGTGGTGAATCGCACCGCTCTTGGCGCTCGCGCCGACTTGAACCGCGGAAACCCGACCACCGGACCCTTGCGCTGCCCCGTCCGGGACTTCGACCACGCATCCAATCCGCGGGCCAACCCGTCCAGACCGGTGTTGTAGGCCTCCTTGGAGTTCTCGCCCCACCACGGCGCGCACGTGGGCTTGCGCTGATTCCACGCCTTGCGCAGCGCCGGCAACGACCACCCCACTGACGGGGTCAACTCCGCTTCGCCGATGCCGTAACTGCGTTCAGCGCTCCGCTGATCCATCACGGCCTTGACCAACGCGAGCATGTGATTGTGCGCGAAACGCGCAGCCCCGGCATGAGAGGTCAACCCGCGCAACTGCGTTGGTGTGGGATCCGACGCGAACCGATACGCCTGCGCAGTCCAACCCTCGGGGATCTCGAACCTAGCCACCAGCAACCACCCCGACAGGCTCGGCCTGTTTGGTGGCGGTCACCGCACGCATCGCCCGGTTCCGCGCCCCACGCCGGCCATACAGACGTGCACACATCGAGGTCAGCACCTCGATCATGTCGCGCACTAGATCATCGTCAGTTTCGCCCTGGTCGGCAACGATGATCCTGCGGCCCTGCGCGCACAACGCCGCTTCGAGGTGCTCCACCCCGAACCGCGCCAACCGATCCCGATGCTCCACGACCACCACCGAAGCAGACGGGTCCGACAGAACCCGCCGTAACTTCCGGCGCTTCCCGTTCAGACCCGACCCGACCTCGGTCACCACCTCGCCGACCACATAACCATTCGAAGTCGCCCAATCAGCCAATCGTGCAACCTGCCGATCCAGATCAGCCCGTTGATCATGCGAAGACACCCGCGCATAAACGACGGTGCGTCCCGACTCCCCGGCCTCCGGCGCATCGACCCACATCGTCCCCGACTCCAACCGGCGAGCAGGCACCGGCATCCGATCCTCCCGGAATCACGTTTACTCACATAACGCCGAGCAGTTCAGAACCCCCTACCGCGCAACCTGATACGTGCCGTGCCCTTCGATCACCAGGCCGTCGTCGAATTTGAGGACCTCGTTGACGAGGTGGTCGTTCTGGTTGCGGTAGGTGATGACGACGGTGTCGATGCCCTGGTAGACGCCTTCGACGGCGAACCGGAGGTCCGGAACGTGTTGCACGGCAGCCAGCCAGTAGCGGCGTAGCGCCGGCTTGCCACGGACCACGCCCGCCGTCTGCGGTAGCAGCGTGGCAGCCACCGGCGAGGTGAAGACGATGTCCTCGTGGAACTCGGCGAGCACCGCGTCCACGTCGTGCGCGTTCCAGTTCGCACACCACCGCTCGGCGAAGGCGCGGGCATCGAGGTTCATGGCGGGCACCGTAGCACCGGCACGCCGCGCTGCCCCACCGATTTTCACCGCCGGGATGTCGGATGACCGGAGTACGATGGCGCCATGTCCCACGACACCGTGCCCAGCTTCGAATCCGTGCGGGAGAAGATCGAAAGCCGGTACAGCACCGCGGCGGGCGCCGCCGAGTTGGACGCCGAGACGCCGGAGGGGGCCGCCGTCGAGGAGCAGTACGCGGCCCGGCAGCGGGCGGCCGCCGACCGGCTGGACGAGATTCGCGCTGCGATGCGCGACGAGCAGCGCTGAGCGGTGCGGTCGTTTTCCGTCGCGGAGCGGCGCAACCGCTTGGCGCGCAGGCACTTCCTGGCCGCGCAGCAGGACTCGATCGCGCACATCACCACCGCGCTGATCGGTCTGCACGGCAGCGATCCCGCCACCCCATACCTGTCGCTGTGGGCGCGATCGGCCGGCTTCGCCACCGGCGACCTGGATCGCGCGCTGTACCGGGACCGGTCGGTGGTGAAGCACCTGGCGATGCGGCGCACCCTGTGGCTGATCGGCGCCGACCGGTTCACGGCGGTGCAGGCCGCCGCCAGTGACCGGGTCGCCGACAACGAAAGCCGTCGGCTGATCGCCGATGCCGTCAAGGCCGGGGTGGCCGCCGACAGTGAAACCTGGCTCAAGCGGGCCGCCGCCGCCGTACTGCAGCACCTCGACCAGCACGGCCCGGCCAGCAGTGCCGAGTTGCGGACCGCACTGCCGGAGCTGGCCGGCAGCTACGACCCGGCGCCCGGCAAGCCCTACGGCGGCACCACTCCGCTGGCGCCGCGGGTGATGACGGTGCTGTCCGCGCGCGGGGAGATCGTGCGCGGCCCCAACGACGGTGGATGGACCGTGTCGCGGCCGCGGTGGGCCGCCGCCGCGGAATGGCTGGGCGGGCCCAACGCCCCGGTGAGCGCCGACGCGGCGCGCGCCGAACTGACCCGCGCCTGGCTGGCGGCGTTCGGCCCGGCCACCGCCGAGGACATCACCTGGTGGTTCGGCAGCACCAAGACCGCGGTCCGAAAAGCGTTGCGCGACATCGGCGCCGTCGACGTCAACCTGCACGGCGCACCCGGCTGCGCGCTGCCCGACGACCTGGAACCCGACCCCGGCGTTGCGCCGTGGGGCGCGCTGCTGCCCGCCCTGGACGTCACCCCGATGGGCTGGTATCACCGCGACTGGTACCTCGGCGGGCACCGCGGCCAGCTGTTCGACCGCACCGGCAATATCGGCCCGACGGCCTGGTGGAACGGGCGGATCGTCGGCGGCTGGTGCCAGGACGCCGACGCACGGGTGCAGCTGCAACTGCTGGAGGATCCCGGCCGCGACGGGCGGCGGGTACTGCAGCGGCGGGCCGACGACCTGACCGACTGGCTGGGCGGGGTGCGGGTCAGCCCGCGGTTCCCGTCGCCGCTGGCCAAGGCAGCTAGCATCGCTTCACCCTCGACCAACCTACGGACGACCAGTTGAGCGCTGGTTCCCGATCGCGACATTCCCTCCCGCCGCACCGTTCACGGCCCGCGTTGCGGCGTATTGATGTGCGCGCGCCAGCGACAAGCCGCGATGTTGTGGCGCTCGGACCATACTCGTATGGCGTTCAAGAAGACTACGGTGATGGTCGACGAGAACGACCTGGCGGTAATCAAGGAGACGGCCGCGGCGACTACTGTAGTCGCGATTTCGGCGGGTGCGGGTTACGCGCTGACCTACCCCGGGTACCCGCCATCCGATCTGGCGAATCGGTTCGATTGTCGCAGCCAGGGCCTCAGGTGAGTCGTCGAACCGCTTGACTGGCCGACGGCGGAGAATGCCTTGCGGAACTTGTTCAGCGTGGTCTGCCGCCACACGGTGGGCGGGCCGGCGTCCTTGGGGCAGTTGTTTCGAATTTGCCGGACTGCTGCCTGTCGACTGCCGTTCTCTTTGGCGCAGTGATTGTTTGGGCGGTAGCCTCCGACGCGGACGGCAATTTGCACTGCGGTGAAGGCGCCCGACTTGGGGCGGTGGAGGCCTAGCTCAGCAGCTCACGGCACACCAACCGCTGCGGCACCACAGACGCCAGCGTGTCCCAAACGGGGCTTGTCGTTCGCTACACAATATGTTTATTATGTAGCACCACCTCGGAGGGGCGCCTGCGGAGAAGGAGCGTTCATGGCTTGCCAACCGGCCACCGACGGCACTTCACCCGTCCCGGTCGGCATTCAACCGGTACCGTGCGACTTTGTTCCGGCCAGCCCCGAAGCCTTCAAAATTTTCACCACCCTCATGGCGGTGATTGGGGTCGGCGCCGTGATCTATATGGTGTTCGAAGCTCGCCGCACAAGAAGCGTCCTCCCCCTATGGCTGCTGATCAGTTCTGCAATGTGTGCCGTGCTCGCAGAGCCTCTCGGTGACATCATTGGCGGCATTTACATCGCCAAAGAAGCCCCGCTTCACCTGTTTACCATCCTCGGACGGCCGATGCCGCTTGCAGATGTGTGCGTCTGGCTGACACTCGGCGTGGCGACCTATGTCATGTACGGCCTGATGCTGCGCGGCGCGAGTCTTACGCAACTGCTACTCGTCACCGGTGCGATCGGCGTGGGCGAGGTTGTCGTCGAGATGATCGTGGTGCGACTTCACTTGATGCTCTACTACAGCAACCATGCGCTGGTCTTTGGAGTTCCGATATCCTCCGTTGTTCAAAACGCGGTATGCAGCATGATGCTCGCGTCGATCTTGATCGTGATGATGCCCCATATTCGCGGAATTCGCTGGCTGATCTTCATTGTCTGGCTTCCGTGCATGGGCATGGGCTTCATGATGGCCACCACCATCCCATCGTTCATCGGCATCCACGAATACCACCGGATCAGCCCGCTGACCGGATGGCTGCTGGCGTTGACTGCGGTGGGCTTGAACCTGCTGGCGGCAGTTGCCCTCGCGAACATTGATCAGGTCCGGCAGCTTCGCAACCCCAAGGCGACGGTAAGCGGACGGGAACCGTCCCAAGTCTGATCCTCCCAGCTCGAGCAACGCCAGCGCGAGGGGATCACACCGATGACGGTGAGGCCACCGGATCGATGTCGATGAGTTTGCGCCGAACGAGCTTCCCGGACGACGTCGTAGGTAGTTGTGCAACGAAGACGACCGCACGAGGTCGCTTGTAGGCGGCGAGCGTCGTCGCGCAGTGATCCAGCACGGATTCTTCAGTCGGGGCTGTTTGCGGCTTCGCGACGACGAACGCGACAGCGATTTCACCGCGGACCCGGTCGGATCGTCGGCCGACCGCCACCATCGCGACATCCGGGTGCGTGGCGATCACCCGCTCGATTTCAGCTGGGTAGACGTTGTAGCCACCAGTGATGATCATGTCTTTGATCCGGTCGACAATGAAGAAGTGACCAGTCTTGTCGCGGTAGGCGACGTCCCCGGTACGCAGCCATCCGGTAGGAAGGATGGTCTCCGCTGTCGCTTCCGGCTTTCCGTAGTAGCCCAACATGACGATGGGACCGCGCACCTGCAGTTCGCCCCGTTCACCGGGAGGCAATTCGCGGTCCGAGCCATCCAGTGGGCCAATACGCATGTCGACGCCGGGCAGTGAGACGCCAATGGACCCGGGCACTGGTGGTGCGAGCACGCTGTGGGTGGCGCCCAGGCCGGAAAGCTCAGTCATGCCCCACAGCTCAATCACCGGCGCACGGCTGCGGCGTTGCCAGTCCTCAAGCACTGCCACCGCCAGGGTTTGGCCACCGACCGTCGACAGTCGCAGGCTCGATAAGTCAGTCGTCTCGATCCCTGGGTGGGCGAGCAGCATCGAATACATCGTGGGCACCCCTTCGAACAGGGTGGCGCGTTCGCCTTCGATGAGCTGCAGCGCCTCGCCGGCATCGAACCGGTCCATCAGGACGACGGTGCCGCCGGCCAAGAAGGTGGAGTTGATGGCCACATTGCCGTACACGTGTGCAGCGGGCAGGGCGGTGACCATGACGTCGTGGGGTCCGCGGTGATGCATCGATAGGGTAAGTGCACAGTTGAGCAGAATCGATTGGTGAGACTGCATGGCGCCCTTGGGGTATCCCGTGGTGCCGGATGTGTAGGCAATGGCGCCCAGCTCACCGGGGGCCGGGCAGTACGGCATATGCCTGACGCGGTTGCCGTCGGCGAGTAGGTCATCAAATGACAACGCGTCGTCGGACTCGATGTTGGTGGCTCCGAAGGTCACCAGCAGGCCGACAGAGTCCACATCGGTCAGCGCGGTGGCGGCCGTAACGGCTTGTGCAGCACCGCACAGGAGCGCGTCAGATCCGCAGTCGTTGAGAACATGAGTCAGCTCGGGCCCGGTCAGCATCGAATTGATTGGGTTGACCACTGCGCCCGCGCGCAACGCGGCGTGGTAGCCGACGATCCATTCCCAGCTGTTCTGCCCATATAGCGATACCACGCTGCCTGGACCGATCCGCCGCTGCTGGAGTGCCGCGGCCCCCGCGCGTGAACGCCGCTCCAACTCCCGATAGGTCAAGCGGCAACAGTGGGTGATCAGCGCTTCCTTGTGCGGAAAGCGCTCAGCGGCATAGGCAAGGATCTCACCGGGACCGACGGTAGGCTCATACGCTGGCGGCGAAGCCCCCGCTGCCGTCATGCCACGACGTCCGGGGCTTTGTTGAGGGTGATGGTCTGGTGGTTGGTGTACTCAGCGAGACCATGCAACGAATTCTCCGCGCCGATACCGGACTGTTTGTGCCCACCGAAAACCTGGTACGGCGAGTACTGGTGAACTTCGTTGAGCCACACGGTACCGGCTTCAAGTTGCTGCCCGATGCGCTGCACCGCCTCGATGTCCGCCCCCCACACGCTGGCCCCCAAACCCCAGGGGGTGTTGTTGGCGCGGGCGATCACATCGCGCTCGTCCGACCAGCGCAACAAGGGCAGGATCGGGCCGAACGGCTCCTCTGTCACTAGCCTGGAGTCCTCCGGCGGGTTGTCAACCAGCGTGACAGGGACGAACCAGCCTTCCTGCTGCTCGTCGATGTGACCACCGAGCGCGAAGGTGTAGCCGTTGGCGGCGCAGTCGTCGAAATAATTGGACACCTTTCGGTATTGCGGCTCGTTCTGGATGGGCCCGAGGTCGGTATCGGCGTCGGCACCATTGCCGACCTTGACGGTTCGTGCGTAAGCGACCAATTCGTCGCGAACGGCCTCGTAAACGATGTCGTGGATGTAGAGCCGCTTGGTGGCGTTGCAGAACTGGGCACTGTTCTGAAACGCCGCCCAAAACAGCTGCGGAGCAACCTTCTTCGGGTCAACATCACCAAGCACGATGGCCGGGTCGTTGCCACCGAGCTCCAGCGTGATCCGTTTGAGGTTGCCCGCCGCCGACCGCATGACGTGCTTACCGGTCTCGGTGCTACCCGTGAACGCAATTTTCGCGATACCGGGATGCGCCGTCATCCATTGACCGAGCTCGTCCTCCCCCGACACGGCACTGAGCACCCCGGGCGGAAGGAGATCCTGCATCGCCTGCACAAACTTCAGATCGCATAGCGGCGTATACGGAGATGGCTTGACGATGACCGTGTTTCCCGCCACCAACGCCGGCGCGATCTTCCACACCGCGAGCAGAAGCGGAAAGTTCCACGGCACGATCGCGCCGATGACGCCGAGTGGCGTGTGGCGGCTGATGACGCGGCGTGTAGGCCCGTCTTCCAGCAGTTCTTCCGGCAGCGACTGTTTGGCAATTTCCTGCAGCCAGCTCACGCAACCCAGCACTTCCCACTCGGCGCCGGCGCGCGGCTTACCCTGCTCTGCGGTCAGCAACGCCATGAACTCCTCGGCCAGGGTCGCCAAGCGGTCCGCCACCGATGACACCACGGCCTGCCGCTGTTCAACCGGTGTCCTCGACCACCCCACAAACGCACCGCTTGCCGCGGCAACCGCCTCATCCAACTGCGCCCTCGATGCTACCGGTACCCGCGCAATCACCTGCTTGGTCGCCGGGTTATACACAGACGCAAAGTCACTGGCGGTCGCAGGCTGACCGTCGATAGTCATGACAAAATCGGCATCCACGCCGACCACAACAGCGGACCCAACTGTCATCGGGCACTCCTCAACTCGAGCGTTCTCCGGGCATGATCACTCCCCCATCCTCCAGCCGGCCACGACCCGTGAACTGTCCGGATTCTGAACACGCGGTGACCCATCCCCATCCCCCAGTGAACTCATCCGCACATCGCGCATCGGCCCGGCCTCGCCAGCAGGCCGGCTCACGCGGCTATCCGGTACCGCCGCAGACGTGAATACGGCAGCATCGGGCTCGCGATCCCCCAGAGCGCAGGCCGCCTTCGGCTTGTTACCACCGGCAGAGAACCCGCTCTGGCCAACAAGTCAGACGGGTGAACGATCGAGGTTAGGCGCTCCGACAACGATCGGGAGGTACCTTGTTAGGCGAAGCGCGATATCAAGCAGGCTGTGGCCGACTTGCGCGCTGGCCGAGTGGTCAAGGCGGTGCTCTGTTGGTAGTTGGCGATTAGCTCGTGATCACACCGCCGTCAATTCAGCCACGTCGCGGTGGGGGTAATGAAGAACCGGAGATGCCCTCGCTCACAGTACATGCTGCCATCCTGAACCGTGCCGTCCTGCGTTGTAGAGCAGGTGGTCCCATCAAACATCACAGAGTTATGCGGTGGTAGTACCCGCTCGGCTTGGCCGGGCGGCCACCGGACGCCCACCGACGGGTCGTAATGCACCCTCCAATCGCCGCGGAAATTGCCGATCCGACTAGTTCCAGGGGGCGCGCCAGGAATGTTTCCAGCGCAGCCAAAACTTCCGCCGGGCCAAATTCCACAGTTCAGGCCCGAGGTGGAGAGAAACCATATCCCCGGACTGCCCAGGATCCTGAACTCATCCGGGCTCAGTATGGGGTAGCGGCTGACGTCGGGATATGGGCTGGGCTCGCGATCTGCTGGATCTGCCAGTGCTGGCGTGGCAGAGCCCAGTGTCACTCCGGTCAGCACGGCAATGAGGACTGGCCGGCACCATTTCACTGAGCGCGCCGCGCAATCGTTTCCCGACAGTGCCCGTGGTAGGCGTCTGCGCGGCCGGCACCTACGAGGTGTGTGGCGTGCTGCCGTAGCATGTCGCGTCGCCCACATCGAGTGTGCTTTCACATAAGACCTTTCCATGCACATAGATACGAACCGTGACCCAACTGCCCGGCTTCGCGTCGGGCCGCCAATCGGCGCGCACTTGCGCACCATCTCGCCATGGGTCGCGCGCCCTGAGGACTGTCGCATCGATTCGCCACGGCAGCGGAACCCGCTCTAACGCCTTGCGTTCAGAATGATCGAAGTACTCGACGTTGGCTGCGGAGATCTTTTCTGAAACGATCTCATAGGTCACGGTATCGTCGGCGCGGGCGTCCGGAGCCGTAACCGTGGCAACGATTCCGATCATCGCGGCAATCGGTGTGACCAATAGGCGAGTCGGGAGATGTCCCAAGACTTGAATTGCGCGCATGATTCCTCTACGGACCCGCCAGCACCGCCGACGCTAACGTGTAGCCGGTCGACGAATTCGCCAGCATCGCCACGCCAAAGTCCGTGTAACAGTCAGGCTTTGCCGCGACCCCCTCTAACAGCACATACTTTATGGCTGCCGCCTCAGTCCCGTGCCCCTGGAGAATACGTCCTTTGCTGCCGCTGTAGCCAAATCGACGTAACTCCGGAACGGGATCGTCGTTGATCGGCAGAGCCCTGGCCGTGTGGTCAAGGTAATCGCTGGTCGACCGAACCACGGATTCGGCGGCCTGCGCGGCAGCCGCGTTGTAGTGCAGCGGCCCACACGACGTTATGTTGGACAGTGCCGCCACGCCATCTCGCAAGCTGGCTATCGGATCGGCCAGCGCACGGGGCATCGTGAGGACACCGATGACACACACGATCCCGATCAGACCTACCCGCACACTCCAGGGCCAACACTGATATTGTCGCGTCTGGCACAACCAGCGCCTACGGCGCTGTGCCCGTCGGCATTTCATCAACTCAAGCCCTCATCCCCTACTGGCATACATGCGAACGGTTGATCCTGGTTCCCCAGCGCTTTACTCGTTGCACCGACGGCCCTGTAACCCAGTCGGGCTGATGACTTTTGATTCCGGCGCTTACGTTGGAAAGGTGCTGCCACAGCAGATAGAAGCTCTCGGCTTCGTAGAGAGGAAAGTACACGTCGCCGGCGAAGTCTGTGGTCTGCGTGAGCGCCTGGACGCGGGGCGCGAGGAAATCTTCCGTCTGGTCGATATTTGTGGTGACGATATCGACCTGCTGCTGAATACCGTCGCTGCTGTAGTCCCAGTCGCTACCCGAGCCCGTGATGACACCCGGTCCGTTAGGTGTGATCCGATTGAACTGTACTCTGTCGATTTGGCGTATCAGTATGTCGTATTGAGCGTTGTACCATTGGCACATCTCCCGCTCCGCGGTGACGTCAGCGTCGGTGACGCTTCCCCTGGTTTGATCGTAAGGAAATGGGAACTTCGGCGCCCAGTTCGAGGGCGTTGGCGTGATCACGGGCAACGGCTGGATTAACTCACTATCGGAGGGGGGGTCCGCCGTGGACGCCGGCCCGACCACGACAGCTGTCGCAGACAAGGCAACCACCATGCATGATGAGGCCACACCCACACGCCGAGGTCGTGCGCACTGAGACGTCGCCGCCTTGAACCGGGTCGGCACAGCTGGCTGCGCCACCGTGTGAGCTCTTCGAACGCGCAGGCCGAACATCCGCGCACCTATTTCTGATTGACCACGGTGCCGATGCCACCGACATCGCTGATTTGCCAGTCGTTGTTGCTTTCGATCGTGACACTGTATGTAGCCGTCGACTGCAATCCTTCAGGCGCCTGAACGGTTTTCGTGACAACGCCCACGAAACAGTCGACGGTGTAGACCCCTGCTGTTTCGGATCGAACTTTCGCGGCGAGCGGTTGGGCTGTCGAATCCCACTGCAGCGGGACCAGGATCTGTTCCATCGAGGTCGCCGCCTTGGTCAACTTGTCTTTCAATTCGGGGGTGGTGCCCTCAACCAGTTTGATCTTCCAGCCGCTGAGGTCTTGATAGTTCATTGCCGCGGCGTTCACCGCGTAGTCGAGGGCGGCCTGCTCGGCACGCGCGTGATCTCGCGCCAGGCGGGACTGAGCGTCGAGTGTCTTCTGCGCATCCACATATAACCACGTCGTCACCGCCACAGCGGCGAGCAGGACGCCGATCACCATCGTGATCACCAGGCTCCGCACGGACACTGACAGCCGACGCGGCCCCGGCGCCGCCGTCTTCGACTCGCTCACTGCTGCGGGTGCCCCCGAATCGACCTCCGCCAATTCGGCTTCTGCATCTTTTCGCGCTTCGTCAATCACGGTTCCCATCTCCGGAATCTCCCTCCTGGTTTCAACATGAGTGTTGCGCATCTGCTCAGTTCTGCGGGATGCTCACGTGGAGCGTGATCGCGCCGCTGTCGGGTACCGCCGCCAGCACGTTGGCCAGAATCTGACCGCTATCGAAATTCATCAAAGCTCCCGAGATCCCTTGGAGCTTGGGTAAAAACGCCTGCCCGAAGACCTTGATGTCGGGACTGGTCGAGTCTAGGAAATTCTGCAATCTGTCGAAGAGCCCGAGGGCCAGATCGATCGCGATCTTCAGGTCGCCGTATCCATCTGGCGTGTTCTCTGGATGCGGGTCATACTTGAGCCCCCGTAACGCGTCGTTGACAGCGGAAGCAACCACCAGGCGAAACACTGCGGCGGTCCCCGCCATGGTTGTCGCGACAGACGACAAAACCGGGTTTATCCACTCGGAGCTACGTAAGAAACTCTGGAAGTTACCGAGCAGTTCCTGGCCGCGGCCCTGCATGTCCGCGGCGATGTTACGCAGCAGCAGCGCGGTACGGGACAGGTTAGGTAGCACACCCCCCGCGTCCGGCAGGGCGGTATCGACTTCGCTGATGATTCGCTGAAACGGGCCAGGTTCCAGCTGCTGAAGGATTCGCACCACGCTTGCAATGAACTGCGAGATCGAGGGTTGCTGTATAACCGACTCAGCTGCAAGGTGCTGGCCGTCGCGCAACATCGGCCCATCGCCAGTTCGTGGGAACAACCCGATGTATGACTCGCCGAGCGCGGACAGGTTGTCCAGCCGCACGTCGGTGGCTGCTGGGATGTGAAAGCGGTCATCGATGTAGAAGTGAATGGTTGCCCCGCCGGCCGTCGCGTCGATCGCGCTGACCTTTCCTACCGGCACGCCCCGTAGTAGCACATTGGACCCTGGTACCAAACTATTGGCGTCGGATACGGTCATCGAGATATTGGTCCGGTCTGCGGGCATTCCTGTTCGGATGCCCTGCACTCTCAGATATCCGATTGCCACTGCGATGATGACGGCGAAGACGAGGAATGAAAAGACCACTCGCGCATTCATGGTGTCGCTCCCAGGATTCGGAGGACATCGTGGACGTTGTCTGATAGTTCACGCCCGTCGGGGGCGATAATCGAGGTGATATTGATCGCCGGATATTTATCCTGAGGGAGAAATGTATCAGTGAACAACCGACGCCAGGCAGGCCACTCGTCCTCGAAGGCCCACTTGGAATGTTGGACCGCCCCCATGGCATCACTCAACGAATTCAGCAAAGGCAGTGCCCAGTATCCACCGTTGTATACCATCCCAGTTTTATTGAATGTGACGTTGATGTACGTGAGAACCGTAGTGATCCGTTTCCAATCGGCCATGCCGGCCGGCGAGAACCATTTGACATAGTCGGGAATATGGGTATGCGCGAGTTCCACCGTGGCGGACAGGTTGTGCAGCCAGGCGTCGACTAGCTCCATGTTGTTCGCGAGATCCGAGATATCGGCGCCAAGTTGGGTGGAGATTTTGTGTATCTGGTCACGCCCGGGCATTATCCGGTTGAGGTTGATGATGGACCGCTGTGCCCGCTCGATTGACCCGCTCGTCACAAACGTCGCGAGATTGGCTATGGTGTCTTCGAGCTCAGGAGGGGCGGTCGTGTTCACGAGCGGAATTCGCCCCCCCGGCCCGAGCGGAGGTGCCGGCGCCTCGGCGGGAGCACGGGCCAGGGAGACATAGATATCGCCGAGCACAGTAGCCTGTTGCAGCACGGCCCGAGCATTCGATGGCACCCGTATCGCCGGGTTGATCCGCGTTGTCACCTCGACGAAATCGCGTTTATTGACAACGGTGGCAACTGTCCCAATCTTGGTACCGTCTAACATCACCCTTGCGTGGTCGGGCAGATTCAGCACATTGGCGAATTCGACGATAATGTCGAATCCGCTAGGATTTCCCTTGCCGGGTAGAGGCAATCTTTCGGCTGTCAACGTCGTGCACGACGAGACGATGCACGTGCACAATATGAGTACCAGAAGCCGAGCAGCGCGACTCATCGACTAGCCTCCGTTAGCACATACTGCAGTAGCGCAACGTCGACGGCGTAGGGTTGGCCTGCCACATCGGCGCAACTTCCCGGCGTTGCTGCGTTCATTATTCCGCACATCGCGAGGCCGTCCGGAGTGCGGATGCGATACAGCGGCGGGCGATACGAGATACTAAATTGGCGATTATTGAAGTGGTTGGCCAGTGTATTAATCCACCACGGTACTGGATTCAAAAGATCGGCCAGCCATGTCGCGTGCGGGCTCATTTTTCTGAGCGCAACGGCGGCCGTGTCAAGCGTGATCTGAATCTCGTCTCCGAGGTATAGTTGCAGGTCCACCAGGATTGGCAGGATCCGATCGAGCGGCTTCAGAATGCGATCACCGCCGTCAAGCGTTGTGACGATGTTAGGGCCAATCTGCTGAAGATCGACAAGGACTTGTTTAAGCAGCGGGCCATTGTCCTTCATCCATGATGTCAATTGCGCGAAGTCCGTGATAATCGACCCGATGTCGCTGATCGCCGCGTCGGGATGGTCGAGGAGCGCCGACGACGTCCTGAATAGCTCATTGATGCCCGTGCCGGTGTTGCGCAACGATTGATCGAGCCCGTTGACCGCATCACCGACGTTGGTCGACCCCTCGGGTGAGATAGCGTTGATCAAATTGGTCGCTGTCCCGATCACCTGCGAGAGGCTCTTGGGGGTCGATGCCCTGCTCAGTGGAATGCATTGGCCTGACGGCAATGCGGGTCCGGAGCTGTAGTTGCCGACGAGTTCGAGCGATCGGTCGGCGAGCAGTGACGGTGATCTGATGACCGCTTGGACTTCGGCGGGTAGTTTCCGGTTGGCGGTGATGGTGAAGTCGACGCGAACGGCCGCCGCAGCGGGAGTGATCGTTGTGACGGACCCGATGGGGTAACCCATCTGCGTCACCGGATTCTTGACGTAGAGACCTATGCTGTCCGGCAACAATACGCAATACTGCGCGGCATTTCGATCGGCGGACAGTGTACATGATGTTGCGGCCGCCGCCGCCGCGATTCCCACCAGCACGCTGACGACAGCCCGCCCGGCCCGGTTTCCCACTGAGAGGGCCATCAGCACGAGGCTCCTGGTACCGGGAAGCAGAGGTCGGTGGCCAGTAACTCCGGTGGCGCATTTTGGGCGTCGGCAACGCGCTCAATCCAGTTCCGCAGCCGCCGCAGCGCCCGAACCACTAGTCCGTTGCGCGCAGACCACATCCGTGCCTTCTCCTGCCAGTTCCGTACCTTTTCGAGAAACACATCGCGGTGCCCCGCATAGAAGTTGCCCACCGCGGTCAATCGGTCGAGGACATCGCCCAGACCGGCTATGGCAGCCGCGAGGCCGTTACCGTATACCGTCAGAGCTTCCTCGAATATTGCAATCTTTCGCAGCGTCTCTTGAAGTCGATCACGGTAGTTGGCGATGCTCACGATGTATTCCTCGGACATGTCGAGGATTGACGTTAACTGGCCGCGCTGCCGCCCGATCGCCGAAACCACGGCGTTCCCAGCGTCGACGAGGGCCTTTAAAGTGTCGGCGTTGTTTCCCCTCAATCCGCGTTGCAACTCGTTCAGCGATTGATTGATCGGCGCTGCATCGAGGCCCTCGGTCACCTCCGTCGAGTCGGCAAGGGATCGCGCCAAGCTGTAGGGCATCTTCACCCGCGCGGCGGGAATCGCGTTGGTGCCGAGTGGATTGCTGCCCAGCGACACGATGTTCACGTAGTATCCGCCAATCACAGTCAACATACGTACTTGCACCTGGGATTGATCACCGACGAATGCCTGCCGGTCCACCGCGGCACGCACCCGCACCTGGCTTGGTTCGATGGATAGGTCCTTCACTTTGCCGACAGGTATGCCGGCGATCCGGACGCTAATACCGGGACGGATCGATGCCGCGTCGTCGGTGTAGAAGGTAACGATGTTCTGACCTGGCGGACTGACATAGAGCAAACCGGCCACCAGCGCTACAACCGTTGCCGCGGCGAGCCCGCCGACGCCCCATAAAACCGGATTCCGGAGCACCTTCACCGATTGCATATCATCACCCGTCGCCCATTCAGCAGTATGTCGACGTCGGCTGGTAACTGTGCGCGTCCTCGTGAACATGGCAAGGGTGCCCCGGCAGGAGAAGGGGGCGGGATGTTTTCCCACATGACCGGAATCAGCTTGAATGCGTCGGTCAAGTCGTCAAAGTTAGTGAAGGCACGATCGAACCCCTCATCGATATCGCCTCCGGGTGTTAGGCCCATGTTGTTTAGGAGCTGAACGACGTTGCTCGTGAATCTGGGGCCGTATAGATCGGCTTTTCTCAATTCATCCAATGTTTGGAGGACGGCATCGCTGGCCGTGTCCACCAGCTTTAAGAGTTCGATAACGTCTTTTGAATGCCCGCCCATGGCGTCCGCGATGTCGGAGAGATTGCGCACTAATGAGGTGATGACCTGTTGCCGGTCGGAAACGAATCGGGTGAGCTTGTGCATGCTGTCGAGGAACTGCTCCAGTCCGCCATCACCTGACAGGAGCGCAGCGGCATTCGCCGTGAAGGTATTGATATCGTTGGGGCTGAGAGTGGCGAGCACCGGTTCCAGTCCGTTGAACAAGGCAGTGATATCAAACGACGGTTGAGTCATCGCGGTCGAAGCGTGTGCCATAACGTGCACTGTCGGATCATCTTGCGATGGGTGGATCACGTCGATATATCGAAGCCCAGTGAGTGCCTGGTATTTGATCGCAAGCCGCGTTGTTTGCACGACACCGTAGCGCTGGTCGAGTGTGAACGAGACCGACGCGACGCTGCTGCCGTCGAGTCGGAGGAGGTCGACGGCGGTCACTTTCCCGACTCGAATTCCACGCACCCGCACGTCTGCACCAGTGTGCAACCCGGCGGCGTCGGTAAAATCCGCGGTGTAGGCACGTGTCGGGGCCGCCATCGGCGCTTTTATGGTATTGGAAATCAGCACAAATACAACACCGGCTGCAGCTGCGGTAAGAACGATTTTCCATAATGCTCCACGCGGCTTCATCGGGACCCCCCAGCAAATCCCAGGGGAGCTGCTATGCCGGGAAGCTCGTCCAGCACAATTTGAACCTGAAGAGCGCTCTGCTCGGGCGTGCCACCCCACATCTTCTCGAACCGTGAGCGCAGCTCGACAATCGTCTCCGTAACGCCCTCGGGACTGATCAATGGGGGGACCACGTCGGTCAACGACTTGACGGCGGTTACCATCGGAAGGAGTTCGTCGATGTGGCTGCCCTCCAGCCTGCCGACTCTGCCGAACACGATGTCTATCACGTCTGAAACCAAAGGGACTACCCGTCCCTCCACTAACGTCGGAGGGTATGGAATGAGCGCATTATCGACCACCATTGCATTCCCGAGATCTGTCGCGGAGTTCGTAGCTGGAGGCAATTCAGCACTGTTGCCCGTGGCGTTTACAAGAAGCTGTGCCGTAGATACGGTTTGGACATTGGCGATCGCGTTCGCCGTAATCACCATCGTCTCTATCAGAGGGTTCAGCCCATCGGAATACTGAGTCACCCGCTTGATAACTCCGATGAGTTGCGGTGTTAGTACGCCGCCGGACAACTCATTGATATGCGACATCAATGCTTGCATACTAAAATTACCGTTGGGCACGGTGGTGATTGCCATCCCATCCCGCAACGCATTGCCGCCTGTACCCGCGGTTAGGTTAACCGCGCTTACACCGAAATAGTTGGCTGGCCGAAAATCAATGCTGACAGTGTCGGTTAGCCCCTCGGTCGGTTTTCTGTCCAGTTCGGTGTCGAGCCGAAGACCTCCCTCCGACAAACTGACGACACGTGTTACCTGGCCCACCTGGACGCCGTGCATCATGACCGCGGTGCCCTTACCCACGCCGGGGGCGGCGTATGCGGCGTTGAACGCCACGACAAGGCGGTCGTTGGTTCCGCCGCTGAATGGGTGGAACGCCGCCGTCAACCCGACCAGCGCAGCGCAGAACACAAATACGGCGCCGACGAGAGTCAACGTCCGTGTCTCAGATTCTGCAGTAGCCCGCAATAACACGCCTGTCCGCCCTATCCCGTGAATACGAAGGTCGGCTTTAGACCCCACAGTATGACCGTGGTTACGAAATCGAGGGTCATGATCGCGACGAGGCTTGCCCGTACGGCGCGGCCGGAAGCAATACCTACCCCCACAGGGCCGCCCGAAGCGAAGTAGCCGTAGTAGCTGTGTATCAGAATTACTGCCGCGCAGAAGACAGTCGCTTTGATAACGGAGTAGGTAAGGTCGCTAAGTGTTAGAAACTGGACGAAATAATGGTGGTAGGTGCCGCCGGGTTCGTGGTGAAGTCTTGCGATCATGGCGTCTGAGATAAAGAAACTCGTCACCAACGTCAAGGAGTAGCCCGGGACTATGCACACGAGGCCGGCCACCAGTCGGGTGCCGACGACAAACGGTATCGACCGTAGGCCCAGGGCTTCGGTGGCGTCGATCTCCTCCGCGATGCGCATCGAACCGACTTCGGCGGTGATACGACATCCGACCTGCGTTGTGAACGCGATACCGGCCACCAGTGGCACCATTTCGCGCACGTTTGCCAAGCCGCCCACGATCCCCGAAAGCGCACCGAAGCCGATCAGGTTCAGGATTGCATACGCCTCGATGGCCACCGAGGCGCCTACCGCAACGCCGAGGATCAGCAAGACGCTGATCACGCCGCCGTCGACGATGATGGACCCTCGGCCCCAGGCGAGATTGTTCATCTCCTTCAAGGTGTGACGGCGATATTTACGGAAGACAAGGGGCAGCAGGTAGAGTGTTTGCCCGATAAAAACCAACCATTGACCTAGTGTGCGAAACAGATTCCGAGCCGGCTGTACCCTCAGTAGTCGGGCCCCGAAATCCAGCGACGGGGCCGCGACACGAGGTGATGTCGTCACGATATCTCCATCGGGGCGAACATCGTCTGCAATTGCGTTATCCCCACGTTAGCGATGGCAATGCACACGACACTGAGCACCACCGAGGCGTTCACGGCGTCCGCCACACCGCGGGGGCCCCCTTTCGCCTCAACGCCACGAAGCGACGCCACAATCGCCACTATCGCCGCAAACACCAGCGACTTGCCAATAGCGAACCAAACATCCACCATCCTCGCGAACGTCCCAAATGACATCCAGAAGCCGCCAGGCGTCACGTCGAGCACCATCACCGACAGAAGGTAGGACGCCAGCGCGGACGTCCCGATGATGAATGTGCACAACATCGGCGCGACTAGGAGCAGCGCAAGGAACCGCGGCACGATGAGATGCCGCACCAGGTTGACGCCGAGCGTCCGCAATGCATCGAGTTCCTCACGGATCGCGCGTGCCCCGAAATCCGACGCGACTGCCGATGCCGCCGCTCCACCCATCAGCAGGCCCGCCGTGATGGGCGCGCCCTGCCGGACCACACCGACCCCGCTGGCCGCGCCAACGAGCGAGCTTGCGCCCACTTGGTTGATGAGGCCAGCCGACTGAGTCGATATCAGCGCACCGAACGGGACGGCCATGAGTAATGCCGGGACCACCATCACCTTTGTCAAAACCCATGCTTGCGTGACGGTTTCGCTGATTCGTAGCCGCAGCAGAATGGCGTCGACAACTGTCCAACGTACGATGCTCGCCGCGAGCAGCAGCCCGCGCCCCGTAGTGGCCGCACTCTGCACCGGAATCCTGCCCAACCGTGACACAATGCCGCGACTGCTGAGCTCAACCGCCTTTAGCCACGGTCGCCCACCGAGGCGATGTGTCGTCATACGACGACGCCTCCCCGCGCGCGCCATCCACAGCAGAGTCCCCGTGACTGGTTATCGTTGCATGTGGAGTGTGGCTTCATACAGCTAGTTCCCCCGTGGCCCGTTACCGCAGGTAGCGGTATGAAAATTCTTGTGCTGGACCGCCCGTCATCGACCGATTGGGCGATGCTATCGCGGGCCGCTGCGTTGCGGACGCAATTCAATATTCCGGCGACTACGTCCACGACTGCGCTTCCAAACGGTCGCCCAGCGACGCCACCTACGGCCTGCCGCTGTTGAAGCAGTGTCCTCGACCACCCCGCAAACGCACCTCTGGCCGCGGCAACCGCCGCATCCAACTGCGTCCTCGACGCTACCGGTACCCGCGCAATCATCTGCTCGGTTTGACGGGCTGTATACAAGCGCAAAATCCCTCCCGGTCGCAGCCTGCGCGCCACATAGTCATGACAAAATCGCCATCCACACCGACCACAACGGCGTACCCAACTGTCATCGGGCACTCCACCAACTCGGGTGTCCTCCAGGCATGACCACACCTACATCGTCAGGCCGACCGCAGCCCGCGAACTGTTCGGATTCTGAACACGCCCCGACAGTCACCGCACCTCTAGTGAGTTCATCCCACACCGCGCACCAGCCCGGCCTCGCCAACAGGCCGGCTCACCCGGCTATCCGGTACCGCCGCAATCGCGCATACAGCGTCGTCCGCGCGATCCCCAGAGCGCATGCCGCCTTCAGCTTGTTACCACCGGCAGCAGTCAAGGCAGCCTGGATCGCGGATCGTTCGGCTACCTCGATCGGCGTCAGCCCCGCAACCACGGCACACCGGTACGCAGCAGGCAAGTCCTCGACACGAATGTCCCCACAGGTTCGGCCCCGAGCAGCGAACGCGAGCACCCTACGAAGCTCCGCCACATTGCCCGGCCACGGATTAGCCGCCAACACCTCCACCGCAGACGAGGTTAAGCGCAAGCAAGACTGCGGATCCAGGTCGTGGAGAACATCGGCTGCGAGCCCGGTGAACTGATGCCGGTATTCCCGGACCGCACGGAGTTTGCGACGGTCAGCGGCCGTCGCAGCCAGAGCCGCCTGCTCACTTGTCAGCACGTCGATGGGTGAGCTCGTAAGTACAACGATGGTTTTCGCACACCGGACCAACGGCGTCAACGCTGCGGCCACCCGCGCGGACAGCGACTGGAGGTCGTCAATCAGCACCGGTCTGGTGCCGCTGAGCGCGGTGCTCGCCGTCCCCAACCACCGGTCTTCCGCGGCGGCCTCATGCCCGTGGAGCACCACCGGGTCCCCGCCAGCGGCCACCCTGCCCTGAGTCGAGCGGCCCGTGCCAGGCTCGCCCACGATCAAAAGCACTCCCGATGTGTCCGCCGACTCGCGATCAAACTGTACGGGCGCCGGTTTGCTCCCCTGGCCATTGTCGATGGGTTTCAACTCGAAGCAGACGCCGCCGTCGGTGTCGGAAACGCGCTGTCCCGTGATAGTCATCGTATGACCAGATGCCAATTGCAACTCGGTGCGCAATGCCCCCCGATCGGGAACCTCGGCGGCAAGCGCACGCAAGCTCGCGTGGTCCGCACTGCGTATCCAATCGGTTGCGACTCGATTGCATAGCACCAGGTTCTCGCCGATGACGACCACCGGATGACGCATGCCAAACGAAAGTTGTTGAAACGCCCGCAACAGTCGCTGATCGGATTGGCGTTTTCCCTCCAGCAACCGCTGCCCGATATCACGCGTGGCGGCCAAGAGATACGGCCGCAACAAGGGATGGGTTTCGCCCGCTGGCCCCGAGATATCGAGTACACCCGCAATCCGACGTGTCAGCGGGTCCACGATCGGGGCACCGACGCAACAGAACACCCGCATCGCTTCGAGAAAGTGTTCATCACCCGTCACCGCAACCGGCCGTTGAATTTCATACGCGGTCGCCAGCGCGTTCGTCCCGGTGAACTCCTCGTCATACCTCGAACCGGGTGCCGCCAGCACACGATCCAGCGCATTGGCGACCTGCCGTTCCCCCACCCGTCGGTCCACGATCCGGGCTCGATGATCCGCCAACAACACAGAGAAACACGTATCCATCAGGTCGGCGGCCATGCGTTCCAATACCGGACCCGCCGCAACAGCGAGCCTGCTGGCTCGATCGACGTGTGACAACTCCACGTCTTCCCGTACCGGTGCCGTTGGGTCGAGGCCGTACAGAGTGGCGCGGTGCCACGCCTGCGCGATCTCGGGCCGACGCTCCGCGTCAGCAGACAAAGGGCGCAACATACGCTACAGTATATATTCATTCTGTTTCGGCACAAGGTGCCGCTGTCTGGCCCCTTCCACGTTCAGCATCTGGACAGTCGAGGTGAGTCCTCGATGCTCAGGATGAGGCCAACAACGACGAGTCGCGGTCAGTCAGTCGTGAGGACGGCGATGGCTTATCAGAACGCGCAATTGCTGACCGCGCTCATCTTGCAGCGTTACCGGATTCGTCTCCGGCCGGGCTGGACACCCTCGCACAAGCAAACGGGGTCCATCACCATCAAAGGCGGTGTTCCGTACACCATCACACGTCGGTGATACACCCTCGGGCGGGTTCGAATTCGCGAACTCGTCGAGAATGGGTTTGGGTCATCCGCTCCAGCACCGTGCCCATCACCTGCACCCCGACCTGCAGGAAAGCCTGCATTATCGAAGGTCCGCAGTCAGGGGGCGTACTTCTGGGCCCCGCCACGACGGTCGAAGCTTCTGAATAATCGTCACCAGCCGGCCAGCGGTCTTCTGGCGCATGCCATGGATCGGCCGGAACGGAAATAACTGGCCAAACGATGTGAAGTCGCCGTCGGTGTCTATGCGGGAGATCAACCAGCCGCGCGCAGGATCACGCACCAGGTTGTAACGGTCCACTCCGACTGTATTGATGGCACGCCAGGGAGCGAACTTCAGCGTGGCGATTAGCCGCCAGGGCACCGTGACGCGGACCTGACCGTCCAGAAAGTCGAAAAGCGGCAGCGCCTTCTGTGATGCATCCTGCGGATAGAAGACCATATCCGGGAAGATCTTAAACAAGATGGCGTACACGTCGATCAATTCGCGTTTTGTTGCGACGTAGTCAATGCCACCGCCGGACGGGTCGGCATAAACCAGATCGTCGGTTACGCAGTCCCGAATGCCCTCGACTGATCGAAGCTCCCACGCGTGAAACCACTTGCACAGGAAGTCGGTCAGGCCTTGGGCCGGGAAACCTGCATCCGCATACATTTCTTCCTGCCGCGCGATCTTGGCGAAAAAGTCGTCCATCAGGGCGATGTAAGGGCGGTGCGCTTGGGAGTAGCGACCCGGCACCGTTCCGGGCCATGTGTACTCAGCGCGGTAGCTGCCACCGGAACGAGCAGCGTTGCGACTTTTCATAGGTGCTGCGGTCTTGCTGGTGCCGGATGTTATGTCCTGGACGTTCTCGGATGCGGTGGTCACGATAGTTCTGCTTTCTGCCGGTTGGTGTCTTGATGGGATGTGGGTCATCGGCGGGTGATGGTGGCGGGAAAGCCTCCCTTGATGGGTACGGAGGTTGCCGCGACGGGACGGGGCTCCCATCCGGGCAGACGGTGGACTTCGTATCGCTGCAAGATCAGCGCGGTCAGGAACGCCGCGTTCATATAAGCCATAGCCATTCCGACGCACTGGTGCGGTCCCGCACCAAACGGGATGAACGCTGTCTTCGGCCGCGCCTTGACCTGCGTCTCGTCCGCGAAATGTCGAGGATCGAAAACATTCGGGTTTGCCCACCAGCGCGGGTCACGGTGGACCGCCGTGAAACTCCAGCCGATCGTGGTTCCCTTCGGAATGTTGAATCCCGCCAAGGTCGTGTCGACCTTGGCCCAGCGCGGAAAGAACGGGTTGCCCTGAAGTCGCTGCGCTTCGTCGAAGCACGCACGGGTCCAGGTCAAGCGGTCGACGTCCGCCGCCGTAGGCAGTGTCCCGCCGAGACCATCAACCTCGCTGTAGAGCTTGGCTTGGGCCTCCGGGTTCGTCGGCAGCAGTGCCAGCATCCACGACATCGCCGCCACGACGGTGTCGTATCCGGCAATGATGATCCCCGTCGTGTCGTGGATCATATCCTTGCGGGGCAGCGGCGTACCGTCCTTCAGCTGACCCTCGACGATCACTTGTAACAGGTCGCGGTGCTCGGAGCGGTCGGCCTTGCGGGCTTCTATCAGACCGGCGACCTCTCGTTCCATGCGACGGAACGAACGGACCAGGTTTGGTCGACCGGGTATCGGTAGCAGATCGGTGGGAGGCCGCAGCCAAAACCCTGCTGCCGGAGCCGATAGGGATAAGCTCAGATCCTGGTGGTAGCGGTCGAACTGTTCGTCGGTGATCGACATCGAGAACATTGCCCGTAGAAACGCCGGCAGGGTGAGCCGCGCCAACTCATACTCTATGTCGACCACCTTGCCGGTGTCGGCGAAGTGCTCCCACCGCTGCAGCCTCGTCGCGAACTCGTCGACGATCGGTTCGGCCAACCCGCTCAGGTACCGCTTGCCGAACATCGGCGAGATGATGCCCCGACGCTCGGTATACCGCTGCCCATCCAAGAACGGGAATGGCATACCCGCGATGCGCTCGAGCCAACCTGGCCACCCTGGCCAACCAAACCGCTCGCCTCGGTCGTACAAGACTTCCAGCACCAGATCGGGATGAGTTACCACCACTAAGTCCCACAACGGCATTGGAACCCGGAAGATATCGCCGTACTTGCGCTGGCAGCTGAGCACATAGTCGAAAGGATCCTTCATGTACCGGGGTACATCTCCGACGACGGGCAGCCCTTGTGGTCCGGGCATGCGGCGGTCGACGCCACGGCGGGCGAGCAACGGTGCCCTGGTCAGCCGCAGCAGATCCCGGCCTCCCGTGGATTCCGTGATCCGGACTTCGGCCGAAGGCGATCCGGCGAATGGGCATTCTGAGCCGGCGGTTGCGGTCACGCGGTCCTCCTCCTTGCATCGAGTGAACGATGACGCTGCCAGGCCCGCCATCTCAGGCGAGGGTCAGTTACACGGCGCACGCCATGCTCCGCCTTTACCCGGCTGCTCATCGACGCGTGATCGTGCATGGCACACCGCCTTTGATCGTGACCGACTGGGTGGCCTTATGTTTAGGCGTCCACCCAGGGCGGAGATGGATCCGGTAGCGCTGCAGGATCAGCGCGGTGAGCAGTTGCCCGTTCTGATACGCCATCGCCATACCGACACATTGATGCGGGCCGGTGCCGAACGGGATGAACGCGGTGTTCGGTCGCGCCCGGACTTGGTCGGTGTCGAAATGAGTGGGATCGAAGGCCTCGGGCCGCGCCCACCAACGCGGATCTCGGTGCAGGGCAGTCATGCACGCGCCGATCAGCGTGCCTTTCGGGATACGGAACCCGGCGAGTTCGTTCTCGCCCTTCGAATACCGGGGGTTGAACGGGTGGCCCTGCAGCCGTTGGGCTTCGTCGAAGCACTGCTTGGCCCAGGTGAGCTCGTCCAAGCGCCCAGCTGGTGTTGCTCCGCCGAGCGCATCCACCTCATTGTAAAGCCGTTGCTGTGCTTCTGGATTAGTAGGAAGCAAGGAGAACATCCAAGACATCGCGGCAGTCACCGTGTCGTATCCCGCGACGATGATTCCTATCGTGTCGAAAATCATATCGCGCCGATCCAGCGGGCTGCCGTCGTTGAGCCGCGCGTCGACGATTACCTGGAGCAGGTCCTTGCGTTTGGTCGGGCTTGAATTGCGCCCGTCGAGTATTCCGGCGATGTTCTTGATAGTTCGGACGACGGAGGCTGGGAGGCTGGTGACCCCCGGTATCGGGAACAGGTTCGGTGGGCGCCTGGTCCATGTTGCCGATGCGAACGCAGCGAGGATCTCCCGCAAGTCTCGATCGTAGGTTGCGAGGGCATCGTCCGTTGGCATGGTGGAGAACATGTTCCGCAGAAATGCGGGCAACAGGATTTTTCCGAGTTCGTGCTCGAGGTCTATTTCCTTGCCGGTGTCGGCGAATGCCTCCCAAGGGTCGAGGCGTACGGTCATCTCGTCGACGAACTCGTCGGCCAGGGTCGTGAGGTAACGCTTGCCGAACATCGGCGTGTAGAGGTTTCGCCGCTCCTTGTACGCGTCGCCGTCCAGCAGCGGCAACCCGAGTCCGGTCCTTCTTCGCAGGAACTGGGGGTAGGGCGGGGTGCCCCACTTCTCACCGCGGTCGTGAAAGACCTGCCGAACCAGGTCGGGGTGATTGATGATCACGAAGTCGTATCCGGGCACCGGAACCCGAAACACATCGCCATATTTTTTCGCGGCCTCATGCAGATATGCGAAGGGGTCCCGAATCAGCTGGGGCGCAACACCCGCAACGGGCAAACCGGTGGGGCCGGGGATTCGCGGGTCAGGACCGTGCCGCCACGTCGCGATCGGCGCCCGTGTCAGTCGGAAGACGTCGCCGCGACCGGTCGCCACAGTGGTGCGGACGGCTGGATCGGATGCGGCGGCGTGGCCAGGCCACGGGCACGCGGATGCCGCGCTAGACATGACATCTCCTCTGATAGACGGACCGGAGCCGGTCACCGGGTTTCGTGCGTCATGGCCGGCACGCGGGGTCCGCGCAGGGCCGGGATAACCTTCTGTGCAGCGCGGAACAGGAACTGCACGGTCTTCTGCTTGGGCGCCCGGATCGGTATGGGCAGCAGCTGTCCGAGGGCGCCGAGTAGGTCGACGTCGGTGTCGATGCGGGCGATCAGCCAGCCGCGTTGCGGGTCGCGAACCAGGTTGTAGCGGTCCACACCGACAACGTCGATAGTGCGGAGTGCCAGCCGGAACCGCCCAATCGCGCGCCAGGGCACTGTGATCCGCACGTTGCCGTCGAGGAAGTCGAAGTACGGCAGCGTGCGGATGGTGTCATCCTGGGGATAGAACACCAGATCGGGGCAGAGCCGAAACGCCAAATGGTAGAGGTCGAACTCGGTCTGGCCGGCGGCCCAGTCGCGGCTGCTGATAGTGGGATCGGCGTAGACCATCGTGTCGGCCATGCAGTCACGCAGCAGCACAACCGAGCGCTGTTCCCAGGCGTCGAACCACTTGGCCAGGAAGTCGGTGAGCCCGTCGGCGGGAAGGCCAAGGGACGCGTAGAGCTGTTCCTGGGAACGGACTTTGGCGAAGTAGCCATCTATCAACGCGATATGGGCCTGGTGCTCTGCGGAATATTGCTCCGACCTAGTGACCAGAACAGGCGCAGCGGGGGCGGGTGCGGGTGTCCGGCGCGTGGTCTTGCGCGTGGCCGTCGTGCGTGCAACGGAAGTCACGTGGTTTCTCCTTCGAGCGGTAATGGCAGGTGATGTTGGCCCGGTCGGACGAAGCACTTCACACGGCGCGGTCGTACGGGGACCTCCTGTCGCCTCAATAACATGATGCTACATCCTAGACATAAGTTGTAGCGTCTGACAACAGCCGTTTGGAAGGCCTCTCAGCGACGGTGGTTGGCGAGTTGCTCCCGCAGTTTGGACTCGGTGTACCTGATCCCAGGTTCAAGCAAAGAGTCGATAACCTTCGCCAGTGCCCGACCGGTGAGGCTGTTTGAGATCTGATACCCGAGTTCGGCTGAGACCACGGTGCCGCCCATGTCGGTCGGGGTGAACCGCCAGGTAGTGACTCCGGTGATGGGCCCGCGGTCCAGGGTCAGCGCGATCAACCGGTTTACGTCGTAGTCGCTGACATGCCCCTGAGCCCTGAATCTGACCGGCCCCAGCTTCAGCGATCCCTCGACCTCCGAGCCCAGTTTCGGCTCCGCCGGTCCTACCGGACGGAATTCCTGCATTCCGAAGACGAACTTCGGAAAGTTATCGAAATCGTCGACGTAGCGGAAGCAGACATCTGCCGGCACGTCGAGCTCGATCAAGTGGGCGATGTGGTGCATAGGCTCCCTCCCCGGCGGCCCGGCAGACGCTTGTGCATGACCTTGACACAACCGATCATTTGAACGCTACACTACAGACAGTAGTTGTAGTCACTGACTACCCATGTTGCGCTGGAGGTTCTGATGCGAGTGCGTGCCGATCCGGACATCTGTTTCGCGTCCGGCCTGTGTGTGCAGCTGGCATCGGCCGTGTTCGATTCGGATGCGCAAGGGATCGTCACGCTGCGTGACGCTATGGATGACGATCAATCGGCCATCGTGCCCGGCGAATTCGCCGACGCCGTGCGCGAGGCCGCGCTGGCGTGCCCCTCGGGCGCGATCACGATCCACGAGGCCCCGAACTGATCGGACCCAGGCGAGTCCGAGCACTCGCGCAGGCGCATACCAGCGCGTCGTAAAGATGTGGAGTCACTTGTGGTCAACCAGCGCAACAGCAACCGCCGCGATGTGATCGTGGTCGGAGCCGGTCTCGCGGGGCTCGGCGCCGCGCGGGATCTGAGCCGACGCGGCCTGTCGGTCCTCGTGCTGGAAAGGGAATGCACCGCCGGCGGGCGAGCTCGAACCGATCCCTGGGGCGATGCGCGAGTCGAGCTGGGAGCCTGGTACGTGGCACCCGGCTACCGGCGCGTGATGCGACTGCTCGCCGAGCTGGGTATGAGCGACGAGGCCAAACCCAGCGATCCCGGACTCGGTTACGCGGTCCGCGACGGCGCCGCCTGGCGTTACATCGATGCGCTGGATGGGCGATCGATCCTGCGCGCGCTGCGACCCGGCGACCTGCGCAAGCTCCTGGGCGCTGTGCGACTTGCGGTTCCCGCGCTCCGCTCGATACGCCGACTGCCGTCCATCGAAGCCGCGGACGTCAGCGGTGCTGTCGCCTTCGACCACGTCAACGTTGCCAACCTGCTGGGACCGTTGCGGGAGGTGCTCGGTGCGGTTGCCGAAATGTATATCGGCTACGACCTTGACGACCTCAGCGGGTCGTTCCTGGCCGCGGTGACGATCGGCGTTATGCGTGGGGAGCTGGGACGGGGTCCGAGCTACCAACCGATGGTACTGGACCGGGGCACCGGGTCGCTGACCCAGGCGATCGCGGCCGACTTGGATGTCGAAGTCGGCACCAATGTCGAATCGGTGACGACCGATGGCATTGGTGTTCGGATCGAGGCGACAGACAGCCGTGGCAGGAACCGCGGGTATGAAGCCGACTGCGTCGTGCTTGCCACGCCGGCAGACCTCACCGCCCGGATCTGGCGCGATGCGCCCGCCGGGTTGGGCGCCTTTCTTTCCTCGGTCAGATACACCCAGACCAGCCACCTGTACCTGCGGCTGCGCGAGGCGTATCGGCACGTCAACCCTCACGGTGTGCGCGTCGGCGAGGTCGTGCCGCGCAGGCAGCGCAATGGTCGCCTCCCCTTCGGGGCGCTGCACATGGACTGGGCGGTGAAATCCGGAGGGCTGCTTGTTACCGGCGAATCCGCATCCGACCACCATATCGGATTGCCGGTGCACGGTGATGCGCTCGCCCAACGCCTCGAGGAACAGATGTACGAACTCCAGCCGCGGCTGCGCGGACAAGTCACCGACCGCCGGCTGGTGGAAATCGAGCGCTATGTACCGGTATTCGAACCCGGCTACACCCGACGGCTGGTGGATGTGCGCCGAGCTCTCAAACCCGGACCGGTCGACATCGCGGGCGACTACCTCAACGCGCCCATCCTCGAAGGTGCGCTGGCTTCAGGGCAGGCCGCCGCCGCACGGGCCGCGAGCTACCTCATGGGGATGCCTGAACCCGCGCAGGCGTGAACCCGCTCTAAGTTTGAGATGTCGGGTGCGCCCATCGTGCGCGTGCTGCGCGTGGGCCCTTGAGAGTACGGGTTTACCAGCCCTCTAATCCCGCATTCGACGGCCACTGACCATACTCCTTGGGCGCGAAAGTCAGCCGCTAACGGCGCGTGACGGTGCAGGGAACGCCACCCTTGATCGTTGTGGTGCCGGTCCACTGGTGCTCCGGCACCCAACTGTCCGGGAACGTGAGGCGATAGCGTTGGAAGATCAGCGTCGCCATCAGAAGTGAATTCTGGTAGGCCATCGCCATGCCGATGCATTGCCGCATCCCTGCCCCGAACGCAATGAAGGCATGGCGAGGTCGTCCGGCTACCTGATCGTCGTCGAAGTGGTGTGGGTCGAAGATCTCCGGGTTTGCCCACCAACGCGGATCGCGGTGCAGATTGGTGAAGCTCACACCTACCACGGCGCCTTTCGGAATCGAGTATCCGCCGACCTGCGTGTCCTGCAACGCAACTCGAGGCAAGAACGGACCGCCCTGCAGCCGCATGGCCTCATCAAAGCACTGCTTGGCCCAGCGAAGGTCGCCGAGATTGTCGGCGGTCGGCAACGCTCCGCCGAGGGCGTCGATCTCTTCGAAAAACCGTTGTTGGGCTGAAGGATTAGTGGGCAGTAAGGCGACCAGCCAGCTCAGCGCCGCGGTAATGGTATCGTAACCAGCCGCGAGCAGCGTTATGGCGTCCACGACCTGGTCATCGCGGGACAAGGCGCTGCCGTCGGGTAGGCGGGCATCGACCACGACCTGCAGCAGGTCCGTGTGTTTGACCGGGTCATTCGCCCGCTCATCCACCAACTCGCCGATTCGCCTCTTCACACGGCGCAGCGAGGTTGTCAGGTTGGGCACGCCGGGAATTGGGAGTACCGACGGGACGCGCCCCGTCAGCAGCGCAGTCGCGACTTCAAGCGCGACGTGCGCATCACCTGTGATGGTGTCGATGTCCTCAAGCGTGAAGGAAGTTGAGAACATGTTTCGCAACACCACGGGCATCAGCACTCGTGCCAACTCTTGCTCGAGATTGATGACCTCGCCGGTGTCCGCAAACCGCTCCCACGCGGCGAGGCGCATCACCATCTCGTCGACAAAGTCGTCGGCGAGGCTAGAAAGGTAGCGTTTGCCGAACATCGGGGTATAGAGCTTGCGCCGTTCGCTGTAAGCGTCAGCATCGCTGATCAAAGGAAGCGGCAGCCCCCAGAGTCTCGACATAAAGTTGGGCCACGGCAGAAAGGCGTAGGTCCCGCTTCGGTCAAACACTTCGGGGACGAGATCCGGGTGATTGACGATCACCAGGTCGACGCCCGGCATCGGAACCCGGAAAATGTCACCATATCTCTGGGTCGAGGTACGCATGTAACGGTATGGATCGCGCATGACTGAACGGGCGCGTCCGAGGACCGGCAAACCAATCGGACCTGGCAATCGGCGGTCGGTGCCATGCCGGAGCGACATCACCGGAAGCCGCGTGAGCCGGAAAATATCGCCAAACCGAGTGGCGGCGCCGATACGTATAGCCGGATCCGTCGGACCGTTTTGCTGGGGGAACGGACAGGTAGTCGGGAAACTCATATCGTCGCTCCTTGATGCTCGGGGCCAATGCCCTGGTAGTGCACACTACCATCTGGTAGTACCCACTACCAGATGGTGGGGCGGCGCGCCCGGGCTGTCCGCATTGGGCCTTGGCGATCCTCGACTGCGGCTTGCCGGCTGTAGCGGCGTGTCCAGCACGGCGACATGAAGGCCAGCGACGCCAAGCGTCTCAAAGGAGCGCGACACCGCTCAAGAAGCCGGTCATGGCGCGACGAGAACCTGCGGGTTACGCAGTGCCGCAAGAAGACGCAGCTGACCGCCATCGGTACTGCCGTCGGCACGGTGTCACCGATCCGGCCGAATGCGATCTGGGCGGTGGGCTTTCAATACGACACCGTCGCCGACGGACGCACCGTAAAGATGCTCAACCTGGCCGACGCGTTCACCCGCGAAGCTCTGGCGATCGACGTTAATCGTGCCATCGAAGTCTTGGGTCGCCTGGCCCTACAACGAGGTGCGCCGCATTATGCGCGCTTCGACGATGGCCCCGAGTTCGTCGTGCACGCCGTCAACGATCGGCGCCGGTCTAACGGCACTGGTTCGCTGTTCATCGTTCCCGGTCGCCAGGGCAGCACGCCTGGATCGAATGGTTCAGCGGCCGGCTATACGAGGAACTGCTCACTCCTGGCGCGTCGACTTCCTGTTGGGATGCCGGGTGGTCATTGAAGATTGTCACTGCGACTACAACGCCAACAGGCCGCCCTCCGCCCACGGCGACCTGACACCGACCGAGTTCGCCCTATCGTCGGCCACGACCCACCAACCCCAAGCCCCATACTTACTGGACCACCAACCGGGTCCCTTCAGTTGATTTCGTGAACCAGACGTCCGGTCACGACTGTTGTTGAGTAGATTCGGGTAGGATTAGCTGGCTAGCCAAATTAGTTACGGTGCTAATGATTCCCTCCCGTGGGACGGCAATTGTACCGTTCGCCCACGCGTTCAGCAGGCTGAGGGTCGCGCCCGTGGCAATGATCGAAATCACCGTCAATTGGTCGGACGTTCGCTCGCCCGGGGCAAACGAGTCGAGGAATTCGTGCGTCAGTCGCTCCAGTAGGACGCGCATCTCGCGGGCCCGGTCTCGCAAGACGGGATCGCCGTCAGCCTCGACAAACAGGATGCGCAGCAGGTGGGGGTTACTGTCAACGAAGTCCAGCCCGGCGTTGAATGCGTTACGCAGGCGGTCCGTTGGGCTCGAGTCGTCGCCATTGACGATGCGGTCGACCAAGTAGCCGATGGCAGTGCTGAGGGCAGTATCGAAGACTGCCAGCAACAGGCCGTCGCGTGAACCGAAGCTCTCATAGACGTAGCGCTCGTTGAGCCTAGCCATGCTGCTGACGGCCTTCGTGGTTAGTGCGCCGGTGCCATGCGACCCGACCAGCTCTGTGGCGGCATCAAGCAACGCGGCGCGACGTTTCGCCTTGCGCTGATCCAGAGGCAGTGCCCGCGCGATCGGCTCCCGAGGCGTCGGCATGGGCGCCAATTGTAGCTACTGCCTATGGAGCCGGTTCCGGCATGGGTATTGCCAACCTGACATCGGTAGCGCATACTACCAACCTATTGGTAGCAGTCACTACCAAACGGACGAGGGAGGCTGCGGATGATCGGCGCGTCAGGTGTGCACCGGGGTCTATTCCTAGATCCGCCGCGTGGCGATGTGGCGCACCATTCGCTTACCTTCCTCCTTCTTGGTGTCGTGGTAGCAGTTGCCGTGGCCGCTTTCGGGGTGGTTTATACCGTGCGAACTCGCGACCCGTTGTGGTTCTGGGGCGCCGTCGGCGGTTTTCTCTTCGGGGCGACGGTTGTCGAGGCAGGTGCTGACTGGTTTGTCGCGGTCTGGTACCCGACGAACCATTACGTTGCGTTCACCTCCCTCGGAAGGCCGATGCCCTGGTTTGTGGTGTTCGGGTACTTTGCCCTATTTTCGCTAGGGTCAGTTATCAGCAACTGGGCTGCAAAAGGCGGTATATCCGCCTCCAGGATCCTGATGGTGATGGCACCTGCCGCAGCGGTCGAGGTTGCCGCTGAAGCCTTGCTTTCACACTTCAACATCATGCACTACTACGGCAATTCAGCGGTTGTTTTCGGTGTTCCCATCTATTGCATCATCCAGAATGTCGGATTCATCGCGGTTCAGATGTGGTTGTTCGCCGTAGTCATGCCGCACATCCACGGATGGCGGTGGATTCTGGTGCCAGCGATTGTGGCAATTCCATTGCCTGCCATGGCTATTCTCGGTACCTGGCCGGCCTACGTAGGGATAGCACTTCGGGTGGGTCCGGGAATGAGTTGGACCCTCGGCATCGTGTCCACGCTTCTGAACTGCGCCATTGTGCTTGCGGCGCTCTATTCGCCGCAGTTGCGAAGGCTACGTTCTCAGCCGCTTCTCGAGAATAGTTCGGAGCATGCCCCGGAAGTCACTCGTCGTCAAGGTTCTTTTACCTGACGTGGCTCGTTTTCTACGATCTTGTTGCTTACTAGCGCTTTAACCTAGCGTTTTGTTGTCGGCACGGCCGATATTTCGTTCACTGGTTTTGACCAAGAACACCGCACCCGGGCGCGGTGAAAGACCCCGACACCGGAGCATGGATCTCCGATGCCGAGGCGCCGAAATCCCTTACACCGCGTTTGGATCCACCCGCGCCCGTGACCGTACGAATGATCGTGCGCCGCATCAAAGACGTCCGCCATCCCGAGGCACTGTTCCTAGCACGGCGCGACCACCCGCTCTTCAACGACTCCGACCAACCCGTCGACCACGGCCACATCGCCCACCGTCCCGACGTCACCATCGAAACCGTCTGCTCCGACCTGATCGAAGGGCCATTGCCGCACATACGCTCGGGGAGTTTCGGTGTGAGCACCGCCTGGATTTATGCGCGGCAATCACCCGTCGCTCGTGGGGCCGCCCTGTGCCGCAAAATTGGCAACGTCGCCCGCCTCGCCCACCCGCCATAGACCGGACTTGCACCTACCCAGTCACTGGCCCTGGGAACACGCATGGCAAACGCTGTGGCACAACAACATCAGATGGCACCCACCACCGTTTGCCACATCCGCCTGACTACCCACTGAAAGGCCAGGCGGACTAATCGGGTCTAATCGCCGTCCATCGGTGGATCGAGTCTAGGTGCCCGCCGGTTCAGCACCCAGTAGCGGCGCCACCATGAATTCGACCGTCTCCCGCAGGTCACCGTCTGGTGGGCAGAGGATCAGGATCACGATCTGGCGCGCCAGTGCCTCGCCGGCCAACTGCGGATCCGCGACCCGCAGCTGACCACCAGCCATCGCGGCCTCGAGCACGGGAGCGGCAACCTCGCCTAAACGGCGAATGAGCGTACGCGCACCGCCTTGAACAATCACCTCCCCCAACATCTCTGGTTCGTGGTCGAGCAAGCGGCGCAGCAACGGATTGTTATACGTCAGCGATACGGCCCGAACGATCGCATCTACGAACAGCTCCGACCACGGCGCGCCACCGAGCATCGCAGCGCTCACGTCGTCCAGGAAACCGTAGGCAATCCGCCCGCCGGCCAACAGGATCGCGTCATCTACCGAGTCGACTTGGCGATACAGCGTCGTACGGGCTACCTGCATCTCCCGCGCAAGGTCAGACATTGAGGTGCGGCGTATCCCGTTTCGGCTCACGGCGCGCTCCGTTGCGTCGATCAACAGGTTCAGCGATTCCGGCGGTCGGGGTACTGTGCCGAGCTCCGCGATGAGCCGCACCAGGGTGGAAACCCGGCCAGACCCGGCGGGTTCACCGCTCGGCGGACCGACACTGCGCTCGGGACTGCCACGTCGGCGTCCGCGTCCATTACCGCTGCCCATGTGGTCCAGCATAGCGGAGGGCTACATATGATCCACATAATGTAGCGATGAAGCCGGCGTCCGGCGACCTGATACCCGCCCTCAGCAAAATTGCGGTAGTTATGGTGCGGGTACCATAACCATATGGCACTCAAGAAGACGACCGTGATGGTCGACGAGGACGATCTCGCGATAGTCAAGGAGGCGGCCGCGCGTGCGGGGCGTCCTGAGTCCGAGTACTTCCGCGAGGCGTTCCACCTCGCCGCATTGCGGGCCCGCCGTTGGCCCGCCGAGTGGGACATTCCCTCGATGGATTTCGGGCACCCGGTGACCGCTGACGAGGTCCACCAGATCGTCTCCGACGCTGCCGGCACGGGATGATCATCGTCGGGGACACCTCCGGGCTGGTAGCTGCGTTCAACTCCGCTGACCCCGAGCATGTTGCGGCACGCATGGCACTGATCGGTGCGGCGCTGACCGTCGTCTCCCCACTGGTTTTCCTCGAAATCGAACACGTCACCACTCGAAACGTCGGCCGACGTCAGGCACTGGAGCTCAACGACTGGCTGCTCGCCCAGGAACGCATCGGCCGGGTGGCCGTACCCACCGTTTCGGCGCCCGAATTAAGGACGGCGCGAGCGATCCAAAACCGTTACGAGGCTTTGCGACTCGACCTTACCGATGCAGTCACCGTAGTGGTTTCCGAACAGTACGAAACCGACACTGTGCTCACCCTCGACCGGCACGATTTCCACGCCGTCGCTCCCCTGACCGGCGCGCCAGCCTTCCGGCTGCTACCCGACGACCGCTAGGCGCTGACTTTGCGACGCCGCCGCGCCGGGGGCGCAACAGGTTTCGCGGGCTCCAACACCTCGGCGAGGAACTTGCCGGTGTAGCTTTCCGGCACCGCCGCCACGTCCTCCGGGGTGCCCTGCGCGACGACGGTGCCGCCGCCGGAGCCGCCCTCCGGCCCCATGTCCACGATCCAGTCCGAGGTCTTGATCACGTCCAGGTTGTGTTCGATGACGATCACCGTGTTGCCCTTGTCGACCAGGCCGGCCAGCACGGTGAGCAGCTTGCGGATGTCGTCGAAATGCAGTCCGGTGGTGGGTTCGTCGAGGATGTAGACGGTGCGGCCGGTGGACCGCTTCTGCAGCTCCGATGCCAGCTTCACCCGCTGCGCCTCCCCGCCGGACAGGGTCGGCGCCGGCTGACCCAGCCGCACATAGCCCAGCCCGACATCGACCAGGGTCCGCAGGTAGCGGTGGATGCTGCTGATCGGCTCGAAGAACCCCGCCGCGTCCTCGATCGACATGTCCAGCACTTCGGCGATGGTCTTGCCCTTGTAGTGCACCTCGAGGGTTTCCCGGTTGTAGCGGGCGCCCTGGCAGACCTCGCACGGCACGTACACGTCGGGCAGGAAGTTCATCTCGATCTTGATGGTGCCGTCGCCGGTGCACGCCTCGCAGCGCCCGCCCTTGACGTTGAACGAGAACCGTCCCGGCTGATAACCACGCACCTTGGCCTCGGTGGTGGCGGCGAACAGGCTGCGGATCTTGTCGAACACCCCGGTGTAGGTGGCCGGGTTGGAGCGTGGCGTGCGCCCGATCGGCGACTGGTCGACCCGCACCAGCTTGTCGACATGATCGAGCCCGGTCACCCGGGTGTGCCGGCCCGGCACATGGCGGGCGCCGTTGAGCTTGTTGGCCAGCACCGCCGCCAGGATGTCGTTGACCAGCGTCGACTTGCCCGATCCGGATACCCCGGTCACCGAGGTGAGCACCCCCAGCGGGAACGACACGTCGATCTCGCGCAGGTTGTGCTCCCGGGCGCCGACGACCGTGAGCTGACGGCGCCGGTCGGTGGGGCGCCGAATCGCCGGCAGCTCAATGCTTTCCCGGCCGGACAGATAGGCACCGGTGATCGAGTTCTTGTTGCGCAGCAACTCCGCGTACGGCCCGCTGTGCACGATCTGTCCGCCATGTTCACCGGCCGCCGGCCCGATGTCGACGACCCAGTCGGCGTGCGCGATGGTGTCCAGGTCGTGTTCGACGACGATCAGCGTGTTGCCCAGATTCTTGAGCCGGGTCAGCGTCTCGATGAGCCGCCGGTTGTCGCGCTGATGCAGTCCGATCGACGGCTCGTCGAGCACGTAGAGCACCCCGACCAGCCCCGAGCCGATCTGGGTGGCCAGCCGAATCCGTTGCGCCTCACCGCCGGACAGGGTGGCCGCCGCTCGCGACAGGGTGAGGTATTCCAGCCCGACGTCGAGCAGGAACCCCAGCCGGAACTGCACCTCCTTGAGGACCTGCCCGGCGATCGCCTGCTCGCGTGAGCCCAGGGTGAGCGCGTTGAGGAAGTCCGAGCAGTCCGCGATCGACAGCTCACACACCTCGGCGATGGACTTGGACTGCTCACCGGCGGCCAGCGTCACCGCCAGGATCTCCGGCTTGAGGCGAGTGCCCGCGCAGACCGGGCAAGGCACGTCGCGCATGAAGCCTTCGTAGCGCTCCTTCATCAGCTCCGACTCGGTCTGCTCCATTTTGCGCTGCAGGAACGCCAGCACACCTTCGAAGTCGGCGTAGTAGGACCTGGTGCGGCCGTACCGGTTTCGATACCGGACGTGCACCTGCTCGTCGGCGCCCTCCAGGATCGCCTTGCGCGCCTTGGCCGGCAGCTTGCGCCACGGGGTGTCGACGTCGAAGCCCATCGCCTCCCCGAGGCTGGCCATCATCTTGGTGAAGTACTCCGCCGTGTGCCCCACCGACCACGGTGCCACCGCGCCCTCGGCCAGGGTGCGGTCGCCGTCGGGCACCACCAGGTCGGGGTCGACTTCCTTGCGGATGCCCAGGCCGCTGCACTCCGGGCAGGCGCCGTAGGGCGAGTTGAACGAGAACGACCGCGGCTCCAGGTCGTCGACGGCCAGCGGATGCCCGTTGGGGCAGGCCAGCTTCTCGGAGAACCGCTGTTCGCGGTGATGGCCGAGTTCATGAACCCGTTCATCCAGAAACTCCAGCACCACGATGCCGTCGGCCAGGTTCAGCGCGGTCTCCACCGATTCGGTGAGGCGCTGTTTGGCGGACGGCTTGACGGTGAGGCGGTCGACGACCACCTCGATGTCGTGCTTCTCCTGCTTCTTCAGCTTCGGCGGGTCGGTCAGCGAATGCACCACGCCGTCGACCCGGACCCGGCTGTACCCCTGCGAGTTGAGCTTCTCGAACAGGTCGGCGAACTCGCCCTTGCGGGTGCGCACCACCGGCGCCAGCACCTGGAACCGGGCGCCTTCGGGCATCACCAGCACCTGGTCGACGATCTGCTGCGGGGTCTGGCGGGCGATGCGCTCCCCGCAGACCGGGCAGTGCGGGGTGCCGGCCCGCGCGTAGAGCAGCCGCAGGTAGTCGTAGACCTCGGTGATGGTCCCGACGGTGGACCGCGGGTTGCGGTTGGTCGATTTCTGGTCGATCGAAACCGCCGGGGACAACCCTTCGATGAAGTCGACGTCCGGTTTGTCCATCTGGCCCAGGAACTGGCGGGCATACGCCGACAGCGACTCCACGTAGCGGCGCTGGCCTTCGGCGAAAATGGTGTCGAACGCCAGCGACGACTTCCCCGAGCCGGACAGCCCGGTGAAGACGATCAGCGCGTCCCGCGGAAGGTCCAGGTCAACGCCCCGCAGGTTGTGTTCGCGCGCGCCCTTGATGATTAGTCGGTCCGACAACTCAACATTCTCTTTCTGGCCGTCAGTGCACACGTCAACCCCATGCTATGTGCCGGTACCGACAAGTCCGTGTCGAGCAGTACGGTGGCCACCATGACAGCCCTCGACGACAACTACACCGGCCACGTCGAACCGCGCACCGCCGCGCGGCGCACCCTACCGGGGGCGTCGATCGTCAAGATGTCGGTAGGTCCGATGGACAACAACACCTACCTGGTGACGTGCACGAACACCGGCGAAACGCTGCTGATCGACGCCGCCAACGACGCCGACCTGCTGATCGAGCTGGTCCGCGAGCAGGCGCCCGCGGTGTCGCTGATCGTCACCAGCCACCAGCACTTCGACCACTGGCAGGCGCTGGAGGCAGTGGCCGCGGCTACCGGAGCACCGACGGCCGCGCACGCACTGGACGCCGAGCCGCTGCCCGTGCGCCCGGACCGGATCCTGGCCGACGGCGACACCATCAGCATCGGCGACCTGCGATTCGACGTCGTCCACCTGCGCGGCCACACCCCGGGCTCGGTCGCGTTGGCGCTGGGCGGCGACGCGACCGGCGGGGTGACGCAGCTGTTCACCGGCGACTGCCTGTTTCCGGGCGGCGTCGGAAAAACCTGGCAACCCGGAGATTTCGAGCAGTTGCTCGGCGACGTCAGCCGGCGAGTGTTCGATGTGTACGCCGACTCGACCGTCGTCTATCCGGGCCACGGCGACGACACCACACTGGGTGCCGAGCGCCCGCATCTGACCGAATGGCGCGAACGCGGCTGGTAACTAGCCGGTGGTGTGAACGATCAGCACGTCGACCTTGGCCCGCCGGGACACGTTGGCGGGCACCGAGCCGAGCAACCGGCCGGCGATGGTGCTCAGGCCGACGTTGCCGACCACCAACAGATCCGCACCGACCTCTTCGGCAAGGTCGACCAACGCGTCCACCGGGGCGCCGACGATGGCACGTTCTTCGACGTTGGCGGCACCGGCATTCTCGGCCCGCTCCCTGGCTTCCTTGAGGATCGCGTAGATCGGGGCGTTGCCCGACGCCTTGTAGCCCTCGTCCTTCAGCATGTCGGACGCCCGCGCGTCGTCACCGTGGGGAAGGTATGCGGTGGTCACGATCACCTTCGCGCCCGACCCGGCCGCGATTGCACCCGCCCGGTCGACAGCGCGAAGCGACGAATCCGAGCCGTCCGTGCCGACGACCACGGTCTGATACCCGCTCATCCGATCCCTCCCAGCAGTAGTTGCACGATCACCGAGACAGTAACGCGTTGCCGAGCCACGATGGGTGCGATTGACGACACAACTGCCTCGACAGCCACATATTCCGCGCGCGCTACCGGCGCAAACCCGCCCGACCGGGCCCGACGTGACCTTGCTGACAGTGTGAGGCGTGTCGCCGTGCCATCGTGACCTGCGTCTCCGCATCGTCGTGCCGAGGGGCGGAGGCTGCCGGTAACCTGACCGTCTGAACGGCCAGCGAAGAATACGAGTAGCGAACCCCAGTGAATACTGTCCTGACCCCGCGCCGGGCCACCCCCGAGACGCCGCCGGCACGACGCCCGGCCCGGTGGCCCGACGCCGTGGTGATCGCGCTGTTCGCCGCCGCGCTGGCCGCCGCCGGTGCAAGCCACCCGTCGATGTGGTTCGACGAGGCGGCCACCATCTCCGCATCGGCGAACCGGTCAC
This sequence comes from Mycobacterium sp. NGS50, assembly GCF_059812545.1. Lineage (NCBI taxonomy): Bacteria > Bacillati > Actinomycetota > Actinomycetes > Mycobacteriales > Mycobacteriaceae > Mycobacterium > Mycobacterium sp. NGS50. The sequence continues at coordinate 86,839 of NZ_JCALCW010000008.1, forward strand.
TGCCCGAATTGTGGCGGCTGCTCGGGCACATCGACGCAGTGCACGGGCTGTACTACCTGATCATGCACGGCTGGTACGCGGTGTTCCCGGCGACCGAGTTCTGGTCTCGGGTGCCCAGCTGTCTGGCGGTCGGTGGCGGCGCCGCCGGGGTGGTGGTGCTGACCAAACAGTTCGGCACCCGTCGGGTGGCGGTCTGCGCCGGGCTGCTGTTCGCGATCCTGCCGCGGATGACCTGGGCCGGCATCGAGGCCCGCTCCTACGCGTTCTCGGCGATGGCCGCGGTGTGGCTCACCGTCTTGTGTGTGACCGCGCTGCGGCGCAACCGGACGGCGCTGTGGCTGGCCTACGGCGGTGCGGTGGTCGCCTCGACGCTGCTGAACGTGTTCATGGTGCTCATCGTCCCGGTGCACGCGGTGCTGGTCCGGGTGATGCGTTGCGGCCGGTCGGTGGCGCTGCGTTGGATGGCATCGACGGCCGTCGCGGTAGCCGCCCTGATCCCCTTCCTGCTGTTCAGCCGTACCCAGATCCGGCAGGTGGGCTGGATTTCACACCTCAACTGGCGCAATGTCACCGACGTCGTGCAGCACCAGTATTTCGACCGCAGCGTGGCCTTCGCGGTGCTGAGCGGTCTGGTGTTCGGCGCGGCGATCGTGGCGCGGTTGACCCGCCGTTGGCGGCCGGACGACGCGACGACGCAACTGGTGTTGCTCTGCACGGCGTGGATCGTCGTTCCGACCGCCGTCGTACTGATCTACTCGGCGGTCAGCAAGCCGGTCTACTACCCGCGTTATCTGCTGTTCACCGCGCCGGCGATGGCGATCCTGCTGGCGGTGTGCGGGTGCGCGCTCGCGGTGCGGCGCCGGCATCTGATCGGTCTGCTGGTGGTGTTCGTGCTGGCCGCGACGCCCAATTATCTTGCCGAGCGGGGGCGTCACGCCAAGGAGGGCTGGGACTACAGCCAGGTGGCCGACGTGATCCAGGCGCACAGTTCTCCCGGCGACTGTCTGGTGGTGGACAACACCACGGCCTGGGCTCCGGGACCGATCAGGGCGCTGCTGGCCGGGCGTCCGGCGGCGTTCGCGCACCTGGTCGACCCGGGTCGAGGCCCGCATGGGCCGGCGATAGGGCGGCTGTGGGACGGACACCTGGCCGTGTGGGCGGTGGCCGACCAGTTGGCGAAGTGCCGCGTGGTGTGGACGATCACCAACCACGACAAGGCGCTACCGGATCAGCAGTCCGGTGCCGCACTTCCCCCGGGGCGCCGGTTTGGTCGCACCCCGGACTACCAGGTGATCCACCGGCTCGGGTTTCGCCTGGTGCAGCGCTGGCAGTTCAGCTTCGCTCAAGTGATCAAAGCCACCCGCTGACGCCCCTGCCCGCGGCTGGCCCGGTAGGAGACGGCCGCGCCCATCGTGGCGAACACTGCGAACACCGCGAACAGCCACCGGGCCGCGGCAACGTCGACGCCATCGGCCATGTTGACCACCACGCCGGCCACGCCGGCCCCGACCGCCCCGGAGATCAGCTGCACGGTGTTGATCGCGGCAGCGGCCGCCCGACCCTCGGCGGGGTCGTCGACGCAGCCCATCGCCCACGCCGACAGGTGCGGCCAGGCCACACCGACGCCGGCGCCGACGGTGAACAGCGCCAGCGCCCAGATCGCCCCGATGGCGACCGGGCTGTGGTGGTCCAGATGGGTGTACGCGGCGACGATCAGGCCACCGGCCACCATCAGCGGTGCGGCCGCGACGAGGTTCGCGATCAGCCGGGCGCGGTTGAGTGAGGCGCTGACGAACTCGCTGACCGTCCAGCCGATCGACAGCGCCGCGCCGAGGAATCCGGCGGCCATCGGCAGCAGATGCGCCAGGCGTTGGCCGAGCAACGGCACGTACAGGTTGGCCTTGGTGGTCGCCATCAGCAGACCCAGCGTCAGGAAAATCCATTTCTCCCGCCCGCCTCCGAAGATGCTGGGCGGCAGCACCGCGACCGGAGCGCGCCGGTCGACGAACAGGAATCCTCCGACCAGCAGCCCGCCCAGCGCCAGCAGGCCCGCCGCGGCGGCGAAACTGTGCGGCAGTTGGGCGGCGCTGACCACCAGGGCCGCGGCCCCCAGAATCAGCAGGGATCGCAGCGGAACGGCCATCGGCTCACCGCGGTGTGCGTGCCCGCCGCCCGGCAGAACCACCGTGACCGCGATCGCCATCACCGCGGTCAGTGTCGCCAGGGCCACGAAGGTCCAGCGCCAGGCGCCCCATTGCGCGAACAGCCCACCCACGGCGGGGCCGACCAAGGTCCCGACCCCCCACATCGCCGACACCAGCGCCGATGCCCGGGTCCACAACCAACTCGGCAGCACCGCGTTGATCAGCGCATAGCCCAGACCGGCGAGCAGACCACCGCCCAGGCCCTGCAGCAGGCGACCGGTCAGCAGGACCTCCATCCGGGGCGCCAGCGCGCACACCAGGCTGCCGGCACCGAACACCGCCAACCCCAGCAGATAGGCGGCCCGCGACCCGATGCGCACCAGCACCGAGTTGACCGCGGCCGCGGCGATCACCGATCCGACCAGATACAGCGTGGTCACCCACGCGTAGAGGCGCTCCCCGCCGATGTCGGCGATGGCGCTGGGCAACAGGCTGATGGTGAGGAATTCGTTGGTGGCGTAGAGCGCGACACCGCCGGCAAGAACAGCCGACGTCCCCAGATACCGCGGGCCCAGTAGCTCCCGCCAGCTGCCTGTGGTTCTCGTCGTCGTCGCGTCAGTTAGGTCCACCACCGACACGCAGTCAACCACGGATCACAGCATCATGCGAACGGCGCGGCCCGCCCGGGCGCGTCACTTCAGCCCCGCGGCGTCCATTCCGCGCAGTTCCTTCTTGAGGTCGGCGATCTCGTCGCGGATCCGGGCGGCCAGCTCGAACTGCAGGTCACGGGCCGCGGCCATCATCTGCGCGGTCAGGTCTTTGATCAGGTCGGCCAGTTCGGCACGGGGCATGCTGGCGGTGTCACGGCCCTCGATGATGCCGGCGCTCACCGACTGGCCCGCACGGCCCGGTTCGCCCTGCGCGCGTCGACCGCGGGAGGCGTTGCGCCCGGACCCGCCGATCTCCACCGACTCGGTGTCGGCGGCCTCCCGGTACACCTGGTCGAGAATGTCGGCGATCTTCTTGCGCAGCGGCTGCGGATCGATGCCGTTGGCCTCGTTGTAGGCGATCTGCTTGGCCCGTCGCCGCTCGGTTTCGTCGATCGCCTCCTTCATCGAATCGGTGATCTTGTCGGCGTACATGTGCACCTCGCCGGACACGTTGCGGGCAGCGCGCCCGATGGTCTGGATCAGGCTGCGCGTGGACCGCAGGAAGCCCTCCTTGTCGGCGTCGAGGATCGCCACCAGCGACACCTCCGGCAGGTCCAGACCCTCCCGCAGCAGGTTGATGCCGACCAGCACGTCGTAGTCGCCGAGCCGCAGCTGGCGCAGCAGCTCCACCCGGCGCAGGGTGTCGACCTCGGAGTGCAGGTAGCGCACCCGGATACCCAGCTCCAGCAGATAGTCGGTGAGGTCTTCGGCCATCTTCTTGGTCAGTGTGGTCACCAGCACCCGCTGGTCGGCGTCGGCGCGGGTGCGGATTTCGCCGATCAGGTCGTCGATCTGGCCCTTGGTCGGTTTGACCAACACCTTCGGGTCGACCAGCCCGGTCGGGCGGATCACCTGCTCGACGAACTCGCCGCCGGTCTGGCTGAGCTCGTAGGGGCCCGGGGTGGCGGACATGTACACCGTCTGCCCGATGCGCTGCGCGAACTCCTCCCAGGTCAGCGGTCGGTTGTCGCACGCCGACGGCAGCCGGAAGCCGTACTCCACCAGGTTGCGTTTGCGCGACATGTCGCCCTCGTACATGCCGCCGATCTGCGGCACGGTGACGTGCGACTCGTCGATGATCAGCAGGAAGTCCTCGGGGAAGTAGTCCAGCAGGGTCGCCGGCGGGGTGCCGGGCCCGCGGGCATCGATGTGCCGCGAATAGTTCTCGATGCCCGAGCAGAACCCGACCTGGCGCATCATCTCGATGTCGTAGCTGGTGCGCATCCGCAGCCGCTGCGCCTCCAGCAGCTTGCCGTGGCGTTCGAGGTCGGCGAGCCGCTCGGCGAGCTCGGATTCGATGGTGGAGATGGCGTGCGCCATCCGCTCCGGTCCGGCCACATAGTGGGTGGCGGGGAAGATCCGCAGCGAATCCACCTTGCGGACCACGTCGCCGGTCAGCGGGTGCAGGTAGTAGAGCTCCTCCACCTCGTCGCCGAAGTATTCGATGCGGACCGCCAGCTCCTCATAGGAGGGGATGATCTCGACGGTGTCGCCGCGCACCCGGAACGAGCCGCGGGTGAACGACAGGTCGTTTCGGGTGTACTGCACGTCGACCAGCAACCGCAGCAGCGCGTCGCGGGGCACCTCCTCGCCGACCTTCAACTCCACCGAGCGGTCCAGATACGACTGGGGGGTGCCCAGGCCGTAGATGCAGGACACCGACGCCACCACCACCACGTCGCGCCGGGACAGCAGGCTGGAGGTCGCCGAGTGCCGCAGCCGCTCGACGTCGTCGTTGATCGAGCTGTCCTTCTCGATGTAGGTGTCGGTCTGCGCGATATAGGCTTCCGGCTGGTAGTAGTCGTAGTAGGAGACAAAATACTCGACAGCGTTGTGCGGCAACATTTCTCGCAGCTCGTTGGCGAGCTGGGCGGCCAGCGTCTTGTTGGGTGCCATCACCAGGGTGGGCCGCTGCAGCCGCTCGATCAGCCAGGCGGCGGTGGCCGACTTGCCGGTGCCGGTGGCGCCCAGCAGGACCACGTCCTTCTCCCCGCCGGTGATGCGGCGCTCCAGGTCCGCGATGGCGGTCGGCTGGTCCCCGGCAGGCGAGTATTCGCTGACCACCTCGAAGTGGCCGCCGCTGCGTACCAGCTGGTCAACGGCACGGTACTCCGAATGCGCAACGATGGGATGCTCGGTCGCGAACGCCATGCTGTCCAGGGTAAGCGGGGGTACCGACACCCGAGTACGCGCCGAGTGTCGGGTTAAGGCACGCCCGCACGCCGAGAGCGTGACATAACCCGACATTCGGCGCCGAGCGGCGCTTAGAATCGGCCATCCACCCGCCGAAGCATGAGACGTTCGACCTGGTCGAACGCACCAACACCGATCCCAAGGGGATCGTGCGCGCCGTCGCCGTGTACACGGTGCGGCCGTGGGGGCTCTACATGGCCCGCCCCACCCCCGGCCGCGCCCAGTTCCACTACCTGCAGTCCTGGCTGCTGCCGTCGCTGGGTGTACGGGCGAACATCTTTCACTTCAACCCCGGCCACGAGCGCGACCAGGACTACTACCTCGACATCGGCGAATACACCGCCGGCCCCGATCGGTGGCGGTCGGTCGACCACTATCTGGATCTGGTGGTGCGGACCGGCCGCGACGCCGCACTGGCCGACGTCGACGAACTCCTCGAGGCCCACCGGGTCGGGTTGTTGTCCACCGCCACCGCCGAACTGGCGTTCCAGCGGGCGGTGGACGCGATCACCGGGCTCGCCGCCCACGGCCACGACCTCAACCGGTGGCTGGCCGCCGCGGGCATGCCGGTCACCTGGGCTACCCCACCGGCACCGGGATCCGGGTAGTCGCGTCGTCGTCGGTTTCACGGTCACGTTCGGCGGCCCGCCGGCTGACCACCGAGTTGGGCAGCACCTTGATCGGCCACCAGAACCAGCGCCCGAGCAGTGCTGCGATCGTCGGCGTCATGAACGCCCGGATCACGAAGGTGTCGAACAGCAGACCCAGGCAGATCGCCGACCCCGCCTGCCCGATCGAGACCAGGTCGCTGGAGATCATCGACCCCATGGTGAACGCGAAAACCAGGCCCGCCTGGGTCGCCACACTGCCGGAGCCGCCGACACCGCGGATGATCGATGTCTTCAGCCCGCCGTCCAGCTCCTCCTTGAACCGGGACACCAGCAGCAGGTTGTAGTCCGATCCCACCGCCAACAGGATGATGACGGTGATCGGCAGCACGAACCAGTGCAGCTGCAGGCCGAGGATGTGCTGCCAGATCAGCACCGACAGCCCGAAGGACGAACCCAGCGAGATCGCGATGGTGCCGACGATCACCGCCGCCGCCACGATGCTGCGGGTGATCACCAGCATGATGATCAGGATCAGCGACAGCGACGCGATCACCGCGATCATCAGGTCGTACTTCACGTATTCGCCGATGTCGTGATAGGTCGGGGCGGTGCCGCCCAGGTAGAGCTTCGAACCCTCCAGCGGGGTGGTCTTGATGGCCTCCTTGGCCGCGGTCAGCTCCGCCTGCGTCTTGGCCAGTGCCTCATTGCTCGCCGGATCCCCCTCGTGCGTGACGATCATCTGCGCGGACTTGCCGTCCGGCGAAACCATCAGCTTGAGGCCCTTCTGGAAGTCGGCGTTGTCGAACGCCTCCGGGGGCAGGTAGAAGAACTCGTCGTTCTTGGCCGCGTCGAATGCCTGGCCCATCACCGTCGCCGTGTCGGTCATCCGGGCCATCTGGGTGATCATCCCGTTGAAGGTGCTGTACATGGTCAGCGTGGTGGCCCGGATGTCCTTGGAGATGGCGATCATTGGCGGCAGCTGCGCAACCAGCTGCGGCATCAGCTCGTCCATCCGCTGCAGATCGCCGAGCATCGTCGCCATGTTCTCGGCCATCTTGTCGATGCCGTCCAGCCCGTCGAAGATGGACCGCAGCGACCAGCAGATCGGGATGTCGAAGCAGTGCGGCTCCCAGTAGAAGTAGTTGCGCATCGGCCGCCAGAAATCATCGAAATCGGCCATGTGGTCGCGCATCTCGTCGGCGGTCGCCTTCAAGTCGGTGGTGTCGCCGACCATGTCGTGGGTGACCTGTGCCTGCTGCTGCATCAGGCCGTACATGCGCTCCATGATCGCGATCATGTCGCCGAGCTGGTCGGTCATGTGCAGCATGTCCGCCATCCGGCCCTTGAGGTAGTTCAGGTTCTCGGTGATCGGCACCGACTGCATGCTGAGCTGGAAGGGAACCGAGCTGTGGTCGATGGGCGCGCCCAGCGGACGGGTGATGCTCTGCACCTTGTTGATGCCCTCGACGCGCAGCACGTTCTTGGCGATCCGGTCCAGCACCAGCATGTTTCCCGGGGTGCGCAGATCCTGGTCGGTGACGATCAGCAGGATGTCGGGGTTCATCCGCGCCTTGGAGAAATGCCGGTCTGAGGCCTGGTAGCCCTGGATGGACGGCAGATCGGACGGGATGTAGTACCGGTCGTTGTAGTTCACCACGTACGACGGCAGCACGCCCAGCCCGATCAGCGCGACGATGATCGTCACCACCAGGATCGGTCCGGGCCAGCGCACGATGGCGGTCCCGATCCGGTACCAGCCGCGGGAGGTGGTCTTGCGTTGCGATTCCATCCGGCCGAACCGGGTGGCCAGCAGCAGCACCGCGGGACCCAGCGTCAGCGCCGCGATCACCACCACCAGCATGCCGATCGAGCAGGGCAGCGCCAGCGATTCGAAATACGGCAGCCGGGTGAACTTCAGGCAGAGCGTCGCACCGGCGATGGTCAGCCCCGAGCCCAGCACCACATGAGAAACACTGTGGTACGTGGTGTAATACGCCGACATTCGATCCTGACCGGCGGCGCGCGCTTCCTGATATCGGCCGATGAAGAAGATGGCGTAGTCGGTTCCGGCGGCGATCGCCAGCGACGTCAGCATGTTCACCGCGAACGTGGACAGCCCGATGATGTGGTGGTGGGCCAGCACCGCGATCACCCCGCGGGCCGCACCGAGTTCGAGGAAGACGATGAACAAAGTGAGCAACACGGTGGCGACGGAACGGTAGACCAGCAACAGCATGATGGTGATGACCATGAACGTGATCACCGTCATCTTCAGCATGCTTTTGTCGCCGGCGTCGTTCATGTCCATGGTCAGGGCGGCCTGACCGGTGACGTAGACCTTCAGCCCGGCCGGCGGTGTGCTGTGATCGACGATGTCGCGCACCGACTGGACGGATTCCTTGCCCGCGGTGGTGCCCTGGTCCCCGACCAGATTCAGTTGCACGTACGCGGATTTGGCGTCCATGCTCTGGGCCCCACCTGCGGTGATGCGGTCACCCCAGAAGTCCTGCACATATTCGACGTGCTCGGTGTCCTGCTTCAGCTGCGCCACCAAGCCGTGGTAGTAGTCGCGCGCCGGGTCGCCGAGCGGTTCGTCGCTCTCCAGCAGCACCATGACCATGCTGTCGGAATCGAACTGCTCGAACTCGGCGCCCTGTTTCTTGATCGCCTTGTAGGACTGCGCGTCTCGGGACGCCAGCGAGACCGAGTTGGCTTTTCCGACCTCTTCGAGCTGCGGCACGATGACGTTGACGATGACGGTCACGGCCAGCCAGGCCAGGATCACCGGGACCGCCAGCCGGCGGATGGCCGTCGCGACGCGGGAGCCCTGGGCGGGCGCCGAATGCGCGCTCATGCGGACTTCACCAAGCAGAATGCCTGCGCGTCATGGGTGTTGACCGTCTGTTCGTCACGCACCTCGCCGTTGACGATGATCCGGCAACCCAGCGTGGGGCTGTCGCCCTGCGCGACGACGTTGGCGAAGATCGAGGTGAGTTTCGTCGTGATCGTGTACGACCACGGCAACGTGGTGAAATCGGCGTGCTGCGGCTGGGAGTTCTCGTCCAGGAAATTCGCCTGTCCCGTCGTCCCCGCGGGGCCGAACACCTCGTAGATCACATCTTTGGGGATGACGGGTTTGGACTCGTCGATCATGTCGCTGGCGCCGACTTTCTGCGCACCGGCCACACCATGCAGCCGGTAGACCGCGAACCCGGCGACAGCAACCACCACCACGACGACCAGGGGAACCCACACCCGTTGAACGACCTTGAAAATGTTCTCGTCCCCTTCAACCCGCAAACACACACCGTCGGGCACGCAGGTGCGCGTCGCGATGGCGCCGATAGCCTTACCGAACACCGAGACCCCGGGTTCGATTCCCTCGCCGACGACTCGACTTCGCGGTAGGCCTTCGGCAATTCGTAAGGCATGCTACATAACTTTTCCTATGGCGCGCATGTGTGAAATCGGTCACGTTTCGTCGGCCTACTATCCGGCACCGTTCATTGAATGAATCCGCCGCTATCAGTGAATTATGCTAACCACCAACGTGTTTCGGATTGTTAGGTGCTCATCGCGGGTCACGTACGCGGCGATTCGCACAGCAGGTAGCCTGTGCGCCCGTCGACCGGATCACCGGTGGTCAACCGGTTGCCACACCCAACGGCGGTGGGCGGAATCACAGCCTCGCAGGCGCCGTGTTACTGGACACATCCGCGGTGCATATCGGTGCGCAGATGCCCGCGTGCCACCTGTTACCGGGAAAGAGCAATGCCGCGGCAGCAAACATTCGATGAACGGCCGGCGAAGTGCCGCTACGGCCGCCAAGCGGTCGCGTCGGCCCATGCCAACGCCCGCTGGTAGGCGTCGAGGAACCAGGGTTCCTTCGCGTCGGCGTAGCCGGTGATCCCGCCCGTCGCACCCGCCCGCTCCGCCTGGCGTTTGACGGCCAGGTAGTCCGCCTGGACGCCCGGGTTGGCGGCCAGCCAGTCAACGAACAGCAGGGCGAACCGCTGATTGGGCCAGCCGTCGACCCGGATGTGCACGTTGGTCGGCCGGCCCGGATCTGCTGAGGCGTGAAACCTTTTCTGCCACAACGATGCATCATCAGAGTGCGGCATGTCGGCAGTGACATGGTTCAGCCGCGGATAGCCGGCGCCGAGGAGGTGTTCGGCCAGCTCGTCAGCGAGTTCCAGGGATTCGACGGTGACCTGGATGTCGATGACGTCCTTGGCATCCAGTCCGGGAACCGCGGTCGAACCGATGTGGTCGACCCGCAGCGCGCGGTGTCCGCAGGCGGTGCGGATCCGCGCGGTGATGCGCCGCGCCTGATCAGCCCAGGACGGATCGGAAGCCACCAGCCGCACCGGAGACACCACCGGGTGTTGCGCCGCGATGTTGTGGGCGAAGGGCAGGATGCGCTGATGCCACAGGTCGCGGGTCTGCTCCACGAGGGCGCCGGGGCTGCCCGAGTTGTCCAGCCAGACGTCGGCGACGGCGCGCCGTTGCTCCTCGGTGGCCTGTGCGGCGATACGGGCGCGGGCATCGGCCTCCGGCATGCCACGAGACCCCACGAGCCGGCTCACCCGGGTTTCGACGTCCGCGTGCACGATGACCACCAACGGGAACATCGGCGCCATCTGCGACTCGACCAGCAGCGGGATGTCCTCCACGATCACGGCATCGTCGGAGGCCGCGGCGATCAGCTCGCTGCGGCGGTGCGCCACCAGCGGATGCACGATCCCGTTGAGGGTGGCGCGCTTCTGGTCGTCGCTGAAGGCGATCGCGGCCAGCGCGGGGCGGTTCAGTGCCCCGTCGGGCAGCAGGATGTCCGCGCCGAATGCGTCGACCAGCGCCGCCAGGCCTTCGGTGCCGGGCTGAACGACCTCGCGGGCGATGACGTCACCGTCGACGATGATGCCGCCACACTCGCTGAACGCGGTCGACACCGTCGACTTGCCGGCACCGATCCCGCCGGTCAGGCCGATCCGCAGCATGGGCGCACTCCCCCCGGTCAGAATCCCGAACGTACTCCCGCAATACGACTGAAACCTTGCAGGTGGTTACTCGAACCAACCCTGCAAGGTTTCAGTCTCATGTACCGGTCAGGCGTTGCCGGCGAGCTTCTCCCGCAGCGCCGCCAACTGCTCGTCGCTGGCCAGCGAGCCGCCCGCGGACTCCTCGCGCGAGGAGCTGCTGCTGCTCGAGTGCCCGCCCTCGGCGTGCTCGGCAGCGGCGAACTTCTCCATCTGCGTGGTGTGCATCTTGTGCCGCTGCTCGGCCTCGGCGTAGCGGGCCTCCCACTCGGCACGCTGCTTGTCGAAGCCCTCGAGCCACTCGTTGGTCTCCGCGTCGAAGCCCTCGGGGAAGATGTAATTGCCCTGGTCGTCGTAGGAGTCGGCCATGCCGTACTTCGACGGGTCGAACTCCTCGGTGTAGTCCTCGTTGGCCTGCTTGAGGCTCAGCGAGATGCGGCGACGCTCCAGGTCGATGTCGATGACCTTGACCATCGCGTCGTCGCCGACCGCGACCACCTGGTCGGGCACCTCGACGTGGTGCTCGGACAGCTCCGAGATGTGCACCAGGCCCTCGATGCCCTCCTCGACCCGCACGAACGCGCCGAACGGCACCAGCTTGGTGACCTTGCCGGGCACGATCTGGCCGATCGCGTGGGTGCGGGCGAAGTGCCGCCACGGGTCTTCCTGGGTGGCCTTGAGCGACAGCGAAACCCGCTCGCGGTCCATGTCGACGTCGAGCACCTCGACGGTGACCTCGTCGCCGACCTGAACAACCTCGGAAGGGTGGTCGATGTGCTTCCAGGACAGCTCGGAGACGTGCACCAGGCCGTCCACCCCGCCCAGGTCGACGAAGGCGCCGAAGTTGACGATCGAGGACACCACACCCTTGCGGATGGCGCCCTTCTGCAGCTGGTTGAGGAACTCGCTGCGCACCTCGGACTGGGTCTGCTCCAGCCAGGCCCGGCGAGACAGCACCACGTTGTTGCGGTTCTTGTCCAGCTCGATGATCTTGGCTTCGATCTCTTTGCCGATGTAGGGCTGCAGGTCACGGACCCGCCGCATCTCGACCAGCGAGGCGGGCAGGAAGCCGCGCAGCCCGATGTCGAGGATCAGGCCGCCCTTGACGACCTCGATGACGGTGCCCTTGACGGCCTCGTCCTTGTCCTTGAGTGCCTCGATGGTGCCCCAGGCGCGCTCGTACTGAGCACGCTTCTTGGACAGGATCAGCCGACCCTCTTTGTCCTCCTTGGTGAGGACCAGGGCTTCGACCTCGTCGCCGACGGACACCACCTCGTGGGGGTCGACGTCGTGCTTGATGGACAGCTCGCGGGAGGGGATGACCCCTTCGGTCTTGTAGCCGATGTCGAGCAGGACCTCGTCACGGTCGACCTTGACGATTGTCCCTTCGACGATGTCGCCATCGTTGAAATACTTGATCGTTTTGTCGATGGCGGCGAGAAAGTCCTCGGCCGAGCCGATGTCGTTGACGGCTACTTGCGGCGAGGTGACGGTGGGACTGGGCATGTGTTGGGTTGCTCCGGACAGGTCAAATCGTAGGGACAGTGTTTTGGCTTTTGTGCATGCTGCGGCCCCCGAACTGGTCACGGGCCACCTGTCGAGGCTACTCGACGGGCTCCGCAGCGGCCAAACTCACCCCCGGTGGCGTCCAATGGAGTCCGACACCAGCCCTCCGGGCATCAGCCATTGTTCGGGCCGGTGCCGGATGAACGGTGCGATCGCGTCGGCGATGGCCTGCGACGTGGCCTGCACCAGGGCGCCCACGTCGGGGTCGTCGGGGCGAAGCGGTCCACCGGCCAGAATCGGCGGGCCGAGGACCGGTTCGCGCCGGTGTCGGTCCTGGTAGACCGCGCCGGGCACGATCGCGGCGCCGGTACGCAGCGCCAGCAGCGCCGGCCCGGGTCCGACGGTGCGGCGGGTGCCGGCAAGCTCCACTTCGACGCCGGTGCCGCCGCCCTGGCGGGCGCGGTAGTAGTCGCCGGCGATGGCGACCACCCGGCCGCGTCGCACGGCGTCCTCCATCGCGGCGGTGATGCTGGCTCGCCGGTCTCGGTCGACGATGACCAGTTCCATGCCGGCTTTATCGGCGCCGCGGGCCATCACCCACTGCATCAGCGCGCGCTGGCCGTTGGCGACGACGGTGGTGGGCACGTCGTTGAGGGCCAGCACCGCCGGCAGCGACGCATAGGAGCCCAGGTGCGGAAACACCACGATCGCTCCCACCCCCGACGGGCGGCCGAGTTGCAGCGCCGTGTCGATGGGGGTGCGGTCGGCGAACCGGAAGCGCCGGCGCGCGGCGGTGCGGGAGGCGGTGAGGAACCAGATGCCGTCGTTGGCGTTGCGGACCAGGGCGCGATACATCGCGCGCACCGGGTGCCACTTGCGGGTGGAGAACTGCGCCGTCGGGTCGACGTTGTCACGGAAGTCCTGCAGTACCCGGGAATGCTGGGCGCGGCCCCTCCAGTAGACGAATCGGGCCATCACCGCCGACAGCACGTCCATCAGGCGGGCCGGCAGCAGCCGAGATGTCGTGGACACCAGCAGCGCCAACTGGCGGATCAGCACCGAGACCTGCTTGGGTGCTACCGGCTCGGACACGCCGCCAGTCTAAGAGTCCGGTGCCCGGCCGCGGTGCAGCATTTACCCTGCTGTGATGTCGTATCACCCGATGCCGCCCGTGCCGCCGGGGCCGCCTGGGCCGCCGCCGGGGTGGTCGCCGGGACCGCCGGTACCGTTCGGACCGCCGCTGCCCCGCCAGATCCGCAAGGTCGGGGCGCCGCTGGGTGTGCTCATCGCGTTCGGCGCGGTCGCCGGTGTGCTGGTGCTGCTGCTGACCGCGGTCAACCCGGTCGGAGCCACGATCGGCTTCGTGCTGTCCACGCTGGGCATCGGTGTGGTGGTGCTGGCCTACCTGTGGCTGGACCGGTGGGAGCCGGAGCCGCCGCGGCTGCTGCTGATGGCCTTCGGCTGGGGAACATCGGTCGCGGTGGTGGTGTCACTGGCCCTGGAGCTGGCCGTCGGCGCCGCGATCACCCCGCATGAGAAGGGGCCGGGGTTTGCGACGGTCGCGGTCCTGGCGCCGGTGGTGGAAGAGCTGGCGAAGGGGCTGTTTTTGCTGGTCATGATGACCGGACGACGCCGACGGCAGCTGAACTCGCTGACCGACTGCCTGGTGTATGCCGGGATCACCGCGGCCGGCTTCGCCTGGCTGGAGGACATCCTCTATATCGCCAACGGCAAGACGGTGGCGATGTCGGTGCTGACCGCGGCGATGCGGCTGGTGATGGCGCCGTTCGCCCATCCGCTGTTCACCACCATGACCGGTATCGGCGTGTACTTCGCGATGCGCCAGCGCAGCACCGGCGCCAAGGCCGGCTGCGTACTGCTCGGCTACGGCGGGGCGGTGCTGATGCACGGGCTGTGGAACGGCTCGTCGCTGCTGGGGGTCGGGGCCTACCTGATGGTCTACGCGTTGTGGATGCTGCCGATCCTGGGTCTGGCCATCACGCTGGGTGTCATCAGCCGGCACCGGGAACAGAAGGTGGTGGCCGCGAAGCTGCCCGGCATGGTGGCCGCGAACCTGGTGACGCCGAACGAGGCGACCTGGCTGGGATCGATGCGACACCGCAAGGTAGCCATCGGCGAGGCCCGGCGACTGGGCGGGCCGGCCGCCGCCAAGTCGGTGCAGCGGTTCGCCGCCCAGGTCGTCGAGCTCGCGTTCATCCGGGATCGCATCGAACGCGGCTTCGGCGATGCGGAGGCGTTCGCCGAGCAGACCGAGGAGGCCTACGGCGTGGTGGCGGCGCGGGCGGCGGCGCCGGTGCTGTACACGATGGCCTACTACCGCTCGCCGCTGCCGCCACGGCTCTAGGGCGTTGATTTTGCGTCCACGGCGCAAAAACCCGTGAAAAACGCGCCCTGGGCGCAGGCTCAACGCCAGGAATTAAGGTCATACGCTGTGGATGAGGTGTTCGGCCGATACCGACTGCGCGGCCTGCTCGGTGCGGGTGGCATGGGCCAGGTCTACCGGGCCTACGACACCGAGCTGGACCGCGACGTGGCCATCAAGGTGCTGCCCGCCCAGGCCAGCACCGACCCGACCTTCGAGCAGCGATTCCGCCGCGAAGCCCGCACCGCCGCGGGCCTCGGCGAACCCCACATCGTCCCCATCCACGACTCCGGCGAAATCGACGGCCGGCTGTTCATCGCCATGCAGTTGGTCGACGGCACCGACCTCGCCACCTTGCTCACCCAGCACGGCCCCATGTCGGCCGAACGCGCCGTCCGGATCGCGGAGCAGGCAGCCGAGGCACTCGACGCCGCGCACCATGCCGGGCTGGTCCACCGCGACGTCAAACCCGCCAATCTGCTGATTACCCCGAAGAACTTCGTCTACCTCATCGACTTCGGAATCGCCCGCGCCCCGGGCGAAACCAAACTCACCAACACCGGCTCCACCATCGGCACCATGGCCTACATGTCCCCCGAACGCTTCACCGCCGGACAAGTAGACAAACGCGCCGACATCTACGCGTTGGCTTGTGTGCTGTACGAATGCCTCACCGGGACAAAACCTTTCCCCGACGCCACCATCGAACAACAGATGTACGCGCATATCCACGCGCCCCGGCCACAACCCAGCGCGGCTGGTGTCGCTCGCGGATTCGACGACGTTGTCGCCACCGGCATGAGCGTCGACCCGCACAAGCGATTTCTCACCGCCGGCGCACTGGCTGCCGCCGCCCGCCAAGCACTCAATGGGCAAACCGCCACTCCCCCAGTGCCTCTCCCTGCATTGGCATTCGACCAAATGGCGATGGCCCCCACCATCGCCGCGCCGGTGAACTCACCCGCCTCCAGCGCCGATGCGACCGCCCTGGCCCCACCACGGCCGAACCCCGTCAGCGTCTTCTCCGACTGGCTGGGTTTGGGTCGTCGCCCATCGCACAATTCCCAGAAACCACCCGTCGGCTACCGCTTGCGGCCCAGTCGGCTGGCGTTTGTCGCGGTCGGGTTCTTCCTCGCCGTTGCGGTAACAGCCGCCGGAATTGTGCACTGGGCCAAGAGCCCAAACAGCAAGGCGCCGACCGTCACCGCCACGATCCCCGTCGACTCCAACCCGTCGAGCGTGGTGGTCGACCCCTTCACCCACACCGTCTACGCCGCGAACCCGCCGGGCGCCATGGCGTTCGTGATCGACGCCAGCACCAATAGGGTCACCGCCAGCATCGGCGTGGGTGCGTGGCCAGGGGATATTGCGGTCGACCCCACCGCCCACGCCGCCTACGTCACCAACCCCGACGACAACACCGTCTCGGCGATCGACACCACCACCAACACCGTCGTCGCCACCATCCGCGTCGGTGAACACCCGCGGTATGTGGCCGTCGACCCGGGCCTCCACACCGCCTATGTCGCCAATCTTCAGGACAACTACGTGTCGACCATCGACACCACCACCAACGCCATCGGCGCCCCGATCCCCGTCTCCGTCGGCCAGGGGCCCGGTGCCATTGCTGTCGACACCAGCACCCACGCCGTTTACAACATCAACGCGGCAGGTCTGTCGGTGATCGACACCGCGACCGCCACCGTCACCACCACCATCACCGTCGGCAAAGACCCGTCCGCGGTGGCGGTCGACCCCGCCACCCATGCCGCCTACGTCGTCGACGGGGCGGGCGACACGATGTCGGTGGTCGACATCGCCGCCAACGCCGTCACCAGAATCGTCCCCGTCGGTAAGGGGCCATCGGATGTGGCGGTCGACGCCAGCACTCACACGGCCTACGTCACCAACTTCGACGACGACACGGTGTCGGTGATCGACACCGAAACCAACACCGTCACCAGCACCATCGCCGTCGGTAAAGGCCCGATGGGTGTCGCCGTCGACGTCAGCACACATGCGGTCTTCGTCACGAACAGCAACGACAACACGGTCTCGGTGATCACCGGGCCGTAGCGCTAGTGCGCGGCGGCGTCCCAACTCCGCCCGTAGCCCACCGACACCTCCAGCGGCACGTCGAGCGGATATGCGCCGCCCATCTTGTCGCGGACCAGCGCCTCCAACCGCTCCCGTTCGCCCTCGGCGACCTCGAACAGCAGCTCGTCGTGCACCTGCAGCAGCATCCGGGACCGCAGGCCGGCGTCGCGCAGCGCCTTGTCGGCCTCGATCATCGCCACCTTGATGATGTCGGCGGCGCTGCCCTGGATCGGCGCGTTGAGTGCGGCGCGCTCGGCGCTCTCCCGCACCTGGCGGTTGCTGCTGTCCAGCTCCGGCAGGTAGCGCCGCCGCCCCAACACGGTGGAGGTGTAGCCGTCCTTGCGGGCCTGGTCGACGACCTCGTGCAGGTAGTCGCGCACCCCGCCGAACCGGGCGAAGTAGGCGTCCATCTGCTCCTTGGCCTCCTCGGTGGAGATCTTGAGCTGCTGGGACAGCCCGTAGGCGCTCAGCCCGTAGGCCAGGCCGTAGGACATCGCCTTGACGCGGCGCCGCAGCTCGGGTGTCACCTCCTCGATCGGCACCGAGAACGCCCGCGACGCAACGAAGTTGTGCAGATCCTCGCCGGTGTTGAAGGCCTCGATCAGGCCCTCATCTCTGGACAGGTGCGCCATGATGCGCATCTCGATCTGGCTGTAGTCGGCGGTCATCAGCTCGGCATAGCCGGAGCCCACCACAAACCCGTCCCGGATCTCGCGGCCGGCGTCGGTACGGATCGGGATGTTCTGCAGGTTGGGTTCGGTAGAGGAAAGTCTGCCGGTCGCGGCAATCGTTTGATTAAACGTCGTATGGATGCGGCCGTCGGCGGCCACCGACTTGAGCAGCCCGTCCACGGTGACCTTGAGCCGGGTGACGTCGCGGTGGCGCAGCAGGTGTTCCAGGAACGGGTGGCCGGTCTTGTCGAACAGCGACTGCAGTGCGTCCGCATCGGTGGTGTATCCGGTCTTGGTGCGTTTGGTTTTCGGCATCTCCAGCTTGTCGAACAGCACCACCTGCAGCTGTTTGGGTGAGCCGAGGTTGATCTGCTCGCCGATCACCGCGTAGGCGGCCTCGGCGGCGTCGCGGATCTGGTCACCGAACCGGCTCTGCAGCTCACCCAGCTGGTCGAGGTCGACGGCGATGCCGGCGGTCTCCATGCCGGCCAGCACCGACTGGACCGGCAGTTCCATGTCCGACAGCAGCCCGGCGGAGTCGATGCCGGTCAGCTCGGTGTCCAGCGCGTCGGCCAGGTCGGCGACCGCGCGGGCCCGCAGGATGGTGGTCTGCACCGCCTGCGCATCTTCGCCGTCGCTGTCATCGAGCAGTGAAAGTTGTTGTTCTTCAGCGGTTTCGGCGCGCAACTCGCGGCGCAGGTAGCGCAGCGACAGGTCGTCGAGGGCGAAGCTGCGCTGACCGGGCCGCACCAGGTAGGCGGCCAGCGCGGTGTCGGAGGTGACCCCGTTCAGCTCCCAGCCGGGTCCGGCCAGGTCGTGCATGGCCTGCTTGGCCTCGTGCACCGCCTTGGGCTGTGCGGGATCGGCCAGCCAGGCGCCCAGCGCGGCGTCGTCCTCGGGGGTCAGGGTCGCGGTGTCCAGGTAGGCGCCGTCGCCGTCGGGGGCGGCGACCGCCAGCGCGGTGGCGTCGCCGTCGAAGGCCAGATGGGTGCCGACCACAGCCAGCCCGGAGCGTCGGCCATCGGCGGCGTGCTCAGCCAGCCAGGCCGCGACGGCGCCGGGGGCCAGCGCCTCGCCGCGGACCTCGAATCCCTCGTCGACCTCGGGTTCGACGGCCACCAGGGTGTCGAACAGCCGGTCGCGCAACACCCGGAACTCCAGGTCGTCGAAGAGCCGGTGGATGCGGTCGCGGTCCCAGGGCTGCACCCGCAGCGTGTCGGGTGTCTGCGCCAACGGCACGTTGCGGACCAGGTCGGTGAGCTCCCGGTTGAGCACCACCGTGGACAGGTTGGCCCGCAGCGCGTCGCCGACCTTGCCGCGGACGGTGTCGACCTGGTCGACCAGGTTCTGCAGCGAGCCGTATTCGGCGATCCACTTGGTGGCGGTCTTCTCCCCCACCCCGGGGATGCCGGGCAGATTGTCGCTGGGGTCGCCGCGCAGCGCGGCGAAGTCCGGGTACTGCTGCGGGGTCAGCCCATATTTTTCGACGACAGCCGCCGGGGTGAACCGGGTCAGCTCGCTGACCCCCTTGCGTGGGTAGAGCACGGTGACGTCGTCGCTGACCAGTTGCAGCGAGTCCCGGTCGCCGGTGACCACCAGCACCCGGTAACCCTCGTCTTCGGCCTGGGTGGCCAGGGTCGCGATTAGGTCGTCGGCTTCGAAGCCCGGCTCGGCCAGCACCGTGATACCCAGCGCGCCCAGTACCTCCTTGGTGATGTCGATCTGGCCGCGGAATTCGTCGGGGGTGGCCGAGCGGGTGGCCTTGTATTCCGGGTAGCGCTCGGAGCGGAAGGTCTGGCGCGACACGTCGAAGGCCGCCGCGACATGGGTGGGGGCCTCGTCGCGCAGCAGGTTGATCAGCATCGCGGTGAACCCGTAGACCGCGTTGGTGGTCAACCCGCCCTGGGTCTTGAAGTTCTCCGCGGGCAGCGCGTAAAACGCCCGGAACGCCAGCGAGTTGCCGTCCAGCAGCATCAGGGTGGATTTGTCGGGCGTGGCGGTCTGGGCGGGGCTCACGGCCTTCACTCTAGGCAGTCGGTGTGTCAGATCTTTTCCGCGCCGGCGCCGACATCCACCAGAAAACTGGAACACGTTTCAGTTTCGCGGCAGTTCTCGGTACTCTGACGAGGTGCCAGACGTAGCCTCGCAGCCCGCGATCGACGGGTGGTTCGCCACCGACGACGCCGGACTCCCCCACCTTATCGGCGCCAAGTGTCCGCAGTGCGGCACCTATGTGTTCCCGCCGCGTGAGAACAACTGCCCCAACCCGGCCTGTGACGGCGACGTGCTGGAGCCGGTTGCCTTGTCGCGCAGCGGCAAGATCTGGAGCTACACCGAGAACCGCTACCCGCCGCCACCGCCGTATCCGGCGCCGGACCCCTTCGAGCCGTTCGCGATCGCCGCGGTCGAACTCGCCGACGAGGGCCTGATCGTGTTGGGCAAGGTGGCCGAGGGCACGCTGGCCGCGGACCTGCAGGTCGGCATGGAGATGGAACTGACCACCATGCCGCTCTACACCGACGACGACGGCGTGCAGCGCACCGTGTACGCCTGGAAGAAGGTGGGCGCATGACTCCCCAGCCGCTGTACATCCTGGGTGCGGGCATGCACCCGTGGGGCAAGTGGGGCCGTGACTTCACCGAGTACGGGGTGATCGCCGCCCGCGCCGCGCTGGCCGATGCCGGCCTAGACGCGCAGCAGATCCAGTTCATCGCCGGCGCCGACACCATCCGCAACGGCTACCCGGGCTTCATCGCCGGTTCGACGTTCGCCCAGAAGCTGGGTTGGAACGGGGTTCCGGTGTCGTCGTCCTACGCCGCCTGCGCATCCGGTTCGCAGGCGCTGCAGAGCGCGCGCGCCCAGATCCTGGCCGGCTTCTGCGACGTCGCGCTGGTGATCGGCGCCGACACCACTCCCAAGGGTGCGTTCGCCCCGGTCGGCGGTGAGCGCAAGAACGACCCGGACTGGCAGCGCTTCCACCTGATCGGGGCGATGAACCCGGTGTACTTCGCGCTGCTGGCCCGCCGGCGGATGGACCTCTACGGCGCCACCTCCGAGGACTTCGCGCAGGTGAAGGTGAAGAACTCCCGGCACGGCCTGGGTAACCCGAATGCCCGCTACCGCAAGGAATCCGCGGTCGAGGATGTGCTGGCCAGCCCGGTGGTCTCCGACCCGCTGCGCCAGCTCGACATCTGCGCCACCTCCGACGGTGCCGCGGCGCTGATCGTGGCCAGCGCGGAGTTCGCCAAAAAGCACCTCGGTTCGCTGGAGGGTGTGCCGTCGGTGCGCGCGGTGTCCACCGTGACCCCGCGCTACCCGCAGCACCTGCCCGAATTACCGGACATCGCAACCGATTCCACGGCTGTGGCGGCCGCCCCGGAGCGGGTGTTCAAGGACCAGATCCTGGATGCGGCCTACGCCGAGGCCGGGATCGGCCCGGAGGACGTCAGCCTGGCCGAGGTCTACGACCTGTCCACCGCGCTGGAGCTCGACTGGTACGAGCACCTAGGCCTGTGCGCCAAGGGTGAAGGCGAGGCACTGCTCCGCAGCGGTGCCACCACGATCGGTGGGAAGGTGCCGGTCAACCCGTCCGGTGGGCTGGCCTGCTTCGGCGAGGCGATTCCGGCGCAGGCGATCGCCCAGGTGTGTGAGCTGACCTGGCAGCTGCGCGGGCAGGCCACCGGCCGCCAGGTCGAGGGTGCCACCGTCGGCGTCACCGCCAACCAGGGACTGTTCGGGCACGGCTCATCGGTGATCGTCGCGCGCTAGCTAGCGTTTCCTGCGGCGAGCGTGCGCAGTTGTACGCCTGCGGGCCCTCGCACTGGCATTCTGCGCACCCTCGCCGTCAGGATGTGAGGGTGCGCAGCAGCCAGATCGTCGCGGTGCGGGTCAAGCCCGGCAGCCGCAAGGGCCCGCTCATCGAAAGCGGGGACGACGGGGCACTGACGGTTTATGTGCGGGAGCCGGCCGTCGACGGCAAGGCCAACGACGCTGTCATCCGGCTGCTGGCCGAGTATTTCGATGTGCCGCGCCGAAATGTGGAGCTGGCGTCGGGCGCCACCGCGCGGCTCAAACGCTTCCGCGTCAGCCCGCGTTAGCTCAGGACTCGGCGTCTTCCTTGGGTGAGCCCAACGTCTCCACGACCACTTCGGCGACCCGTTTCATGGTGGTGCGCCGGTCCATGGCGGCCCGCTGGATCCACTTGAACGCCTCGGGTTCGCTGAGGCCCTGTTTGGCCTGCAGCAGGCCCTTGGCCCGCTCGACGAGCTTGCGGGCCTCCAACCGGTCCGACAGGGTGGCGACTTCGAGTTCCAGCGCCGCGATCTCGCCGTAGCGGCTGACCGCCAGCTCGATGGCGGGAACCAGGTCGGTGGCCGAGAACGGCTTCACCAGATACGCCATCGCGCCGGCCTCGCGGGCCCGCTCCACCAGGTCGCGCTGGCTGAACGCGGTGAGCACCACGATGGGGGCGATGCGCTTGCTGGCGATCTCCGAGGCCGCGTCGATGCCGTCGCGCCGCGGCATCTTGACATCCATGATCACCAGGTCGGGCCGGAGCTGCTCGGCCAGATCGACCGCTTCCTGCCCGTCGCCGGCCTCGCCGACGACGTCGTAGCCCTCTTCGCGCAGCATCTCCGCCAGATCCATCCGGATGAGCGTTTCGTCCTCGGCGATCAGAACCCGATGGGTCACGGGGCTGCCGCTGTCGGTCGTGGGGCCGGTCATCCCGTCATTGTGTCGCGGGCGGTCATCAGCAGCGACGCCGGGTACCGATTCCGATGTGAGGACCGGCGAACACATCCTCTATGGTGGTAGGCCGTACACCCATGAGCCCTCGTATCCCAACTGGCAGAGGAAACGGATTCAAAACCCGTACAGTGTGAGTTCGAATCTCACCGAGGGCACGCAATGCTAGCGTCGGCCGGTGTCTAGAAACCCGGATTTCCCGCTGCGGATCGGCATCCTCGGTGCCGCCCGCATCGCACCGGCAGCGCTGATCCAGCCGGCCACCGAGAACCCCGACGTTGTGGTGGCCGCCGTGGCGGCGCGTGACGGCTCCCGGGCCCAGGCGTTCGCCGCCAAACACGGCATCGCCCGCACCCACGACAGCTACCAGGCGTTGATCGACGACCCGGATATCGATGCCGTCTACAACCCGCTGCCCAACGGTCTGCACGGCCGGTGGACCCGGGCGGCCATGGCCGCCGGCAAGCACGTGCTGTGCGAAAAGCCGTTCACCGCCAACGCCGCCGAGGCCCGCGAGATCGCGGATCTGGCCGATCAGTCCGACCGGGTGGTGATGGAGGCGTTCCATTACCGCTACCACCCGCTGACGCTGCGGGTGGAGGAGATCATCGCCTCCGGTGAGCTGGGCACGCTGCAGCGGGTCGAGGCGTCGCTGTGCTTCCCGTGGCCCAAGTTCGCCGACATCCGCTACAACTACCCGCTGGCCGGCGGTGCCACGATGGACGCCGGCTGCTATCCGGTGCACATGGTCCGCACCTTCGGTGGCGCCACTCCGGAGGTGGTGTCGGCGAAGGCGAAACGGCGCGGCCCGCAGATCGACCGGGCGATGACGGCCGAATTGCGCTTCCCCGCCGGGCACACCGGCCGGATCCGCTGTTCGATCTGGTCGTCGGACCTGCTGCGGATGAGCGCACGCGTGGTGGGCGAGCGCGGCGAGCTGCGGGCGTTCAATCCCGTGCTGCCGCAAGCGTTCCACCGGCTCACCGTGCGGTCCCCGAAGGGCAAGCGGGTGGAGCGCTTCGGGCGCCGCGCCTCCTACGCCTACCAGCTCGACGCGTTCGTCGCCGCGGTGCGTGACGGCGCCCCGGTGAAAACCACGCCGCGGGACGCGATCGAGAACATGACCGTCATCGACGCGATCTACCGCGCCGCCGGTCTACCGCTGCGTCAGCCGAGTTAGCCCAGCCGGGAGGCGTGGTTGGGTTCCCACTGGGTGACGTGCGGACCGTATTCGCGGAGGAACTGCTCGACGTGCGGCGTGGTCCCGTGCTTGTCCAGCGCCTCACGGGTCTCCCAGTGCTCGAAGCACAGGAACAACGACGGGTCCTCGTGATCCCGATAGAACTCGTAGGCCAGGCAGCCCGGCTCGGCGAGGGTGGGGGCGACGAGGTTCACCATCGCCTCGGCGACCTGGTCGGCGACGGTCGGTTCGACGGTGATCCGGATGAAGGCGGTGTGCACCGACTGATTGCAGCAGACGGTGCGGCCTGCAGCCGGACAGGTCCCACTCAGCGGTCATCGCGTTAGGCTTGTTCCGTGATGAGGCGCGTTGGCGCGGCATGGGCGATGGCCGATGGGCCCTACCGCCGGTCGCACTGCGTGCCGGCCCGCACCCAGCACTGGGCCGGCGGCGCCACCCGCCGGATGCGGGTCCTCAAGATCACCGCGGTGATCGCGGCGACGGTCAGCACCATCTTCGGCGTACTGCAGCTGTTCATCGGGGAAGCCCAGTGGTGGCTGGGCCTGGTCAACCTGGTCACCGCGGTGCTCGTCGCCATCACCCCGAAGCTGTACAAATACGGCGAGCTGGTGAGCCCACTGACGTTCATCGGCGTCGCCTACACCTCGATCTTCGTCATCTGCTGGGCGGTCGGGACCGCCTCGGGCGCACAGTTCTACTTCCTGGTGGCGGCCACCATCGCGGTGTTGATCCTCGGTGTCGAGCACATCGTGCTGGCGGCGGGCGCGGCCGGGCTGGGGGCGGCGTTGACCATCGCGCTGCAATTCCTGGTACCGGCCGACACCGGGGCCGCGCCGATCTGGACGCAGACGATGAGCTTCGTGTTCACCATCATCTCCGCGTGCGTGATGGTAGTGCTGACCGTCTGGTACACGCTGCGCGAAACCAGCCGCGCCGAAGCGGCCATGGAGGCCGAGTACGAACGGTCCGAGGCGTTGCTGACCAACATGTTGCCGGCCACCATCGCCGAGCGGTTGAAGGATCCAGCGCGTTCGGTGATCGCCGACAAGTACGACGACGCGTCGATCCTGTTCGCCGACATCGCGGACTTCACCGAGAACGCCAGCGACACCTCACCGGCCGACCTGGTGCGGTTCCTGGACCTGCTGTACACCGATTTCGACCTGATCGTCGACAGCCACGACCTGGAGAAGGTCAAGACCAGTGGCGACTCCTACATGGTGGTCAGCGGTGTGCCCACGCCCCGGCCGGATCACCTTGAGGCACTGGCGAATCTGGCCCTGGACATGGCCGACGCCGTGGCGGTGATGAAGGATCCGCACGGACGGCCGCTGCGGATCAGGATCGGGATGGCCGCCGGCCCGGTGGTGGCCGGCGTGGTCGGGTCGCGACGATTCTTCTACGACGTGTGGGGCGACGCCGTCAACGTCGCGTCGCGGATGGAGTCGACCGACACCGCGGGCCGCATCCAGGTGCCGCAGGATGTCTACGAACGGCTGCGGCACGCGTTCGATTTCGAGGAGCGCGGCGACGTGCCGATCAAGGGCAAAGGCGTCATGCACACCTGGTATCTGACCGGCCGCAAACCCGCCGTCGACGGACAGCGCCCGTCGGTGCACCATCCGGCCGAGGCCCGCTGAGCCGGGTCAGACCAGCTGTTCTACCGCCTCGCGATCGCGCTCGGGATCACTGCCCAACACGTAACTCGGCACCGTGTGCGGGCAGCTGGTGCCTCGGGCCACCCGGGCCTGCGCGGCCCGGAACTCCGGCAGCGGACCCATCG
Source organism: Mycobacterium sp. NGS50 (assembly GCF_059812545.1). Classification (NCBI taxonomy): domain Bacteria; kingdom Bacillati; phylum Actinomycetota; class Actinomycetes; order Mycobacteriales; family Mycobacteriaceae; genus Mycobacterium; species Mycobacterium sp. NGS50. The sequence continues at coordinate 111,920 of NZ_JCALCW010000008.1, forward strand.
CGGTGTGCAATCCGTTGATGGTCGCCCACATCGCGGTTCGCCGGGCGAGGCGTTCGAGGGGGTTGGGTGCCGTGTGCATCACCATGGCCGCGGCCCAGCCCGGCAGCGTGTCGCGGATCGCCCAGTCCAAACCGGGCCCCAACGGGCCCAACGGGCCCAACGGCCGCACATTGGGACCGGTGGCCATGGCGGTGCCGTGGGTGATCGCCAACCGCGGCAGGTAGGAGTGCAGGCACTCCAGCGTCTCGGCCTTGGTGCTCGGTAGGTCGGTGCCGCCCAACGCCTGCCCGACCCGGACGAATTCGCCGTAGTAGCGGTCCAGTTTGGCCCCGCGCAGCGGTCGGGGGTGATACAGCTCGTGGGCGGTGGCGATCCCCCACACCACCGTCGCGTAGTTCCAGCGCAGCCACTCGGGATCGTCGGCGTCGTAGGCCAACCCGTCGGGCCGGATGCCCTTGACCGTGTGGTGCATGGCGCGCACGGTGCGCGCGGCCCGTTCGGCGGTCTCGGTGGAGCCGTAAGCGGTGGCGATGAAGAACGACAACGAATGCCCGAGCCGTACCTTGGCGCCCTCGGGATCGATGCGGCCGGTCATCTCGCCGGTTTCGGAGCGCTCCACGATCCGGGAGTGCTCGACGCCCATCCAGAAAATGCTGGGGTCGAACCGTTCGATGTAGGCGGCACACTGCAACCCGAACAGCAGCGCCGGGAAATGCGAGTGCACATGCCACACCGCGCTGCCCGGCCCGAACCAGCCCGGATCGCCGGCCGGCCCGGCGAATTCCAGGCCCCGGAAGTAGCGGGTACGGATCTGCTTGTCGAAGAAATCGTTCAGCTGCGACTGGATCAACTGGTGCGGCAACGCGATCTGCATTCGCCCTTCCCCATCCTGGATACGACCGTCACCAGAATACACATCTGGATACGCCCGTGGCCAGACCCTGGGAAAGCTAGGCTGGACCGATGTCGAGTCCGACCCGGTGGGCGGGCGTGTCGTTGACCGACCGCCGCAGCGAACGGCGCGGGCTGCTGATCGACGCCGCGTTCGCCCTGTTCGGCGCCGGCGGCGAGGCCGCGGTGTCGGTGCGCTCGGTGTGCCGCGAATCCGCGCTGCACACCCGGTATTTCTACGAGAGCTTCACCGACACCGGAGAGTTGTTCGGGGCGGTGTATGACCGGGTGGCCACCGAACTGATCGCCCAGGTGCAAGACGCGGTGACCGCGGCCGGCGACGACGCCCGCGCCCGGATGCGGGCGGGGATTCGCGCCGTGCTGGGATTCAGCTCGGCAGATCCGCGGCGGGGGCGGGTGCTGTTCACCGAGGCGCGCGCCAACCCGGTGCTGGCCGGCCGGCGCACCGTCGCCCAGGAAGGCCTACGCGAAGCGGTCCTCACCGAGGCCGACCCGAACGTCGATCCGATCGCCGCCCAGGTCGGGGCGGCGATGTTCACCGGCGCGATGGCCGAACTGGCCCAGCAGTGGCTGGCCGGCAATCTCGGCGACGACCTCGACGCGGTGGTCGAGCACGCCGTTCAGTTGGTGACGCCGCGGCGCTGAGCTACTTGTCCAGCCCGTGTTCGATGGCGTAGCGAGTCAGCTCCACCCGGTTGGCCAGCTGCAGCTTGCGAAACGTCGCCTGGACATGGTTTTCCACGGTGCGGTGACTCAACGTCAGCTTCCCGGCGATTTCTTTGGCGGACAATCCTTTTGCGACATAGCGCAGCACCTCGGTTTCCCGCTGCGACAACCGTGGGGCGGCTTCACCGGTGTCGGGCTTCCCGGCGATGCGCCGGTACTCCCCCAGCACCAGCCCGGCCAGGCCCGGGGTGAACACCGCGCGCCCGGCCGCGGTGGCCCGCACCGCCTCAGCCAGCTCGGCTTTGGACGCGCTTTTCACCAGATATCCGGTCGCCCCGGCTTTGACGGCTTCCAGCACGTCGGCGCGCTCATCGGAAGCCGACAGCACCAGGACCCGCGACGACGGCGACACCGCCAGCACCGCGGCCGTCGCCTGTGCGCCGTCACCGTCGGCGAGCTGCATGTCCATCACCACCACGTCGGGTTTGACGACCTGCGCCCGCCGGCTCGCCGCGGCCACCCCGTCGGCGGTGGCGACCACGCTGAAGCCGTCGTCGGCGAGGTCACGGGCCACCGCGTCGCGCCAGATCGGATGATCGTCGACCACCATCACCGTCGGCGTCTCAGCCATCAGCCCCCCGCCTCCCCGCCCGCGGCACACTCAGCTCCCATTCGGCACCTTCCCCCGGCTCGCTGTGCAGGTCGGCGGTGCCGCCCAGGGACGCCAGCCGTCCCACGATCGACTTGGACACCCCGACCCGGCCCTGCCGCGCCGCCTCCGCCAACCGGCCGGCGGCGATACCCACCCCGTCGTCGCGGATGCTGACCGCCACCGCGTCGCCCAGATCCTCCACCAGTACGAACGCCCGGGCGCCGTCACCGGCGTGTAGCCGCACATTGTCGAGCGCGTTGCCGACCGCGGCGTCCAGCTCGACCGCCGCCGCACGCTCCAGCGGCACCGCGGTACCCGGCATGCTCAGCGACACGCCGCTGATCTCCCTGCGGCTCAACAGCGTCCGCAGGTCGACCACGGCGGCGTCGTCGTTTTGGTCGAGGTCCACCGTGCTCACCCAGCGGCGCAGGGCGCGTTCTTGTTCCGCGGCCAGTTCAGCGAGATCGGCCGTGGGCCCCCCGATCTCGCGCCCCCGCTTGGAAACCAGCGCCAGCACCTGGATCACCCCGTCGTGCACCCGGCGGGACAGCCGTTCACGTTCCTCCAGCGCCGCCGACATCCGGGCCGCGCGCTGCAGTTCGGCGTGCGCACGCCGCACCGTCTGGCCGGCCATCCCGACCGCCAGCCCGATCGCCAGCTGGATCACGATGCTGGCGTCACGGCCCAGGTTGACATTGACGTGCCCCTTGAGGATGACGGTGGCGACCATGACCAGGAAGCCGGTCAGCATCCCGCCGGCCGGACCGAACTGGATGGCCGCCGACACGGTGGCGTTGCTGGCCCACAGCGTCGTCGGCCAGGACTGGTTGCTCAGCGTCCACACGTCGGTGGCCACCACCTTCGTGGACAGCACCAGCACCACCACCACGGCGATCTCGCTGATCACCCAGGCGGGACGCCGGCCAAACCCCTGCAGGTAGGCGACCGCGCACGCCGCGCTCCAACCGATCAGCACCGCGAACAGCACCCAGCCCAGGGCGGGGCGCTGCAGATCCGAGCTGACCGCGATGTGAAATCCCAGCGCGTAGAGGCAACTCAACAGCCGGAACACCTGCGCCGCCCGCCACAGCGGCACCGTCGGGTCAAGACCACGATCGGGGCGCATGGGCAAAGCATAAGGGGCTGTACCGGGCCGCCGGAGCGGATGATTTAGTGGTTGATATGAAGCAGCTTGCCGCCATCTTCGCATCGCTGACCGGGGCCGCCGTCACCGTCAACGGCTACCGACCGTTGTCCCGAAGCGGCTACCTGTCGACCTACACCTTCGTCTTCGGTGTGTTCGCCACCGAGCTGCCGCTGCACCTGATCGCCTGGCAATCGGCGGCGCTGGCGGCGGTGTCGAGGTGGCTGTCTCCGCGCACCCGGTGGTTCGCCTGGCTGGTGTCGGCGCTGTCGTGGCTGGGCCTGCTCGGCCTGCGCCGGTCCGGGCTCGGCGCCGACGTCCCGCTGACCGCCGCGCTGGACGCCGGGCTGGGAACCGACCGGTGCACCGAGACCAGCACCATCTGGAAGCGGCCGACCTCGGGCGAGCTGGCTGCGATGAAGCGCGGGATGATGCCGATGATGCGGGTCTACCGCGGCTACACCCACGACTGCGATGTCGCCTACGGCGCCTACGGCAGCCGTAATCATCTGGACATCTGGCGGCGGCCCGACCTCGACCGCAACGGCCGGGCCCCGGTGCTGCTGCAGGTTCCCGGCGGCGCCTGGATGATGGGAAGCAAACGCGGACAGGCGCATCCGCTGATGAGCCACCTGGCCGAGCGGGGCTGGGTCTGCGTGTCGATCAACTATCGGCTCAGCCCGCGCTCGACGTGGCCCGACCACATCGTCGACGTCAAGCAAGCGATCGCCTGGACCCGCGAGCACATCGGCGAGTACGGCGGCGACCCTGACTGGATCGCGATCACCGGCGGGTCGGCGGGCGGACACCTGTCCGCGCTGGCCGCACTGACTGCAGGCGACCCGCAGTTCCAGCCGGGCTTCGAAGACGCCGACACCCGGGTACAGGCCGCGGTCCCGTTCTACGGCGTCTACGACTTCACCGAAGACGCCCCCTACCAGCATCCGCAACTGGTCGGCGTGATGCAGAAGTACGTGTTCAAGCAGCATCGCCGCGAGTTCGCGGAGGTCTTCGCGGCGGCATCACCGATCAGCCACGTATCCGCCGACGCGCCGCCGTTCTTCGTGCTGCACGGCACCAACGACACCCTGATCCCGGTGGGGCAGGGCCGCAATTTCGCCGAACGGCTCCGCGAAGTCAGCGACAACCCGGTCGTCTACGCCGAATTGCCCTACGCGCAACACGCCTTCGATACCTTCGGCTCCCCCCGCGCGGCACACACCGCGCTGGCGGTCGAACAGTTCCTCGCCGAGGTGTACACCCGGCACCACGCGGCGCGGCAGTCCGCCTGAACAACCCCGCCGCAATTAGCCCGGCGCGGCCGCCGCCGATGTGCCAGACTTCGGGCATGGAAGCCGCCCCCGTGCCAAGCCTGCTGCCGCATCTCTGGAAATCCACGCTGGTGTCCGGGATTGTGTCCCTGGTCCTCGGCGTACTGGTGCTGACCTGGACCGGTGACAGCCTGATCGCCGCCGCGATCCTGTTCGGGGTGTATCTGCTGGTCACCGGGACCGCGCAGGTCTTCTTCGCGTTCAGTCTGCCGTTGCTGGCCGGGGGGCGGGTGCTGTTGTTCATCAGCGGCGCCGCATCACTGGTGCTGGCGGTGTTGTGCTTCCGGCACTTCGGTGAGGGCTACGCGATTCTGCTGCTGGGGATTTGGATCGGGGTCGGGTTCATCTTCCGTGGGGTTGCCACGACGGTGTCGGCGATCAGCGATCCGCAGCTGCCCGGGCGCGGGTGGCAGATCTTCATGGGGGTGATGACGCTGCTGGCCGGCGTCGTGGTCCTGGCCTCCCCCGTCGAATCCCTGGTGATCCTGACCTGGGTCGCCGGCATCTGGCTGGTGGTGATCGGGGTGTCGGAGATCATGTCGTCGTTCGCTATCCGACGCGCCTCCAAGGACATCGCCGCGGCGGTGTCCGGCCGGTAGCGATGCGCGTCACTGCCCGGGCATCCGGGTAACCCGCGCAACATTTCCCTGGTGCGGGGTCCGCCCGTACTACTACACTGCGTCGTAGTAACGTTCCGTAGCCGGGGAGAAGGCAGATGGACGTCGTCGACGTATCGCGGTGGCAGTTCGGGATCACCACCGTCTATCACTTCATCTTCGTGCCGCTGACCAGCGGACTGGCCCCGCTGGTCGCTCTGATGCAGACGGTGTGGGTGTGCACCGGCAACACCGCCTGGTACCGGCTCACCAAGTTTTTCGGCAAGCTGTTCTTGATCAACTTCGCCCTCGGGGTGGCCACCGGGATCGTGCAGGAATTCCAGTTCGGGATGAACTGGAGCGAATACTCCCGCTTCGTCGGCGACGTGTTCGGCGCACCGCTGGCGATGGAGGGCTTGGCCGCCTTCTTCTTCGAATCCACCTTCATCGGGTTGTGGATCTTCGGCTGGGGCAGGTTGCCGCGAGGCCTGCACCTGCTGTGCATCTGGATCGTGGCCATCTCGACCAACGTGTCGGCGTTCTTCATCATCGCGGCCAACTCGTTCATGCAGCACCCGGTCGGTGCGCATTACAATCCGGTTACCAAACGCGCCGAATTGGACAGCATCGCAGCGTTGTTCGCCAACAACACGGCGCAGGCGGCCTTTTCCCACGCGGTCACCGGCGCCTTCCTGACGGCGGGGACCTTCGTCGCCGCGGTCAGCGCCTGGTGGATGGTGCGCTCGCGGCACAGCATCGCCGCCGGCGGCGATCCGCAGACCGCCGATTCCGACGCCCGCGCCATGTACCGGCCCGCGGCCATCCTGGGCTGCCTGGTCGCGCTGGCGGCGGCAGCCGGGTTGTTCCTCACCGGTGACACGCAGGGCAAGCTGATGTTCGTTCAGCAACCGATGAAGATGGCCTCGGCGGAGTCGTTGTGCGACACCGCAACCGACCCGAGTTTCTCGGTGTTGACCGTGGGCCGGCAGAACAACTGTGATCATCTGACCCGGGTGATCGAGGTGCCCTACGTGCTGCCGTTCCTGGCCGAAGGACGGTTCAGCGGCGTGCAACTCGACGGCGTGCGCGACATCCAGCAGGACTTCCAGCAACGCTTCGGGCCCGGCGACTACCGGCCCAACCTGTTCGTCACCTACTGGTCGTTTCGCGCGATGATCGGCTTGATGCTGGCTCCGGTGCTGTTCGCGCTGCTCACCCTGTGGCTGACCCGCCGCGGGCGGATCCCGAAACAGCGCTGGTTCGCCTGGGTCGCGCTGCTGACCATCCCGACACCGTTTCTGGCCAACAGCGCCGGCTGGGTGTTCACCGAGATGGGCCGGCAGCCCTGGCTGGTGGTGCCGAACCCGACCGGCGACCAGGATGTCCGGCTGAGGGTCGCCGAGGGCGTCTCGGGCAACGCCGTGGGTATGGTCGTGGCCTCGCTGGTGATGTTCACCCTGGTGTACGCCGTGCTGGCGGTGATCTGGTTCTGGCTGCTGCGACGCTACATCGCCGAAGGACCACAGCACCACGACGCCGAGCCGGCGCCGCCGGCCCCGCCCGGCTCCCGGGACGTCGCTCCGCTGTCATTCGCCTACTGAAACACCCACTGAGACAAGGAGGTACCCGCCATGCAACAGCTGTGGTTCATCCTGGTCGCGGTGCTGTTCCTCGGGTTCTTCATCCTGGAGGGCTTCGACTTCGGGGTGGGCATGCTGATGGCGCCGCTGGGCCGGGTCGGTGACGCCCCGGAGCCGCATCGGCGCGCGGCGCTGAACACGATCGGCCCGGTGTGGGACGGCAACGAAGTGTGGCTGATCACCGCCGGCGGCGCGATGTTCGCCGCCTTCCCCGGCTGGTACGCCACGGTGTTCTCGGCGCTGTATCTGCCCCTGCTGGTGATCCTGTTCGGCATGATTGTCCGAGTGGTGGCGATCGAGTGGCGCGGCAAGATCGACGACCCGAGCTGGCGGGCGTGGGCGGACCGTGGCATCGCCGCCGGATCGTGGCTGCCGGCGATCCTGTGGGGAGTGGCGTTCGCGGCCCTGGTTCGGGGCCTCCCGGTGGATGCCGACCAGCATGTTCATCTGTCGGTGGGTGACGTCCTCAACGGCTACACCCTGCTGGGTGGCCTGGCCACCGGCGGGCTGTTCGCGTTCTACGGCGCGGTGTTCCTGACGCTGAAGACCGCCGGCACGATCCGCGCTGATGCGCATCGTTTCGCGACGCGGTTGGCGGTGCCGGTGACCCTGCTGGTCGCCGGGTTCGGGCTGTGGACCCAGATTGCGCGCGGCGCGAACTGGACCTGGCTGGTGCTGGCCGCCGCGGTCGTCGCGCAGCTGGCCGCGGTGACATTGGTGTGGCGGCAGGCATCGGACGGTTGGACGTTCGTCTGCGCCGCCGTGGTGGTGGCGGCGGTGGTGGTGCTGTTGTTCGGCGCGCTGTACCCGAATCTGGTTCCCTCCACGCTCAACCCGCAATGGAGTGTGACGATCTACAACGCATCGTCCACCCCCTATACCCTCAAGATCATGACCTGGGCGGCGGCGATCTTCGCCCCGCTGGCCATGGTCTATCAGGGGTGGACGTATTGGGTGTTCCGGCAGCGGATTTCGGCTGAGCGGATTCCGCCGCCGGTCGGGCTGGCCAGGCAGGCGTCCTGAGCGCCGGCGGCCGGACCCCGGTAGACCCGCGACTGTGGCGGGCCTCCCGTCAGATGCGCCGGTTCGTGGTCGCCACCGTGGCACACGGGGTGGTGATCTCGGGGTGTGCGATCGCCACCGCGATCATGTTGGCGCACATCGTGTCCCACGTCATCACCGATCCGGCTGCCCGCGGCCTGGGCCAGTGGACCCCGATGCTGGTGATGCTGGCCGCGGTGTGGGCGCTGCGCACCGTGGTGCACTGGCGTCAGGCCCGCCTCGGCCAGCGCGGTGCCACCGCGGTGATTGCCGAGCTGGGCGGCCGGGTGCTGACCGCCGTGACCGCGCGCTCCCCCCGGGAATTGGCTGAACAGCGGGATGCGGCGGCGCTGGTGGTGACCCGTGGTCTCGACGGGCTGCGCCCGTATCTGACCGCGTACCTGCCGGCGCTGGTGCTGGCGGCGATCCTCACCCCGGCCAGCGTGCTGGTCATCGCCGCGTTCGACCCGAAGGCGGCGGCGATCGTGGTGATCACGCTGCCGCTGATCCCGCTCTTCATGGTGCTGATCGGTTTGGCGACCGCCGAGCGGTCGGCGGCCGCGCTGGACGCCATGACGGTGCTGCAGGCGCGCCTGCTGGATCTGGTGGCCGGCATCCCCACCCTGCGGGCGCTGGGCCGCGCCGACGGGCCGCAGCATCGGGTGGCGGAATTGTCTGCGGCGCATCGCCGCTCCGCAATGGCGACGCTGCGGATCGCGTTCTTGTCGTCGCTGGTGCTGGAGCTGTTGGCCACCCTCGGTGTGGCGCTGGTCGCGGTCAGCATCGGTCTGCGGCTGGTGTTCGGCGAGATGAGCCTGACGGCGGGGTTGACGGTGCTGCTCCTGGCGCCGGACGTGTATTGGCCGCTGCGCCGCATCGGGGTGGAGTTCCACGCCGCCCAGGACGGCCGGGCCGCCGCCGATAAGGCCTTCGCGCTGCTGGACCAGACAGCTGCGGCGCCGAGCGGGCAACGCCGCGTCCGCGCCCGGGGTGCGGTGATCGCCATTGACCGGCTCAACGTTTCCGGCCGGGACGGCTGCGCCCCCTGCGATTTCTCCGCCGCGATCGAGCCCGGCCAGGTCACGGTGCTGACCGGCCGCAACGGGGCGGGCAAGACCACCACCCTGGCGGCCATCGCCGGGCTGAGCGCACCCGATGCGGGCCGGATCACGGTGGCCGGTATCGCCGTCGCCGACCTCGATCCGACCGGCTGGTGGCGTCAGCTGTGCTGGCTGCCGCAACGGCCGGTGTTGATCCCCGGAACCGTCGCCGACAACCTCACCCTGTTCGGCGACCTCGTCGACGCGGATTCCGCCTGCGCGGAATCGGGTTTCGATGATGTGCTGGCGACTCTTCCCGACGGTCTGCACACCATGGTCGGCCGCGGCGGAGTCGGGCTTTCGTTGGGTCAGCGACAACGCCTCGGGTTGGCTCGGGCGCTCGGCTCGCCGGCGCCCGTGCTGCTTTTCGACGAGCCGACTGCCCATCTCGACGCCGACAGCGAGGATCGGGTGCTGGCCGCTATCGTGGCGCGGGCCCGCGCCGGGGCGACGGCCGTGGTGGTCGGTCACCGGCAGCGGGTACTGGCGATCGGCGACCGGGTGCTGACCGTGTGCAACGAGGCCGATCATGTGCATGTCTGATCCACTGATCACCGCGTCACGGCTGCTGCTGCGCCCGCGGCTGACCCGACTGCTGGCGGCGGTCGCATTGGGGGTGCTGTCGCTGGGCAGCGCGCTGGCATTGGCCGCGGTGTCGGCGTGGTTGATCACCCGGGCCTGGCAGATGCCGCCGATATTGGACCTGTCGGTGGCCGTTGTCGCGGTGCGTGCGCTGGCGATTTCGCGCGGTGTCCTGCATTACTGCGAACGGCTGGTCACCCACGATGCGGCTCTGCGCGCCGCCGGCACCGCCCGCGAACAGATCTATCGCCGCCTGGCCCGCGGGCCGGTGGAGATCGCCAGCCGACTACACAGCGGAGAACTGGTGGCGCGGGTGGGCGGCGACGTCGACGTGTTGAGCGACGTGCTGGTGCGTGCGCTGCTGCCGATCGGTGTCGCGGCCGTCCTCGGTGTGGCCGCCACGGCCGTGATCGCGGTCATCTCGCCGACGGCTGCCGCGGTGATGGCGGTGTGCCTCCTGGTCGCCGGGGTCGTTGCACCGTGGCTGTCGGCCAAGGCGGCGCTCGCCCAGGAAATGGTTGCCCGACAGCATCTTTCCGATCGTGACGTCTCGACGATGCTGGCGCTGGACCACGCGCCGGAACTGCGGATCGCCGGCGTGCTGCCCGACGTGATCGACGACGCGCGGCGGCGCTACCGCGCCTGGGGTGATGCCGCGGACGCCGCGGCCAAACCGGCGGCGGTGGCCGCGGCGATGTCCACCGCCGCGATCGGCGTCAGCGTGCTCGGGGCGCTGCTGGCCGGTATCGGGATCGCCGGAGTCGTTGCACCCACCACGTGCGCGATCCTGATGCTGTTGCCGCTCTCGGCGTTCGAAGCGACCACCGCGCTGCCGGCCGCGGCGATCCAGCTGGCCCGGTCGCGGATTGCGGCGCAACGCCTCCTCGACCTGACGCCACCCGATGACGCGGCACCGGCGACCGGACGCGCACCGGCGCGTTCGGTATCGACGCCGCGCTTGGTCGCCGACGCACACACCGGGCATCACCTCGATCGCTCGCAGCAGGCGACGGTGGATCTGGCACCCGGTGCCCGGCTGGCGATCAGCGGGCCGAGCGGCTGCGGCAAGACCACGCTGCTGATGACCCTGGCCGGGCTGATGCCGACGCTGCACGGCGCGGTGATGTTGGATGGGGTTGCCCTGGATCAGTACGGCGAGGGCGAGTTGCGGTCGTTGGTCGGGTTTTTCGCCGAGGACGCACACCTCTTCGCCACCACCGTGCGGGACAACCTGCTGGTGGCTCGCGGGGACTGCACCGACGACGAACTCACCGACGTGTTGGGTTTGGTCGGCCTGCGCGGATGGCTGACCGGTCTGGGCGACGGGTTGTCCACCGTGTTGACCGGCGGCGCGCAGGCGCTGTCGGCCGGACAGCGCCGCCGGATGCTGTTGGCCCGGGCGCTGCTGTCGCCCGCGCGCATCGTGCTGCTCGACGAGCCGACCGAGCACCTGGACGCCTCCGACGCCGGGGATCTGCTGCGCGCGCTGTTGGAGCCCAGTCGCGCACTGTTCGGCGCGGATCGCACGGTGGTGGTGGCCACCCATCACCTGCCCGACGACATCACCTGTGCGCGCCTGGAGTTGGGTCCGGCTACAGCTGGCGTCGGCGCGGCATGAACTCCAGCGACAGCAGCACATAGATCAGCGGGACCAGCTGGCTCAGTGACACCAGCGCGTAGCGTCGGGCACCGGCGGCATGAAACTTGCGCAGGTAGCGGTACAGCGACTCCAGGGCGATCAGCGGGTCCAGCAGGTGGATGGCGTGGTAGAAGAAGCCCTGCAGCTTGCTGCGCCGGGTGGCGTCGAAGATCTCCGGGAACGCCGCGAAGGCGAGCGAAACACGCTGCGCACCAGCCTGTTTCGCGGCAGCGACCATATCGGCCGTCAGCCGTTCGTCAAGCCCGTTGGGGGCGCCGCGCCGTCGCCACGGGACGTCGAGACTGAAGTCGCTGCCGCCGCCGACCACCGCATAGCGGTGAAAGCCCTGCACACGCCCGTCGGCGTCGCGCGCCACGATCAGCTGAATCCCCGGGTAGCGGCCCTCCAGGGCGCCGTCGAGCGCCATGCAGAAGCCGCGCTCGGTCCGCGCGCCGCTCGGTGACGCCGCCAGCACCTCGGTCAACTCGGCCAGCAGCTCATCGCCGAGGTCCTGCTCGGCCACCACTTCGGTGGTGATCCCGAAGTTGCGGGTGCGCTGCACAGCCTGGCGCAGGTTGCGGAACTTGCGGCCCACCATGTCGAAGCTGGCCACGTCGATGACGACGTCGCGGCCGATCGGTACCGTGCGCAGCGCCTGCCCGACCACGGCCGGGTCGCTCCACAGCCCGAGCCGCGCCTCGCTGCAGCCCAGCACCACGATGCGCCAGCCGCGGCTGTGGCACAGCGCGGCGAAGTCGGCGACCAGTTCCGGGTAGCACCGCGGCTCCCCGATCGGATCGCCGCTGACCACCGCATAGCCGATGCGGGTGCGGTAGGCCAGCGCGGCGGTGCCGTCGGCGCTGAAGTGATACGACTTGAGTGTCTGCATGGCGAACGGCGCCAGCGGGTCCTCACGGGTTCGCTGCAGCAGTCGCCACACCTTGGGCAGGTCCGCCGGTTGCGGATACGCCGAGGTGGGCCACATCAGTGCCAGGCCGGCGCTGGCGATCAGCACGTCGGCGAGCAGGTTGGGGTACACCAGGTGCACCCCCAACCCGGCCAGCAGCAACAGCAGTGCGACGAAGGCGTGCAGCGCGGTGACCGGGCGGCCCAGGAAGATGCCGCGGGCGATAAACACCACGGCAGCCAGGATGGTCAGCGACCACCCCACCCGCCCGGCGGCCCGCACCGCCTCATGGTCGTGGGTGATCAGCACGGCAAGCCAGCCGACCACCGAGAACAGGGCTAACGCACCGATCCAGCGGGCGCGCGGCGAGTCCACGTGCACGACGACACGTTCGCGGGCCTGCACGCCCGTCGACAGCTCGCTCACCCCTAACCCTCCGTCCGCGGCCCTTTCACACCAGGTCTACCCGCATGAGGGGAACGTTACGCCCAGGTCGGGGAGTCAGCGCGCAGGAAATGCGCCGGGTCAGCGGGCCGAGCCGGGAAAATATTTGAGGATGCCCTCTTGCACGACGGTGGCGATCAGCTGACCGGCCCGGTCGAAGAAGTGCCCGGTGCCCAAACCGCGGGAATCCGTCGCCACCGGCGACGACGTCGCATACAGCACCCAGTCGTCGAAGCGCACCGGCCGGTGAAACCAGATGGTGTGGTTGGCGCTGGCGGCGAAGATCCGGTCGAACCCCCAGGACAAACCGTGTGTGGTGATGATGGAGTCCAGCACCGTGGTGTCCGAGGAGTACACCATGACGGCGGTGTGCAGGGTGGGGTCGGCGGGCAGTTCCCCGTCCGCCTTGAGCCAGACCCGGTTGTGGTCGAGTCGCTCGCCCTTGTCCCGCATCACCCAGGCCGGGTCGTTGGTGTAGCGCCATTCCACCGGTTGCAGTGCGTTGACGAAGTGCGGGACGGTCTGCTCGTAGCCGCGCAGCAACTCCCCGATCGTCGGCAACGTCTCCGGTGCGGCCACCTCGGGCGGCTCGACGCTGTGCTCGAGGCCGGCACCGCCGGACAGGTAGGAGATCATCGCGGTCGCCAGCAGCGTCCCGTCCTGCACGGCGTCGACCCGCCGGTTGGCGAAGCGGCGCTCGTCGCGCAGCCGCACCACCCGGAACTCGATGTCCTTGGCCGGGTCGCCGCCGTTGATGAAATGCACGGACAGCGCGTTGGGCGGCAGGTCGCGGGTCAGGGTCCGGGTGCTGGCCACGAACGACTGGGCCATCAGCTGCCCGCCGAAGGTGCGCAGCGGGGTCTTGCTCGGATGCGCGCCGACGAACACGTCGTCGCCGACGTCGTTGAGGTCCAGGACCGCCATCAGCTCCGCGAAGTCAGCGTTGGCCATGCGTTAGACGTCGTCCTCGCCGATCCGGTGCACGTGGATCAGGTTGGTGGAGCCCACCGTGCCGGGGGGCGCACCGGCGACGATGACCACGGTGTCGCCGCGCTGGTAGCGGCCGAGTTCCAGCAGCGATTTGTCGACCTGGCGGATCATGCCGTCGGTGGACTGCATCGGCGGCACGATGAACGTCTCGGTGCCCCAGGTCATCGCCAGCTGGCTGCGGATTTCGGGCAGGGCGGTGAAGGCCAGCAGCGGCAGCGGGGTGTGCAGCCGGGCCAGCCGACGCACGGTGTCCCCGGACTGGGTGAAGGCGACCAGGGCTTTGGCGTCCAGCCGTTCTCCGATATCGCGTGCGGCATAGGAGATCACGCCGCGTTTGGTGCGCGGCACGTGGGTCAGCGGCGGCGCCGCGGTCGAATGGGCCTCGACCGCGGCGATGATGCGTGCCATGGTCCGCACCGCCTCCAGGGGGTGCTTGCCCACCGCGGTCTCCCCGGACAGCATCACCGCGTCGGTGCCGTCCAGGACGGCGTTGGCGACGTCGGAGGCCTCGGCGCGGGTGGGCCGGGAGTTCTCGATCATCGACTCCAGCATCTGGGTGGCCACGATGACCGGCCTGGCGTTCTCCCGGGCCATCTGGATCGCCCGCTTCTGCACCAGCGGAACCTCTTCCAGCGGCAACTCGACGCCCAGATCGCCGCGGGCGACCATGACCGCGTCGAACGCCAGCACGACCGCCTCCAGGTCGTCGATGGCTTCGGGCTTCTCCAGCTTGGCGATCACCGGGACCCGGCGCCCGACCCGGTCCATCACCTCGTGCACGAGTTCGGCATCCGACGGCGACCGCACGAACGACAGCGCCACCAGGTCGACGCCGAGCTTGAGGGCGAACTCGAGATCCTCAATGTCCTTGTCCGACAAGGCCGGCGCGGACACGTTCATCCCCGGCAGCGACATGCCCTTGTTGTTGCTGACCGGACCGCCCTCGGTCACGGTGCACACCACGTCCTGGCCGTCGATGCTGTCGACCACCAGCGCGACATTGCCGTCGTCGACCAACACCCGGTCGCCGGGCACGGCGTCGACGTTCAGCTGCTTGTAGGTGGTGGACACCCGGTCGTGGCTGCCCTGGCAGTCGCCGACGGTGATGCGCACCGTTTCGCCGTTCGCCCAATTGGTCCGACCTTCGGCGAAGCGCCCCAACCGGATCTTGGGGCCCTGCAGGTCGGCCAGCACGCCGACGGCGCGTCCGGTGGCATCCGATGCCGCGCGGACGCGCTGGTAGGCGGCCTTGTGGTCGTCGTAGTCGCCGTGGCTGAAGTTCATCCGGGCGACATCCATCCCGGCCTCAACCAGCGCTTTCACCATCTCATCGCTGCTGGTGGCCGGGCCGAGAGTACAGACGATCTTGCCGCGTCTAGTCACCAGCCCAGCATAGTGGTGGCCCGGTGGGCGCGCTTCGCACCGGATGGGCAATGCGCGGGTCAGCCGGGCAGCAGCGTTGGGACCAGCGGGAATCCGGGCAGGTTGCGCACCACCGTCCAGGCCACCGCCGTGGCCACAAGCATTGCGACACCCGCCGTCGGGAGCAACGACGCACCGCGGCGACGCCGCAGCCACATCCAGACCCCCACCACGGGCAGACCCACCAACAGGAACACGTTGTCGGTGACAGCGGCCGCCAGGTCCGCGTGCAGCAGGTCGTGCACCATCCGCAGCCCGCCGCAGGCCGGGCAGTTCCAGCCGGTCAGCAGCCGGAATGGGCACAGCGGGAAGGGCGAACCCTGCCGGTGCGGGTCGGCCAGACCGATGTAGGCAAGAGCCCCGGCGAACAGCACGACGCTGCCGGCCGTCGCATAGCGGCGGCTGATGACATGCTCCTTGACGGCCATCGACTGGCTGTCGACCGACGGTTCCCGGTCAGTCATTCAGCCAGCATGCCAGAACTCGGTCCTCGACCGCAGTGCTCCGGCTAGCGGCGATTTCTTCTGGCCCGGTTCCACCAGCGGGTCCGCGCCTGGGGGACGCCGGTTTCAGGCGCGGACGGCAACTCTTCGGACTCATCGTCCTCAGTCACGATTTCGGGTTCTTCTGCCTCATCGACGACGTCTTCCTGGTCGTCGGACTCCGCCTCGGCCGCTTCCTCATCGGCCGCCTCTGCCGACGACTCCTCGGGGTCTGCCGCGGCAACTTCGGGCTCCTCGTCGGCATCAACCTCGTCGACGTCAGACGGTTCCTCGTCCTCGGGCTCGGCGTCCGAGTCTTCCTCCGCCGCTTCGTCGTCGGTAGTTTCGGCTACCGGCTCCGCGACGTCCTCGGCCTCGGGCTCGGCGTCTGCCTCCGACGACTCCTCGGCCTCGTCTTCGACGTCCGACTCCTCCGCGTCCTCAACCTCGGGCTCCGCGTCGACGTCTGACGGTTCCTCGTCCTCGTCCTCGACGTCCGACTCTGCCTCAACCGCTTCCTCATCGGCAGTTTCGGCTACCGGCTCCGCGACGTCCTCGGCCTCGGGCTCGGCGTCTGCCTCCGACGACTCCTCGGCCTCGTCTTCGACGTCCGACTCCGCCTCGGCTGCTTCCTCATCGGCCGCCTCGACTACCGACTCCTCCGCGTCCTCAACCTCGGGCTCGGGCTCCTCCAGATCGTCGGACACCTCGGCCGAAGTCCCGTCGGAATCCTCCTCCGCGACTTCGCTGTCCTGCTCGGCGTCCGCTACCTCGCCGTCCTCGAAGAGCTCCTCGGACTCGTCGTCAATGTCCGACTCCGCCTCAGCAGCTTCCTCATCGACGGCCTCGGCCAGCGGCTCTTCGTCCTCAACCTCGGGCTCGGGCTCGGGCTCCTCGCCGTCCTCCGACAGCTCCTCAGACTCGTCCTCGACATCGGACTCCGCCTCGGCCGCTTCCTCATCGACGAGCGCGGCCACGGGCTCCTCGGCGTCAAGTTCTGCCTCGTCCTCGAGGGTCTCGTCGTCGGCATCCGACTCGGCCAACTCGCTCTCGTCGACCACATCCGCCTCGAACATCGCCGCGCCGGATTCGGTATCCGCACCCTCGTCGGCGCCAGGCTCAGCAGATGTCTCCTCGGACTCGTCGGTCGTCCAGGTGGCCCGCAGCGCCTCGGGATCCTCACGTTGCTTGGGCGCCAGCATCATGTAGACCACTGCCCCGATGAACACGAACGTCGAGGTGAAAGAGTTGACCCGGATGCCGTAGATCATCGTGGCGGGGTCATCGCGCAGCAATTCCACCCCGAACCGGCCCACACAGTAGGCCGCGACATACAGCGCAAACAGCCGTCCGTGGCCGAACTTGAACCGTCGGTCCACAACGATCAGCACCACGAATACCAGGAGATTCCAGAGCAATTCGTACAGGAATGTCGGCTGCACCACCAACGCCACCTGCCCGGTCGACACCCCGTCCAGGGAGTGCACGTCGACGATGCCGGACGGGTCGCGGCGGAAGAAGACCTGCAACCCCCACGGCACCCCGGTCTCGCGGCCGTACAACTCCTGGTTGAAGTAGTTGCCCAGTCGCCCGATCGCCTGCGCCAGCACAATGCCCGGGGCGATCGCGTCGGCGAACGCCGGCAGCGGGATGCCGCGCCGGCGGCAGGCGATCCAGGCACCCACGCCGCCGAGGGCAATCGCACCCCAGATGCCCAGGCCGCCGTCCCAGATCCGCAGCGCCGCGTCCGCACCCGCCCCGTTGGGCCCGAAATATGTTCGCCAATCGGTCATCAGGTGATACACCCGGCCGCCGATCAGCCCGAACGGCACCGCCCACAGCGCGATGTCGTAGATCACGCCGCGTTCGCCGCCGCGGGCCGCCCAGCGCCGATCGCCGACGATCAGTGCGGCGATGATGCCGGCGATGATGCACAGCGCGTAGGCCCGGATCGGCACCGGGCCCAGATGCCACACCCCGCGTGAAGGGCTGGGGAACGCGGCCAGCACCGTTGTCAGCATCAGGCCGAAACCCTCTGGCGCACACCGGCGGCAAGTTCGGAGCTCAATGCCCGCAGCGCCGGGAGGCCGTCGGCCAACGCCGAGACCAACGCCGAGCCGACGATGACACCGTCGGCGTAGCCGGCGATTTCGGCGGCCTGCGGTCCCGACCGCACCCCCAGCCCGACCCCGACCGGAATGTCGGAGACTTCCTTTACCCGTCGGACCAGCTCCGGTGCGGCATCCGACACCGCATCGCGGGCGCCGGTGACTCCCATGGTCGATGCGGCGTAGACGAATCCGCGTGAGGCTTCCACGGTGGCCGCCAGCCGCTGCGACGTCGACGACGGCGCCACCAGGAAGATGCGGTCCAGACCGTATTGGTCCGAGGCCGCCAGCCAGGCTTCGGCTTCGTCGGGAATCAGGTCGGGGGTGATCAAGCCGTATCCGCCGGCAGCGGCCAGATCGCGTGCGAACGCGTCAACGCCGTAGCGCAGCACCGGATTCCAGTAGGTCATCACCACCGCGCGCCCGCCGGCGGTGCTGATCGCCTCGACCGCGGCCAACGTGTCACGCACCCGCACGCCGCCCTGCAACGCGATTTCGGCCGCCGCGGCGATCGTCGGACCGTCCATCCCCGGATCCGAGTACGGCACGCCGACTTCGATCAGGTCGCAGCCGGAGTCCACCAGTGCGGTCATCGCCGCCACCGACCCGGGCACATCCGGGTAGCCGGTGGGCAGATAGCCGATCAGCGCCGCCCGGTTCTGCTGCCGACACTCGTCGAAAAGCGCGGCCAACGAACTGGATTGGTTCTGCTGCACGGTCACGGCTGGCCACCGCCGTCCTCGTCGAGTAGACCGAACCACTGGGCCGCAGTCTCGACATCCTTGTCGCCGCGGCCGGACAGGTTCACCACCACCACCGCACCCGGCCCCAGTTCGCCACCCAGCTTGAGCGCGCCGGCGACCGCGTGCGCCGATTCGATGGCCGGAATGATGCCCTCGGTGCGGCACAGCAACCGGAAGGCGTCCATGGCCTCGGTGTCGGTGACGGGGCGGTACTCGGCCCGCCCCGTCTCCCGCAACCAGGCGTGCTCGGGCCCGACCCCGGGATAGTCCAACCCCGCCGAGATCGAGTGGGATTCGATGGTCTGACCGTCCTCGTCCTGCAGCAGATAGGAGTAGGACCCCTGGAACGCGCCCGGCGATCCCCCGGTGAACGTTGCGGCATGACGGCCGGTGTCCACACCGTCACCGGCCGCCTCGAAGCCGACCAACCGGACTCCGGGGTCATCGAGAAAAGCGTGGAAGATGCCGATGGCGTTGGATCCCCCACCGACACACGCCGTCACCGCGTCGGGCAGTCGACCGGCCTGGTGCTGGATCTGCGCTCGCGCCTCCATTCCGATGATCCGCTGGAAGTCACGCACCATGGTCGGGAACGGATGCGGCCCGGCCGCGGTGCCGAAGCAGTAGTAGGTGTTGTCGGCGTTGGTGACCCAGTCCCGGAACGCCTCGTTGATGGCGTCCTTCAAGGTTTTCGATCCGGCTTCCACCGCCACCACGGTGGCCCCCAACAACCGCATCCGCGCCACGTTGAGCGCTTGCCGGGCGGTGTCGACGGCGCCCATGTACACCACGCAGTCCAGCCCGAGCAGCGCGCACGCCGTTGCGGTGGCCACCCCGTGCTGGCCCGCACCGGTTTCGGCGATGACCCGGGTCTTGCCCATGTGCTTGGCCAGCAGCGCCTGCCCGAGCACGTTGTTGATCTTGTGAGAACCGGTGTGGTTCAAGTCTTCTCGTTTGAGGAACAGCCGTGCCCCGCCGGCGTATTCGGACAGCCGGGTCGCCTCATACAGCGGCGACGGCCGGCCGCTGTAGTGGGTCTGCAGGTTGTCGAGGGTGTCCAGGAACTCCGCATCGGTGCGCACTTTGTCGTAGGCGGCGGTGACTTCCTCGATGACCGCCATCAGCGCCTCGGGGACATAGCGCCCGCCGTAACTGCCGAAATGTCCACCCGTGTCAGGGTCGTGACCACTACGTTCGGTGACGGCCGCGCTGGAACGGGGAAGCTGCGGGCCTAGCAGATCTGCCATTGGGCTCAGGCTAGCGGGCCGGCTTAGGACAGGACGGGTGCCGACCGGCGGTGACCAGATCGGCGACCGCGGCGCGCGGGTCTCCACTGGTGACCAGGCCTTCGCCCACCAACACCGCGTCGGCGCCCGCGCCGGCGTAGGCGAGCAGGTCGGCGGTGCCGCGCACCCCGGATTCGGCGATCCTGATGACGTCGGTGGGCAGGCCGGGTGCGATGCGCGCGAAGCAATCCCGGTCCACCGTCAGCGTTCTCAAATCGCGTGCGTTGACACCGATCACCTTGGCACCGGCCTGCAGCGCGCGGTCGGCTTCCTGTTCGGTGTGGACCTCGACCAGCGCGGTCATCCCGAGCGATTCGGTGCGTTCCAGCATGGACTCCAGCGCGTGCTGATCCAGTGCGGCCACGATCAGCAGCAGCAGGTCCGCGCCGTGCGCACGCGCCTCGTGAATCTGGTACGGCGACATCACAAAGTCTTTACGCAGCACCGGAATGGACACTGCGGCGCGCACCGCGTCCAAGTCGGCCAGCGACCCGTTGAACCGCCGCTGCTCGGTGAGCACACTGATGATCCGCGCGCCGCCGTCCTGGTAGGCGCGGGCCAGCTCGGCGGGGTCGGCGATGGAGGCGAGTTCACCCTTGGACGGGCTGGCGCGCTTGACCTCAGCGATCACGGCGATGCCCGGCTCGCGCAGCACCGCCATGACGTCCAGCGGCGGCGGGGCGGCCTTGGCCGCCTCCTTGATCTCCGACATGCTCACCACGGCCTCGCGGGCGGCGACGTCTGCGCGAACTCCCTCGATGATGGAGTCGAGCACAGTCCCCGAACTCATGCCGGTCGGTTCCTTCCTGCGGTCGGAAGCGGATCGCAATGATGTTCATCGAAGGGTAGTCGCCGTAACCCCACCGGCCGTCACCGCCCCTTGCTGTCGGAGTCCGGCGCCTCAGATTCCGTGGTTTCGGCGGCCGCATCGGTGGGGTCGCGGCCCTCGTCGAGGGCGTCCCACAGGGTGCGCTCGGACATCTGCGGGTCGCCGTTGTGTTCCGCCATCGCGCGTCGGGCACCGGGCGCCACGTACTTCGTCGTGGCCGCGGAGACCGACGCCGCCGCGCGCATCAGCAACGCGGCACCGATCAGCGTGATGGCCGCTGCCGCCACGGTGATCGCCGCACCGACGTGGTGGCGTTCGCTGCCGACCAGCGAGATCACCGGCACCCCGGCCAGGTCGGCGCCGCGCAGCGCCACATCCGGCATCACCCACAGGCTGATCGCCAGGTATCCGATCGCCAGGCTGGCCGCGGCCACCACCATCGCCAGCAGCCGCAGCAGCCAGCCCCGCACCGCCAGCGCGGCGACCGCCGCGGCCAGCAGCACCGCCGCCACCGGCAGCAGCGCCGTCGACCATGCGGCACCGGACAGCGTGACCGTCTTCGGCTGGCCCAGCCCGTCGAAGGACCGGATGCGCACCCAGGGCAGCCGGGAGGCCCCCCAGAGCCCGACGGCGGCCAGCGCCAGCAGCAGCTGCGCGATTCGGATCGCCCGCCGGCCGCGCCGATCGGCGTCGGGGTCAGCCATGGCCGTCGGCGCCCGGTGCGGTCAGGGTTTCGGCGGCGGCGATCGCGCCCAGCACCGCACGGGCCTTGTTGGTCGCCTCGGTGTATTCGTAGGGGCCGTTGGAGTCGGCGACCACGCCCCCGCCGGCCTGCACATAGGCGGTGCCGTCGCGCATCAACGCGGTGCGGATCGCGATGGCGAAGTCGGCGTTGCCGGCGAAGTCCAGATAGCCGACCACCCCGCCGTACAGGCCGCGCCGGGTCTGCTCGACGTCCTCGATCAGCTCCATGGCGCGCACCTTGGGTGCCCCGGACAAGGTTCCGGCCGGGAAACAGGCGGTGACGGCGTCCAGGGCGGTGCGGTCGGCGGCCAACTGCCCGGTCACCGTGGACACCAGGTGCATGACGTGGCTGTAGCGCTCGATGTGGCTGTAGTCCTCCACCCGCACGGTGCCTGGCACACACACCCGACCCAGGTCGTTGCGGCCCAGGTCGACCAGCATCAGGTGCTCGGCGCGTTCCTTCTCGTCGTGCAGCAGATCCTTCTCCAGCAGCTGATCTTCTTCCTCGGTCTGCCCGCGCCACCGGGTGCCGGCGATCGGGTGGGTGGTGGCCCAGCCGTCGGTGACGGTGACGAGCGCTTCCGGGCTGGAGCCGACTATCGAAAATGCGAGAAGGCCATCGTTGTCAGGGACCTGCAGCAGGTACATGTACGGGCTGGGGTTGGAGACCCGCAGCATCCGATAGACGTCGATGGGGTCGGCGGCGGTGTCCATTTCGAAGCGCTGCGAGGGCACCACCTGGAAGGCCTCACCGGCCTCGATCTCCCCGACCAGACGCTCCACGATGGCCCCGTATTCGGCCACGGTGCGCTGGGAGCGGTGCTGCGGCTCGGGCCGGCTGAAGGTGGCCACCGTCGACGGCAACGGCTGCCCCAGGGCCGCGGTCATCACATCGAGGCGGGCGACGGCGTCGTCGTAGGCCTCATCGACGCGCTCGTCGGTGCCGTTCCAGTTCACCGCGTTGGCGATCAACGTGATGGTGCCCTCGTGGTGATCCACCGCCGCGATATCGGTGGCCAGCAGCAACAGCATGTCCGGCAGCTTCAGGTCGTCGACGGTCAGCTCCGGCAGCCGCTCCAGCCGCCGCACCAGGTCGTAGGCGAAGAACCCCACCATCCCGCCCGACAGCGGCGGCAGCCCGTGCGGCGCACCGGTGGCCAACAGCTCCATCGTCGCGTGCAGCGCGGTCACCGGATCGCCGCCGGACGGCGCGTCCTGCGGCACCACGCCCAGCCACGCCGCTTCGCCGTCGCGCACCGTCAACGCCGAGGGTGCCCCGGCCCCGATGAACGACCACCGCGACCAGGACCGGCCATTCTCGGCCGATTCCAGCAGAAACGTTCCGGGACGGTTGGCGGCCAGTTTGCGGTAGGCCGACAGCGGCGTCTCGGCATCGGCGAGCATCTTGCGGGTCACCGGAACCACGCGGTGCTCGGCGGCCAGCGCCCGGAAATCCTCCCGTGAGGTGGTGGTCGCGAGGGTGGCGTGCATCGATCCATCTTCCCAGACGTTGGCGATCGCAAGCGCGACGGAGTCGGGCGCAGCGGGTCGCCACCATCGGGCACAGCTTGTCGCTTCTGGCGTAGCGTGGCGAGCATGAAACCTGGTGACACCGTGGCCGACTTCGAGCTGCCCGACCAGACCGGCACCCCACGCACCCTCAGCGCCCTATTGGCCGACGGACCGGTGGTGCTGTTCTTCTATCCGGCGGCGATGACGCCGGGCTGCACCAAGGAGGCCTGCCACTTCCGTGATCTGGCGGCCGAGTTCGCCGCCGTCGGGGCCCAGCGGGTCGGGATCAGCGCCGACGCACCGGCCAAGCAGGCCAAGTTCACCGACCTGCACAGCTTCGACTACCCACTGCTGTCGGACACCGACGGCACGGTGGCCACCCAGTTCGGCGTCAAACGCGGCCTGCTGGGCAAGCTGATGCCGGTCAAGCGGACCACGTTCGTGATCGACACCGACCGCAGCGTGCTGTCCGTGGTCTCCAGCGAATTCTCCATGGACACCCACGCCGACAAGGCGCTGGAGACGCTGCGGGCGCGCTCGAGCGCCTAGCGGCGCCGGCGTCCACCACGACAAAGTTCGAGTGACCTACCTGGTGCGCGCAGAGCCAACGAGTAGCGGTCAGGGCAGGTCCTCTGGGCGGTGCCGGCTCGCGCCGAACCGGTCGAAATCGCTGTCGTAGAAGACGATTCCGGCGCGGTATTCAACTGTCCGTGCTGGCAGACGGGCGTCGGGTTCCACCCGATGAGACCAAGGTTGGCCTCGACGCCAACCAGCCAGCAACCAATGCCCGCTTCGTCGATGACCGGGCGAAGGCCAGGAACGGCCCTCGGGCTGTCCGCTCCAGCCAGCGCGCGACCCAGCCAGCGAAGCGACGCGACGCAGCCGCCCTTATTTGAAAATCACCTGAGTTCCGCGCGCCGTTTTTACGAGCAGGCTTGTAACTAACACGGCTTCATCGTCTATTTACATGCATCTTGCACGCCTACGTAGGTCGCCCTGCGCACCCCCGCCGAGCAACTCTCACGACACCCTGCGCGCCTTGGACATGCACAGTAGTGCGCCGTCCTGCCACGTCCGGCCCGCAGCCGAGGACGGGGTTTGACCCTGTCACCAGGCGCCACACCACTGATTTAGAACGAGTTCTAGTTTTTTGTATACAAATCAGGTATCTCTCAGCTAGCCTCATGCTTCGTACCCAACGTGCTGTGGATCACATACCTGAAGGAGTTCTCTTGCACGCCACTCTTCGCCCGTACGCCACCGCTGGTGTGGCGATCGTTGGCGCCAGTTTGTTCGCGGTTACGCCGGTGGTGGTGCCGTTGCCTGTGATTGTGTCCCCGGCTGTGCAGTTGGCGGGGGCGTGGGAGGAGGTGATGGATGCGGCCTCGGCGAATGCGACGGTGTTGTTGAACAACTATTTTTTGGCGCCGAATGTGGGGTTTCAGCAGTTCTTCGCCAACCAGGCCGACTACTGGAATCAGTTGCTCAATGATCCGGCGGGTTCGACCAATGGTGTGGTGGAGTCGATTCAGGGGCATCTGAATGCGGTGCTCTCGGGGTGGGGGCTCCAGAACGAAACCGATGCGACGCATGCCACGGTGCTCAATCACACGATGGATGGCACGCATGCGTTGATGTTCGGTCAGGTGGCCGGCTATCTGCCCGACAATGTTGATCCGAACGCGATCCTGCCGCTCATCGATTGGCTGGGCTCGCCGCAAAGCGCGGTGTTCATGGGGATGATCGGGCCGGGCATCAGTCCGTGGATCGCGTTGATGAACTCCATCAACGACCATGACAGTATCGGCGACACCCTGGCCAATATGTGGGGTGCGGTGTTCAACGGCGCCACCCTGAATCTGGATGCGTTGTTGCCGATGATCAACGAGGCCGGGTTCTTCCCGGCCGGAATGAACATGGATCACCTGGACTTCGCGTTCGGCGGACTGTTGAGCCCGGGCGCGGTGGCCGTGGGCCCCTATCAGGTGCTCGGGGCCGGCGGGGAGGTGGTCGCCTCAGTACCCGCCGTCGGGGGCTCGCTGTTTCAGAGTGTGGGCATCGAATTCTCCGGGGTGCCGGTGTTGGGCACCCTGGATCTCAACAGTGCCGGGATCGGGCCGATCGCGGCCTGGGAGGCGTGGGGTCAAACCGTGGGTGCGTTGTTGGGGTCGGGCTGGGACGGCAAGGGCCCGGTCGTGGTCACCCCACCGCTGGTCGACACCGAGCTGCCCACCCTGCCCGACCTGCTCGACGACGGCGGTATGGCTGCTGCGGCCAGCGATTCGCTGGGCTGGCTGCACGACTTGTTCACCCTCTAACCCGCCGCCCCACTTGCTTGGTAACGCTTTTCCTCAGAAAGGTTTTCGTTCATGAGTCCTCACCACACCCACCGGCGCCGCCACACCCGGGTGATCGGCGCCGCCAGCGCGGTCGGCGCGTTCCTGGCCTTCGGTATCACACCGTTGAGCACTGTGCCGGCGGCTCAGGCTGATGAGTTCGACTGGATCACCGATCTTTTCGACCCCGCCGCCTGGCTCAGCGCCACCGATCCGGGCGCAAGCCTGGATGGGCTGCTGGACGCCTCGGCGTTCTCGGGCACCGCTGAGCCATTGGCGTTCGGTGACCCCATCGACTGGACCACCATGCTCGATCAGTGGATCTATCAGCCCATGCACGACAGCATGCAGGCCTGGATCACCAGCCCGTTGGGCGCCCAGATCGACGACTTCATCAACCAGGCGTTCGGCAACGGCCAGATCCTGATCGGCAACGGCCTTGATGGCACCGCGGAAAACCCCGACGGCGGTAACGGCGGACTGTGGTTCGGCGACGGCGGAAACGGCTGGGACTCCGACCAAACCGGCATCACCGGCGGTAACGGCGGCAACGCACCCGGCTGGCTTGGTGACGGCGGCGACGGCGGCAACGGCGGCGCCGGAGCCAACGGCGGCAACGGCGGAGCCGGCGCAACCTGGATGGGCAACGGCGGCACCGGCGGGGCCGGCGGTATGGCGCTCGAAGCAGGCGGTACCGGCGGCAACGGCGGTGCGGGCGGCAATGCGTCGGCCTGGTTCCTCGGCAACGGCGGGGCAGGCGGTGCCGGAGCCGCCGGCACGGCCGGCGCCGCTGGCACCTTCGCCAACGGCGGAGACGGTAACGCCACTGCCGGTGGTTACGGCGGCAATGGTGGCGCCGGGGGGCGCAGCGGCTTCATGTTCGGAAACGGCGGCAACGGCGGCAAAGCAGGTGCCGGCGGTAACGGCGGCGACGGAGCAACCGGCACCGCCAACCACTACGACGGGGGTAATGGGGGATGGTCGTGGGGTGGAGGTGCTGGCGGAGCGGCTGGTGAACGCGGCTCCAGCATCTACACCAGCCCCATGTATGGACATGCGGGCCAGATTGGTGATGGCGGTGATGGCGGTAACGGCGGCGCCGGCGGTAACGCCTACCAAGACCCCGATGGCAATTACCTGGGCAACGGCGGTGCCGGCAGTGATGGCGGATACGCCGGCAACGGCAACATCGGCGGCGCCGGTGGCTCCGGCGGCCACGGCGGCAGCGGCCTCAACGGCGGCGGTGGCGGGTGGGGCGGCAACGGCGGCCAGTCCGTCGACAACAACGCCGGCGGTGCTGGCGGCGACGGTGGTGATGGCGGAGATGCCACCGCAGGCACAGCCGGCAGCGGCGGTTGGGGCGGTTGGGGCGGTCCCTCTCGAAGTGGAGCCGGCGGTGACGGCGGTGACGGCGGCGCCGGCGGCAATGGCGCCACCGACGACAACACGGTCAAAACCATCGGCGGTGACGGAGGAGGGGCCGGCAGCGGCGGAAGCACCCAAACCGGGCAAGGCGGGACCGGCGGCAATGGCGGCAATGGCGGTACCGGAACCTACGCCGGCGGCAACGGCGGTGACGGCTCCTTCACCGGCGGCGGCTCCGGTGCCACCGGCGGAATCGCCGGCAACGGCGGCAACGGCGGCAACAGCACCGGGTGGAACGACGGAACCGGCACCATCTGGAGCCACGGCGGCAACGGCGGTAACGGTTCATCCGGCGGAGGTGGTTACACCGGTGACGCTGCGGTCGGAGGCAACGGTGGCAACGGCGGCAATGGTGCCACCGGGCCGGGTGTCATCAGCGTTGGTGGCAACGGCGGCAGCGGCGGCACGGGCGGCACCGCGTACGGCGGTGGCAATGCCGGCACGGGCGGCGTTGGAGGTAACGGCGGAAGCGGCACGGCGTCCGGCGGCAGCGGCGGCACCGGTGGCAGTGGAGGTGCCGGCGCTGTCCTTCTCGGTGGAAGTGGGATAGGTGGCACAGGCGGGGATGGCGGTACCGGCGGTGCCGGTGGTGACAGCGACGGGGTTGCCATGCCCGCCAACAACCCCTACGGCGCTGGACCCAGCCACGCCGGTAACGGCGGTAGCGGCGGCATGGGCGGCACGGGCACCATTGGCGTTGGTGGTGACGGCGGTGCCGGCGGTGCCGGTGGCAACGCCCAAGGCAGCGTCGACGGCGGGAACGGTGGCGCTGGCGGCGTCGGTGGCACGGGGTTCATCGGCCAGCCCGCAACCAACCCCGCACACGGGCCCGGCGGCGACGGCCACGACGGCGGCACCGCCGGTAACGGCGGCCAAGGCGGTGCCGGAGGTAACGCGGAATCGGGTAACGGCGGCAACGGTGGCACCGGTGGAAAGGGCGGCACCGGCGGCGCCGGCAGCAAGGGCGGCAACGGCGGAACCGACACCAACGGCAACACCCTGCCCGGCGGTGACGGCGGCAACGGCGGAACCGGCGGCAACGGCGCGGCCGGCGGCGCCGGTGGCACCAGCACCAACGGCACCGACGGAACTCAGGGAGCCGCAGGCGCGGCCGGCAATGGTGGTGCCGGCGGCGCAGGCGGCACCGGCAACCCCGACGGCCAAACCGGCACCGACGGCGCAGCCGGACACCCTGGTTAACCCGCGCGACAAGACGTTAATGTGCCCCAAAACCTAGGTTTTGGGGCACATTAACGTCTGCTCGTCAGCTAGACCGCGCGTCGCTCAAAACACCGCGCAGGGTCAACTCGGCCAGCACCACTTTGGCCTGCCGCTCCGATCGGTCCATGCAGGCTGCCCGGGCGGCCTCGGGGTCGCGCCGCTGGATCGCGGCGGCTTCGGCCTCATAGGTGGGCAGGAACTCCTCGTAGTCATTGACGTAGGTCCCCCAGAATCCGCGGGGCATGAAGACGCGGGCCGCGATGATCGCCGCTTGTAGCGGCGGACCGGCATACTCCTCGACGACGATGCTGCGAAATGCGTAGGCCGCTTCTTGAAAAGCCGCGGGCGCCTTGTTGTCTCGCAGACTCCGCAGTGCCGCGTCGAGTTCGGCCAGTACCCGCGGGGTCGGGTTGGTCGCCGCCCGTGCCGACGCGATCGCGTTCAGCGTCCCGTGCAATTCATGCTGTTCGCGAACGACGGCCTCATCGAAGCGCGCGACAAACACGCCGCGGTGATAGCGGCTGGCCAGCATCCCCTGCTGTTCGAGCTGGTCCACGGCCTGCTGAACCGGCAGCCTACTGACCCCCAGGGCGGCCGCGATCGCATCGCGGTTGACCCGGGCGCCGCTGCGCAGCTCGCCGGCCAGCACCAGGTCGACGATGTGGTTGACGACCAGGTCCTTCTCTTTGACTCCGTACTTCTTAGGCATGCAAAGGCCTAGTCGGAATCCTCGCCCGACGGCTCTTCCGGCGAATCTGACTGCGGCAACAATGATTCCAAGGCGGCGCGGTTGATCCGCCGGAACGCCCGCTTGGGCCGGTTGGCGTCGAGGATGGCCACCTCCAAGGTGCCCGGCCCCAGATCGCGCGGCTCGGCGCCGTTGCCGCCCTCGGTCTGCTTGAGGGCGTTGACAGCGATGTGCAGCGCGTCGGCCAACTCGGCGTTCTCGGTGTAGGACTCTTTGAGCGCGTTGGCGACCGGTTCGGTGGTGCCGCCCATCACCACGAAGTGCGGTTCGTCGGTGATCGAGCCGTCGTAGGTGATCCGGTACAGCTCAGGGGCTTTCGTCTGTCCCTGGTAGGCGACGCCGGCGACGCACAGCTCCACCTCGTACGGCTTGGCCTGCTCGGTGAAGATGGTACCCAGGGTTTGGGCGTACACGTTGGCCAGTTGGCGCGCGGTGACGTCGCGGCGATCGTAGGCGTAGCCGCGGGTGTCGGCGAACTGGATACCGCCGCGCCGCAGGTTCTCGAACTCGTTGATCCGACCCGCCGCGGCGAAACCTACCCGGTCGTAGAGTTCGCTGATCTTCTGCAGCGACCGCGACGGGTTCTCCGCGACGAACAACACTCCGTCGGCGTAGGCCAACGCCACCACGCTGCGTCCCCGGGCGATGCCCTTGCGGGCGAGCTCGCTGCGCTCGCGCATCGCCTGCTCGGGCGAGATGAAGTACGGAAAACTCATGCGTCACCCCTGCGCGTGCGGGCTTCGATGACCTCACGGGCCAGCTCGGCGATCCGCTGCTCGGACACCTCCACGGCGCCGTCGGCGTCGATGGTGACCGAGGTCGGGAAAATCCCCCGCACCAGATCCGGGCCGCCGGTGGCCGAATCGTCGTCGGCGGCGTCGTACAGCGCTTCGATGGCCACCCGCAGGGCGGACTCGGCGTCGCTGATCTGCCCGTAGAGCTTCTTGATCGAGGACTTGGCGAACAGCGAGCCCGAGCCCACCGCCTGGTAGCCCTCTTCCTCGACGTGCCAGCCGCCGGCCGCGTCGAAGGACACGATGCGCCCGGCGCTCGCCGCGTCGTCGGCGTCGACGTCGTAGCCGGCCAGCAGCGGCAACGCCACCAGCCCCTGCATCGCCGCACCGAGGTTGCCGCGCACCATGGTGGCCAGCCGGTTGACCTTGCCGGCGAAGGTCAGCGGCACGCCTTCGAGCTTCTCGTAGTGCTCGAGTTCCACCGCGTAGAGCCGGGCGAACTCGACGGCGATCGCCGCGGTTCCGGCAATGCCGGTCGCGGTGTACTCGTCGGTGACGTACACCTTCTGCACGTCGCGTCCGGCGATCATGTTGCCCTGCGTCGAACGCCGGTCCCCCGCGATCAGCACCCCGCCCGGATACTTCAACGCGACGATGGTGGTGCCGTGCGGCAGCTGCTCACCGACGGTGCCGGCCGGGGATCCCGCGCCGCCACTCGGCAGCAGTTCGGGTGCCTGAAGCCGCAGAAACTCCGAAAACGACGAGAGGCCTACCTGGGTAAGCGGGATTCCTGAGGTTGCTGAGTTGTGGGGCAGACGGTCACGCGACAGCCAGGTCACTGGCCGCCCTTTTGGACATACGCCCGCACGAAGTCCTCGGCGTTCTCTTCCAGCACGTCGTCGATCTCGTCGAGCAGGTCGTCGGTGTCTTCGCTGAGCTTCTCGCGGCGCTCCTGGCCCGCCGCAGTGCTGCCGGACAGGTCGTCGTCGTCCCCGCCGCCCCCGCCGCGCTTGGTCTGCTCCTGAGCCATCGCTGCCTCCTGCTCGTCATCGGCCGCGCATCACCGCGGCCGGTTTCTCCACCCTACCGGTCCGTGCCCGTGTTGCTGCAGGTCTACGTCGTGAGTTGTTGGACCAGTTCGGCGGCGGTGTTCGCCGAGTCCAGCAGCGCCCCCACATGCGCCTTGCTGCCGCGCAGCGGCTCCAGCGTCGGGATCCGCACCAGCGAGTCCCCGCCCAGGTCGAAGATCACCGAGTCCCAGCTGGCGGCGGCGATGTCGGCACCGAAACGGCGCAG
The DNA here is from genome assembly GCF_059812545.1 of Mycobacterium sp. NGS50. Classification (NCBI taxonomy): domain Bacteria; kingdom Bacillati; phylum Actinomycetota; class Actinomycetes; order Mycobacteriales; family Mycobacteriaceae; genus Mycobacterium; species Mycobacterium sp. NGS50. The sequence goes on from NZ_JCALCW010000008.1 coordinate 142,450, forward strand.
ACACTCACCGCGGAAGTAGGCGCGGGTGTCGGTGGGCGGACTGTCCACGGCGGCCAGCACCTGTTGTTCGGTGACCAGCCGGCGCATCGAGCCGCGCGCCACCAGCCGGTTGTACAGACCCTTGTCCAGCCGCACGTCGGAGTACTGCAGGTCGATCAGATGCAGCCGGGGCGCCGACCAGCTCAGGTTCTCCCGCTGCCGGAAGCCTTCCAGCAGCCGCAGCTTGGCCGGCCAGTCCAGCCGGTCGGCGCACTCCATCGGGTCGCGCTCGAGCTGGTCGAGGATCTCGGCCCAGGTAGCGACGACGTCGTCGGCCCGCGGATCGGGGTCACGGGCCTCCAGCAGCTTGGCCACCCGCTCCAGGTAGATGCGTTGCAGCGCAAGCCCGGTCAGCTCCCGGCCGTCGGCCAGCGCGACCGTGGCCCGCAGCGACGGATCGCGGCTGATGACGTGCACGGCGTGCACCGGGCGGGCCAGCGCCAGATCGCTCAGGTCGATGCCGTGCGCCGGACCCTCCTCGATCAGGTCGAGCACCAGCGCCGTGGTGCCCAGCTTGAGATAGGTCGACGTTTCGGCGAGGTTGGCGTCGCCGATGATCACGTGCAGGCGGCGGTACTTGTCGGCGTCGGCGTGCGGTTCGTCGCGGGTGTTGATGATGCCGCGTTTGAGGGTGGTCTCCAGCCCGACCTCGACCTCGATGTAGTCGGCACGCTGGGACAGCTGAAAGCCCGGCTCGTCGCCGGACGGGCCGATGCCGACCCGCCCCGACCCGCTGATCACCTGCCGCGACACGAAGAACGGCGTCAGCCCGGAGATGATCGCCGAGAACGGGGTCTGGCGGCTCATCAGGTAGTTCTCGTGCGAGCCGTAGGAGGCGCCCTTGCCGTCGACGTTGTTCTTGTACAGCTGCAGTTTGGCCGCGCCCGGCACGCTGGCGACGTAGCGGGCCGCGGCCTCCATCACCCGCTCACCGGCCTTGTCCCAGATCACCGCGTCCATCGGGTCGGTGCATTCCGGTGCGGAGTACTCCGGGTGGGCGTGGTCGACGTAGAGCCGGGCCCCGTTGGTCAAGATCATGTTGGCCGCGCCCACCTCGTCGGCGTCGACGATCGGGGGCGGGCCGGCCGAGCGGCTCAGGTCGAATCCGCGGGCGTCGCGCAGCGGCGACTCCACCTCGTAATCCCAGCGGGTGCGCTTGGCCCGCTGGATGCCCGCGGCGGCGGCGTAGGCCAGCACCGCCTGGGTGGAGGTCAGAATCGGGTTGGCGGTCGGGTCCGACGGCGACGAAATGCCGTATTCCACTTCGGTCCCGATGATCCGGTGCATGAGGTCCACCCTAGGTGTGCCGAAATTGACGCTGGCGTGCGGTCCAGTCGCACTTTCGCGCACCGACGTCGATCTCGACGAGGGCGTGCACGCCCGCGGGAACGGGCCTGAGGGCCTACAGGTACTGACCCAGGTTCGACTCGGTGTCGATGGCCCGGCTGGCGCTGGAACTCTTGCCGGTGACCAGGGTGCGGATGTAGACGATCCGCTCGCCCTTCTTGCCCGAGATCCGCGCCCAGTCATCGGGGTTGGTGGTGTTGGGCAGGTCCTCGTTCTCGGCGAACTCGTCGACGATCGAATCCAGCAGATGCTGGATACGCAGACCGGGCTGCCCGGTCTCCAGCACCGACTTGATGGCGTTCTTCTTCGCCCGGTCGACGACGTTCTGGATCATCGCCCCGGAGTTGAAGTCCTTGAAGTACATGACTTCTTTGTCGCCGTTGGCGTAGGTGACCTCCAGGAACCGGTTGTCGTCGATCTCCGCGTACATCCGGTCGACGACCTTTTCGATCATCGCCTTGATGCACTGTCCGCGGTCGCCGCCGAACTCGGCGAGGTCCTCGGCGTGCACCGGCAGGTCCTCGGTGAGGTACTTGGAGAAGATGTCCTGCGCCGCCTCGGCGTCGGGCCGCTCGATCTTGATCTTGACGTCCAGGCGGCCGGGCCGCAGGATCGCCGGGTCGATCATGTCCTCGCGGTTGGAGGCGCCGATGACGATGACGTTCTCCAGCCCCTCCACACCGTCGATCTCGCTCAGCAGCTGCGGAACGACCGTGGTCTCGACGTCCGAGGAAACGCCGGTGCCGCGGGTGCGGAAGATCGAGTCCATCTCGTCGAAGAACACGATCACCGGGGTGCCTTCGGAGGCCTTCTCCCGGGCCCGCTGGAAGATCAGCCGGATGTGCCGCTCGGTCTCGCCGACGAACTTGTTCAGCAGCTCCGGGCCCTTGATGTTGAGGAAGTACGACTTGGCTTCCTTGGCGTCGTCGCCGCGCACCTCGGCCATCTTCTTGGCCAGCGAGTTGGCCACCGCCTTGGCGATCAGCGTCTTACCGCAGCCGGGCGGGCCGTAGAGCAGCACGCCTTTGGGGGGCCGCAGCATGTACTCGCGGTACAGCTCGCCGTGCAGGAACGGCAGCTCCACCGCGTCGCGGATCTGCTCGATCTGGCGGGTCAGGCCGCCGATGTCGCCGTAGCTGACGTCGGGAACCTCTTCGAGGACCAGGTCTTCGACCTCGGCCTTGGGGATGCGTTCGAAGGCGTAGCCGGCCTTGGTGTCGACCAGCAGCGAGTCGCCGGGGCGCAGCTTGCGGGGCCGGGTGTCGTCGCTCTGCGGGTCGCGGACACCGTCGGGCAGGTCGGCGGCCACCAGCGGCTCGGCCAGCCAGACGATGCGTTCCTCGTCGGCGTGGCCCACCACCAGCGCGCGGTGTCCGTCGGACAGGATTTCCCGCAGCGTGGAGATCTCACCGACCGATTCGAAGGTGCCGGCCTCGACCACCGTCAGCGCCTCGTTGAGCCGCACGGTCTGCCCCTTCTTCAGGGCGCTGACCTCGATGTTCGGCGAGCAGGACAGCCGCATCTTGCGGCCCGAAGTGAACACGTCGACGGTGTCGTCGTCGTGGGTGGCCAACAGCACCCCGTAACCGCTGGGCGGCTGACCCAGCCGGTCCACCTCCTCGCGCAGGGCGAGCAGCTGCTGGCGGGCCTCCTTGAGGGTGTCCATCAGCTTGGAGTTGCGGGCCGTCAGCGAGTCGATCCGCGCTTCCAGCTGATGCACGTCGCGAGCACCTCGCGCGGTGTCCTGCGGGCTGGAAGCGTGTTGCAACTGGTCACGCAGGATCGAGGCTTCTCTGCGCAGCTCTTCGAGTTCGGCGGCGTCGTCCGCGGACATGCCCGTCTCGCGTTCGAACGACCCGGGACGCTCTGACTCACCCATGGTGCGCTCCTTTCCCTTGCCGGAAGTTGGCGCGGCGGATGCTTCAACGCTACCGGCGATTGCGTCTGCATGTGCGCACTGGGGAATTCGACACACCGCCAACGCTGTTAGCCTGGCGAGTGAATCGGCTCCATCGAAAGGACAACCGTGACCCTGAAGTCCCTCGCCACAGGTGTGGCCGCCGTTGCTGCGATCGGCGCTGCCGCCGCTGGTGTGACGTCCCTCGCCCCGGTTGGCCCGTCGGTTTCCGGGGTGGCGCCGGTCGTGTTCGGGATCCCGTTGCCGCTGGACCCGGCCCCGCCGGCACCGGCCGCGGTGGACGTGCCCAGCCCGGACGGGGTGGTCAGCATCCTCAACGGGCTCGCCGATCCGGGCGTTCCGTTCGCCAACAAGTCCGGGCTGATCGAGGGCGGCATCGACCCGTTCATGGCCCACCACGCCGACAAGCGGCTGAAGAAGGCCGCCGATAAGGGTCAGCTGCCGTTGGCGTTCAACGTGGCCAATATCGCACCGGCCGGCCCGGGCGCGGCCACCTCCGACGTCACGGTTTCCGGGCCGCAGATGCAGCCCCAGACGATCAACCTCACCTTCGTCGACCAGGACGGCTGGAAGCTGGCCCGTTCCTCGGCGATGACGCTGATGCAGACCGCCGGCGCGGCCTGACCCAGCCCCATGCGCGCTCGTCTCGCCGGTGCCCTCGGCGTTGCCACCGTGGTGGCGGCGCTGGGCCTGTCGGGTTGTTCGTCGGACCACCCGTCCAGCGAGCCGGCCGAGACCCCGCAGGCGACGACGTCGTCCTCGGCTGCACCGCCTCCCGACACCGGCCTGCCGGCGCCGGAGGCGCTCACCGATGTGCTGTCCCGGCTGGCCGACCCCGCGGTGCCCGGCAACCAGAAGCTGGGCCTGGTCGAAGGCGCGACACCGGCCGACGCCGAGCGGTTGGACAAGTTCGCCAAGGCGCTACAGGACAGCGGCTACACGCCGCCAGTCTTCGGGGCGGCCGACCTGGCCTGGTCGGAGGCCAATCCGAGCGATGTGATGGCCACCATCACCGCCAACAAGCCCGACGCCGACGGCGGGTTCTCCATCCCGATGGAGTTCAGGCCGCATCAGGGCGGTTGGCAGCTGTCCCGGGACACCTACGACCTGCTGCTGAACTTCGATTCCAGCCAGACGAGCACGACGTCCGCGGCTCCCCCGGGCTGAGCTGGTCGGGGACCGGATGTGGATCGGCTGGCTGGAGTTCGACCTGCTGCTCGGTGACGTGCACTCGCTCAAGCAGAAGCGGTCGGTGATCCGCCCGGTCGTGGCCGAACTGCAGCGCAAGTTTGCGGTGTCGGCGGCCGAGTCGGGTTCCCATGACCTGCATCGGCGGGCCGGGATCGGCATGGCGACGGTTGCCGCCGACCGCAGCCACGTGGTGGATGTGCTGGATGCCGCCGAGCGCCTGGTGGCGGCCCGCCCGGAGATCGAACTGCTGGCGGTGCGGCGGGGCCTGCACCGCAGTGACGACGCCTAGGGCGAGCAGTCCCCCGCAAGCGGGAGGTGCCCCCAGCAAATGTGCCCTAAACAGCGGGTTTTAGGGCATGTTTGCGTCTGCTCGGCGAGGGTTATAACTGCTTGCGGCGGCGCGGGGTCGGGGTGACCGCCCCGGGCGCCAGCCGGCGCGCCGACACCAGGAACGCGGTGTGCCCACGCATGCTGTGCTGCGGACGAACCGCCAACCCGACGACGTCCCAGCCGCGCTGCAGCGTCTCCCAGGATCGCGGCTCGGTCCAGCACTGCTGTTCGCGCAGCGCCTCCACCACCCGCGACAGCTGTGTCACGGTGGCGACGTAGACGATCAGCACCCCGCCGGCGACCAGCACCCGGGCCACGGTGTCGAGCACATCCCAGGGCGCCAGCATGTCCAGCACCACCCGGTCGATCGAACCGTCGGCCAGCTCGGCGTCGGCGACGTCGCCGACGATCAGCTGCCAGTTCTGCGACACCGCGCCGAAGAACGTCTCCACATTGCGTTGGGCGTGCTCGGCGTGGTCGTCGCGCACCTCGTAGGAGGTCACCTGCCCGTCGGGCCCCACGGCGCGCAGCAGCGAGCAGGTCAGCGCCCCGGAACCGGCGCCGGCCTCCAACACGCGGGCGCCCGGGAAGATGTCGCCCTCGTGCACGATCTGGGCGGCGTCCTTGGGGTAGATCACCTGCGCGCCGCGCGGCATGGACAGCACGTAGTCGATCAGCAGCGGACGCAGCGCCAGGAAGGCGTCGCCGTTGACGGCTTTGACCACGCTGCCTTCGGGCTGCCCGATCACCGAGTCGTGGGCGATCGCCCCGCGGTGGGTGTGGAACTCCTCGCCGGCGGTGAGCACCACGGTGTAGTGCCGGCCTTTGGCGTCGGTGAGCTGAATGCGGTCACCTTCGGTGAACGGGCCGGTTGTGGACACAGCCGTCTAGCGTGCCAGCAGACCCGCCGACGACGGTGCGCGGGGTTGTCGGTCCGGACTCGTAGGCTGCCGATATGAGTGCACCGGCCCCCTCCCGTAGCCGGCCCGCGCTGTCGCCGTCGCGGGCGGCCGATTTCAAGCAATGCCCGCTGCTGTACCGGTTCCGGGCGATCGACCGGCTGCCCGAACCGTCGACGCCCGCGCAGCTGCGCGGCTCGCTGGTACACGCCGTCCTCGAGCAGCTCTACGGCCTGCCGGCAGCCCAGCGCGACCCCGAAACCGCGACGGCGCTGGCGGAGCCCGCCTTGGCCCAGCTGATCGCCGCGGACCCCGACCTGGGCGCCCTGGCCGAGCCCGCGCAGCAGGCCCAGCTGCTGGATGAGGCCCGCGCCCTGCTGTCGGGCTACTACCGGCTGGAAGACCCGCGCCGGTTCGACCCGGAAAGCTGCGAGCAGCGTGTCGAGGTGGAGCTTGCCGACGGCACCATGCTGCGCGGCTTCGTCGACCGCATCGATGTCGCGCCCACCGGGGAGCTGCGGGTGGTGGACTACAAGACCGGCAAGGCGCCGCCGGCCGCGCTCGGGCGGCTGCAGGCCGCTGAAACCCGAGCACTTTTCCAGATGAAGTTCTACGCGGTGGCGTTGCTGCGCTCGCGCGGGGTGCTGCCGACCCGGCTGCGGCTGATCTATCTGGCCGACGGCCAACTGCTGGACTACTCCCCCGACCACGACGAGCTGCTGCGCTTCGAGAAGACGCTGACCGCGATCTGGCGGGCGATCCGGTCGGCCGGTGAGACCGGTGATTTCCGGCCCAGCCCGTCGCGACTGTGCGGCTGGTGCGCCCATCGGACGGTGTGCCCGTCGTTCGGTGGCACCCCGCCGCCGTATCCGGGCTGGCCGGAGCAGCCGGCCTGATGGCCGGGGCCTTCTACCGCCGACTCGGTGTCGACGGTGACGACCACCTGTTCGACTCGACCGACTTCACCCGCAGCAACTGGGATCCCGCGATCCAGCACGGCTCGCCGCCGCTGGCGCTGCTGACCAAGTCGGTCCAGCCGTTGACCGACGGCACCGATCTGCGGATCGGGCGGCTGTCGCTGGACATCCTGGGGGCGATCCCGGTGAGCCGGGTCGCGGTGCGGGCCTGGGTGCAGCGTCCCGGCCGCCGGATCAGCCTGCTGGCCGCCGAGATGCGCGCCGAAGACCGTCCGGTCGCCCGGCTGTCGGCGTGGGCGCTGGCCGCCAGCGACACCGCCGATGTGGCCGCCGACCGCTATCCGCCGCTGGTGGAGGGCGATCCCGCACCGATACCGCCGATGTTCCAGGGCAAATCCGGCTACTTCGACGCGATGGACTGGCGCCCGCAGCACAGCGACGCAGAAGCCGTGTGGTGGGGCCGCACGCTGGTGCACGTCGTCGACGACGAGCCCGACACCCCGCTGCTCAAGCTGGCCGGCGTGGTGGATTCGGCGAACGGGGTGGGCGCGGTGCTGGACATGGACCGGTTCATGTTCATGAACACCGACACCGTCGTGCACCTGCATCGGCTGCCGACGGGCGAGGATTTCGGGCTGCGGGCCCGGGCGTCGATCGGGCCCGACGGTGTCGGGGTGACCACCGCCGAACTGTTCGACCGCACCGGGTTCGTCGGCACCTGCGCGCAGACGTTGCTGGTGCAGCGGCGCTGAGCCGCCGAGCCGCACTCCGGCGACGGGTCGCCCGCGTGTCGCGTCGTGAGAATGCCGCTCGGCGAAAGGGCGAGCCGGCGAAACGGGGTTACACGATGGCGGTGGTCACCGCGATGGCGAAGCCGCCCAGCACCGCGATGGTGTCTTCGAGCAGCGCGATCGGCAGGCCGTGGCCGTCGCGGGCGGCGGTGAGCCGGGTCCGGGCCTCATAGCCGACCAGCGTGCCCACCACGGCCCCCAGCACCCCGGCGCCCAGCCCGCCGAAGCTGTAACCCCACGCGGTGCCGATCACCGCGCCGGCAAAGCCGCCGTTGATGATCCGGGCGGCGAACTGGATCGGGCTGGTCCGACTGCCGGTACGCGGCAGCTTGTCGCCGACGAGTTCAAGAACGGCCAGGGCCGTGATCAAGGCGACGATCAGCGGGTGACCCAGCCACGACGCCCACGTTCCGTCCATGTTGATCCAGTGCATCAACGTGGCCCAGGCCACCGCCGCGGACGCGGTGAATGTCCGCAGCCCGGCGACGACGCCGATCAACCCGGCCAGCAGCAGCACGATGGAATGCGTCACGTTCGGACGCTAACACGGCGGCCCGGCGGCCACCGGTTCAAAATCGGCAGAATCGGATGTCGGACGCCAGGATTGCTTTGGCCCCGATAGCAGCCAACTGATCCATGATCGCGTTGACTTCCCGGCGCGGCACCAGCGCGCGGACCGCCACCCAATCCGGGTCGACCAACGGGGCGATGGTGGGCGACTCCAAGCCCGGTGTGATGGCGGTGGCCTTGTCCAGCGTCGCGCGCGGACAGTCGTAGTCCAGCATCAGATACTGCTGGCCGAACACCACGCCCTGCACCCGGGCCGCCAGCTGGTCGCGGGCCGCGGCGGTCTGCGCGCTGCGACCGTTGGATTCGGAGCCTTCGATCAGTACCGCCTCCGAATCGCACAGCGACGCACCGAAAGCCACCAACCCGTGCTGACGCAAGGTGCGACCGGAGCCCACCACGTCCGCGATTGCGTCGGCGACGCCGAGCTGAATGGAAATCTCCACCGCGCCGTCGAGTCGCACCACGGTCGCGTCAATCCCCTTGGCGGCCAAGTCGTCGCGGACCAGGTTCGGATACGCGGTGGCGATCCGCAGACCGGCGAGATCGGCGGGCGTCCAGTCCCGCCCGGCCGGGGCGGCGTAGCGGAAGCTCGACGACCCGAATCCGAGCGCCAGGCGTTCGGCAACCGGTGCACCGGATTCCGCGGCCAGGTCGCGTCCGGTGATCCCGAGGTCGAGTTCGCCGGAACCGACGTAGATGGCGATGTCCTTGGGCCGCAAGAAGAAGAACTCGACTTTGTTGACCGGGTCGAGGACGGTCAGATCCTTGGGATCGGTCCGGCGCCGGTAGCCGGCCTCGGCCAGCACCTCGGCGGCCGATTCGCTCAGCGCCCCCTTGTTGGGCACGGCGATACGCAGCATGGGCGTCAAAGTCATCACAGTTTCCGATACACGTCGGTCAGCGTCAGACCGCGCGAGATCATCAGCACCTGCGTCCAGTACAGGAGTTGGCTGATCTCTTCGGCCAGCGCCTCATCGGGCTCGTGTTCGGCGGCCAGCCACACCTCGCCGGCTTCCTCGAGGATCTTCTTGCCCACGGTGTGCACGCCGGCGTCCAGGGCGGCGACGGTGGCACTGCCCGCCGGCCGGGTACGGGCGCGCTCGCCGAGTTCGGCGAACAGATCCTCGAACGTCTTCACGGGTAGCGATTGTTTCATGCGACAGCGGGCAAAGTCACAACGGTTTCACCGCAGCGAGGCGGTCATCGGGTGTGCTGGCTGAGTCCGCGCGCAGCTCAGCGTGGATAGTGCGCAGGTCGGCGAGGTCGAGGCCGGCCAACGAACCGATGTGGCGACGCCGCGGGCCGGCCGGCACCTCCCCCTGGTTGGGCACCACCAGCACCGGGCATCCGGCGGCCTCGGCGGCCGCCGAGCCGGTCACCGAGTCCTCCACGGCCAGGCAGTCGGCGGGCGGGTATCCGAGCAGTTCCGCGGCCCGCCGGTAGGGGTCGGGCGAGGGTTTGCCGTGCGCCACCTCGTCCCCGCACACCGATACCGCGAAGTAGCGCCGGCCGATGCTGTTGAGTGCCCGTTCGGCCAGCGCACGCGGGGTGTTGGTGACCAGCGCCATCGGAACCGATTGGGCGGCAAGCTCGTCGAGCAGCTCGCCGGCGCCGTCGCACCACGGCAGACCGGCGTCGAACAGCTCACCGGTGTAGTCGTGCAACCAATCCGCCGAGGCGGCCATCGCGGCGGGGTCGAGGTCGAGTCCCAGGTCGGTGTACACGATGCGCATGGTGTCCTCGGCGCAGCCGCCGACGGTGGACGCGCGCACCTGCGGGGTGAGCACCCCACCCAACCGTGCGTAGAGCGCCTCCATCGAGACATCCCACAGCTTCTCGGAGTCGACCAGGGTGCCGTCCATATCCCACAGCACCGCGCGCAGGCTGCCCAACAGAGCTCAGTCCTCCGGGTTGTAGGCGAGGTTGGAGCTGAGCCAGCGCTCACCTTCCCGCAGCGTCCAGCCCTTGCGCTTCGCGTAGTCGGCGACCTGGTCCTGGGCCATCCGGCCGACCACGAAGTACTGCGACTGCGGGTGCGAGAAATACAGGCCGCTGACGGCGGCACCGGGCCACATCGCCATCGACTCGGTCAGCTCGATCCGGGTCCGCTCATGGACATCCATCAACTTCCAGATCGTCGCCTTCTCGGTGTGCTCCGGGCAGGCCGGGTAACCCGGGGCAGGGCGGATGCCCTGGTACTTCTCGGCGATGAGTGCCTCGTTGTCCAAGGCCTCGTCAGGCTGGAATCCCCAGAACTCCTTGCGAACCCGCTGGTGCATCCGTTCGGCGAAGGCCTCCGCCAGCCGGTCGGCGACCGACTCCAGCAGGATCGCGCTGTAGTCGTCGAGCGCCGCCTTGAACTCGGCGATCTTCTCCTGGCTGCCGAGCCCCGCGGTGACGGCAAAGGCGCCGACGTAGTCCGCCAGACCCGTTTCTTTGGGGGCGATGTAGTCGCCCAGCGACCGGTTCGGGATGCCCTCCCGGTGCTGGCCCTGCTGGCGCAGGTTGTGCAGCGTGGCCAGCACCTCGGTCCGGGTCTCGTCGGTGTAGACCTCGACGTCGTCGCCGACCGCGTTGGCCGGGAAGAACCCGATCACCGCGTTGGCCGTCAACCACTTCTCCTTGATCAGGGTGTCGAGCATCTCCTGGGCGTCGTCGTACAGCTTGCGGGCGGCCTCGCCCGAAACCGGGTTGTTGAGGATGTCGGGGAAGCGGCCCTTCATCTCCCAGGCGTTGAAAAACGGCTGCCAGTCGATGAACTCGCGCAACTCGGCAAGGTCGTAGTCCAGGAAATCCCGTACGCCGAGCCCCTGGGCGGGCACCGGCGGCGTGTAGCCGTCCCACTCGATCGGCGTCCGGTTCGCGCGGGCCTTCTCCAGCGTCAGCATCGGCCGCTCGTTCTTCTGGGCGTGCCGTTCCCGCAGGGCCGCGTAGTCGGCCGCGGTGGACTCCAGCAACGCCGGCCGCTGCTTGTCGTCGAGCAGTGCGGCCGCGACGGGAACCGAACGCGAGGCATCCTTGACCCACACCACCGGGCCACTGCGCCGCGGCGCAATCTTCACCGCGGTGTGCGCGCGCGAGGTGGTCGCGCCGCCGATCAGCAGCGGAATCTCCAGGCCTTCGCGTTCCATCTCGACGGCGAAGTTGGACATCTCGTCCAGCGACGGGGTGATCAGGCCGGACAACCCGATGATGTCGGCCTTGTGTTCGCGCGCCGCGTCCAGGATCTTGCTCGCCGGCACCATCACACCGAGGTCGACGACGGTGTAGTTGTTGCACTGCAGCACGACGCCGACGATGTTCTTGCCGATGTCGTGGACGTCGCCCTTCACCGTCGCCATCACAATGATGCCGTTGCTGGTCTCGGCATCACCGGGCTTCTTCTCGGCCTCGATGTATGGCAGCAGGTACGCGACGGCCTTCTTCATCACCCGCGCCGACTTCACCACCTGCGGCAAAAACATCTTGCCCGCGCCGAAGAGGTCGCCGACGACGTTCATGCCGTCCATCAGCGGGCCCTCGATCACCTCGATCGGGCGACCGCCCGCGGCGGCGATCTCGGCCCGCAACTCCTCGGTGTCGGCGTCGACGTGGGCGTCGATGCCCTTGACCAGGGCGTGCGTGATCCGCTCCCGGACCGGGAGAGATCGCCACTCGGCCGCCGCCGGATCGTCGGCCTTCTCAGTGCTGTTGAACCGTTCGGCGATCTCCAGCAGCCTCTCGGCGGCATCGGGGCGACGGTTCAGCACGACGTCCTCGATCCGGTCCCGCAGTTCGAGGTCGATCGAGTCGTAGGGCACCAGCGCACCGGCGTTGACGATGCCCATGTCCAGGCCGGCCGCAATCGCGTGGAACAGGAACACCGCGTGGATCGCCTCACGGACCGGGTTGTTGCCCCGGAACGAGAACGACACGTTCGAGATACCGCCGGAGATGTGTACCCCGGGCAGATTCTCCTTGATCCAGGCGCAGGCCTCGATGAAGTCGATCCCGTAGGTCGCGTGCTCCTCGATGCCGGTGGCCAGCGCGAAGCAGTTCGGGTCGAAGATGATGTCCTCGGGCGGGAAGCCGACCTGCTCGGTCAGGATCCGGTAGGCGCGCCCGCAGATCTCTTTGCGGCGCTCCAGGTTGTCGGCCTGGCCCTGTTCGTCGAACGCCATCACGACGACGGCGGCGCCGTACTTGCGGCACAGCCGTGCCTCGCGGATGAACTTCTCCTCGCCCTCCTTCATGGAGATCGAGTTGACGATCGGCTTGCCCTGCACGTTCCGCAGGCCCGCCTCGATGACCTCCCACTTGGAGGAGTCGATCATCACCGGGATGCGGCTGATGTCCGGCTCGGCCGCGACCAGTTTGGTGAACCGGTCCATCGCGGCGACGCCGTCGATCATGCCCTCGTCCATGTTGATGTCGATGACCTGCGCACCGACCTCGACCTGCTGCAGCGCGACCGACAGCGCGGTGTCGTAGTCCTCGGCCTTGATCAGGTTGCGGAACCGCGCGGAGCCGGTGATGTTGGTGCGTTCACCGATGTTCACGAACAGCGAGTCGTCGGTGATGTTGAGCGGTTCCAGGCCCGAGAGCCGGGTTGCCACCTCGATGCTCGGCAGCTCGCGCGGCGGCTTGCCCTCGACGACCTTGGCGATCTCGGCGATGTGCGGCGGCGCCGTTCCGCAGCACCCCCCGACGATGTTGACCAGGCCGGCGTCGGCGAAGTCGGCGATGTAGCCGGCCTGATGCTCCGGGGACTCGTCGTACTCGCCAAAGGCGTTGGGCAGGCCGGCGTTCGGGTAGCAGGAGATGAAAGTGTCCGCGATCCGCGCCATCTCGGCGATGTAGGGCCTCATCTCCGGCGCGCCCAGGGCGCAGTTGAGGCCCACCGCGATCGGCTTCGCGTGCCGGATCGAGTTCCAGAACGCCTCGGTGACCTGACCCGACAACGTACGCCCGGACGCATCGGTGATGGTGCCGGAGATGATGACCGGCCAGCGGCGTCCGCGTTCCTCGAACAGCGTCTCGACGGCGAACACCGCCGCCTTGGCATTGAGCGAGTCGAAGATCGTCTCGATGAGGATGATGTCGGCACCACCGTCGACCAGTCCGTTGGCGGCTTCGAGGTAGGCGGCGACCAGCTGCTCGTAGGAGACGTTGCGGGCTCCGGGGTCGTTGACGTCCGGCGAGATCGACGCCGTCCGGGTCGTCGGCCCGAGCGTACCGGCCACGTAGCGGGGCTTGTCGCCAGTGCTGTATTCGTCGGCCGCCTTGCGGGCCAGGGCGGCACCCGCATAGTTCAGCTCATAGCTGAAGTCCACCATGTCGTAGTCGGAGAGCGAGATCGCGTTCGCGTTGAACGTGTTGGTCTCCAGGATGTCCGCACCCGCCTCGAGGTACTCGCGGTGGATCCCCTCGATGATCTGCGGCTGCGTCAGAGTGAGCAGGTCGTTGTTGCCCTGCAGCGCGGTCGGCCACTCGCTGAACCGGTCGCCGCGGTAACCGGCCTCGTCCGGACGGTCCCGCTGAATCGCCGTACCCATCGCCCCGTCGATCACCATGATCCGCCGGCCCAGCGCAGCCGTCAGCTCGTCGGTGCAGTCGGGCCGGATGTTGGGCGCGAAGGTTTGGGCCTCGGGGGCGGTCATGCGGGCTCCTTCCGTGACGGAAGGCGTCCTTAACTCTGTCGAGCGTGGCGGTCACCGGCAGGGACCGGCGAACCGTTGCAACGCCTCTCGACGGTGAAAAGTCTACTGTGTCGCCCAGCGTCGGGACGAACGCCCCAACCAACAAGCCGACTCAGCCGGTCGGAGTAGAGCCCGTGATCTTTGCGCACGCCGTACGCTGATTCTGTGACCCGACCGCCCGACGGCCCTGTGCTGCCTGAACTGCACAACGCCATCGTCGTGGCGGCATTTGAGGGCTGGAACGACGCCGGCGACGCGGCCAGCGACGCGGTCGAGCATCTGGACGCCATCTGGGAGGCCCATCCGCTGACCGAGATCGACGACGAGGCCTACTACGACTATCAGGTGAACCGCCCCGTCATCCGCCAGATCGACGGGGTCACTCGCGAGCTGGTGTGGCCGTCCATGCGGGTCTCGTTTTGCCGCCCGCCGGGCGCCGACCGCGACATCGTGCTGATGCACGGCGTGGAGCCGAACATGCGCTGGCGCACATTCTGCGCCGAGCTGCTGGCGATCATCGAGAAGCTGCAGGTGGAGACGGTCGTGATCCTCGGGGCGCTGCTGGCCGACACGCCGCACACCCGGCCGGCGCCAGTGTCCGGGGCGGCCTACTCACCGGAGTCCGCCCAGCACTTCGGGCTGACCGAAACCCGCTACGAGGGCCCGACCGGAATCACCGGGGTGTTCCAGGACGCCTGCGTGGCGGCGGGGATCCCGGCGGTGACGTTCTGGGCGGCGGTGCCGCACTACGTGTCGCAGCCGCCCAACCCGAAGGCGACGGTGGCGTTGCTGCGCCGCGTCGAGGAGGTCCTCGACATCGAGGTGCCGCTGGGCGACCTGCCGGCCCAGGCCGAAGAATGGGAGCAGGCGGTCACCGAGATGACCACCGAGGACGAGGAGATCGCCGAGTACGTGGCGTCACTGGAGGAACGCGGCGACGCCGAGGTTGACATGCACGACGCGCTGGGCAAGGTCGACGGCGACGCGCTGGCCGCGGAGTTCGAACGGTATCTGCGCCGGCGTCGGCGCTGATTTTATTTTGCGCCTTTTGCGCCGAATGTCGACTTAAGGCACGCTTCCGGCGCGTGGGCGTGCCACAACCCGACATTCAACGTGGCTTACTTCTCGTGTTCCTCGTTGTAGGCGCTGGTGGAGCGGCCCAGCGCGGCGACTTCGGCGTCCATCCGCGGCACGATGGCGGCGGCCCCTTTGACGAACGGGGCTTCGATCGGCCGCAGAGTCAGCACCGGCTTGAGCCAGCGGAACAGCCCCACCCAGCGCGGGCAGTAGACGCGGCGGCGACGGTTCTCGATGCCGTCGATGAAGGCGTCGACACATTTGTCCACCGAGGTGGTCTTGTTCAGCGGCCACGGCAGCTTGGCCAGCATCTCGCCGAAGGCCCCCAGATCGGCCTTGGTATCACGAACCAAGGGGGTGTCGATCCACGCCATGTGCGCCGACCCGACCTCCACTCCCTGGTAGGCGACCTCCTGGCGCAGCGCACTGGCGAAGTGCTCGACCCCGGCTTTGGCCACGTCGTAGGACGCCATCCCGGCCAGCGGAGTGAACGCCGCCAGCGAGGACACGACCAGCACATAGCCGCGACGCTCGATGACCGACGGCAGCGTGGCCCGCACGGTATTGAACACCCCGACCACGTCGACGTCGATAACCCGCTTGAACGTCTCGGGATCCACCCCCAGCACCGATCCGTAGCTGGCGATGCCGGCGTTGGCGACGACGGTGTCAATCCCGCCGAAGCGCTGCACGCCCTGGGCGGCCGCGGACTGCATCGCGGTGAGGTCGCGCACATCGGCGGCCACCGTCAGCACCCGGTCCCCTAGGTCACCGGCCAGTGCTTTGAGGGCGACTTCATCCAGATCGGTCAGCACCAGCGAAGCGCCCTTGGCATGCAACCGGCGAGCGACCTCCTCGCCGATACCGTGCGCGCCGCCGGTGATGAAGACCACTTGGGAGTTGACGGAAGTCATAGCGGAACGCTACAGGGCCACGCCCAGCAGCGCATCCACCGCGCTGGCCACCAGCGCCGGCGCGCCGCTGTCGTGCCCGCCGTATTCCAGTGCATCTGTAACCCAACCATCCAGTGCGGCAAGTGCTTTCGGTGTGTCGAGGTCGTCGGCCAGATAGCGCCGCACCCGGGCGATCACATCGGTGGCGTCCGGGCCGGCGGGCAGCGCGGCCGCGGTGCGCCAGCGGTGCAGCCGCGCGACGGCCTCGTCGAGTGTGGCGGTGCTCCAGGATCGGTCGCTGCGGTAGTGCCCGGCCAGCAGCGACAGCCGGATCGCCGCGGGCTCCACCCCGTCCTCGCGCAGCCGCGAGACCAGCACCAGGTTGCCGCGGCTCTTGGACATCTTGTGCCCGTCCCAGCCGATCATCCCGGCGTGCACGTAGTGGCGGGCGAAGCGCCGTTCGCCGCTGACCGCTTCGGCGTGTGCTGCGGAGAATTCGTGATGCGGGAACACCAGATCGCTGCCGCCGCCCTGGATGTCGACGGTGGTGCCGATCCGGCTGGACGCGATCGCGGCGCATTCGATGTGCCAGCCGGGG
The DNA here is from genome assembly GCF_059812545.1 of Mycobacterium sp. NGS50. Lineage (NCBI taxonomy): Bacteria > Bacillati > Actinomycetota > Actinomycetes > Mycobacteriales > Mycobacteriaceae > Mycobacterium > Mycobacterium sp. NGS50. The sequence goes on from NZ_JCALCW010000008.1 coordinate 158,698, forward strand.
CGGCCCGGGCCGAACGGCGACGGCCAGCTGGGCTCGCCGGGGCGGGCCGCCCGCCACAGCAGGGCATCGAGGGGGTCGGTCTTGCCGGCCCGGTCGGGGTCGCCGCCGCGCTCACCGAACAGGGCCAGCATGGTGTCGCGGTCGGCACCCGATTCGTAGCCGAACTGCGCCGTGGCGTCGGCGCGGTAGTAGACATCGGGGTGCTGCGCGTCGTCGACGACGTAGGCGAGCCCGGCGGCCAGCAGTTTCTCGATGACCGCGATCACCTCGTCGACGGACTCGGTGGCCGCCACGTAGTCGCGCGGCGGCAGCACCCGCAGCGCAGCCATGTCCTCACCGAACAGGGCGACCTCACTGGCGGCCAGGACTTGCCAGTCGACACCGTCGCGGTCGGCCCGCTCGAACAGCGGGTCGTCGATGTCGGTGACATTCTGCACGTAGTGGACCTGATGCCCGCCGTCCAGCAGTATCCGATAGATCAGGTCGAAGGCCAGGTAGGTGGCGGCGTGCCCGAGGTGGGTGGCGTCATACGGGGTGATGCCGCAGACGTACATCGTCGCCGTCGGCCCCGGCGAGACCGGGCGCACCTGACGGTCGGCGCTGTCATAGAGGCGCAGCGCCGGGCCCCGCCCGGGCACCGTCGGAACGGCTGCCGCCGACCACGAATCCATACCGACGACTTTAGGCGGGCCGCCGATGCGGGCCGGAACGAGCCCGAGGTGGGGGCACCCCCAGCCGCGCAGCGGCGAGGGGGCAAGGCCCGCAATCCAGCCCCGCGGGCCGGTCAGTGCACCGCTTGGCGGATCGCCGCAAGCAGCGGCGCGGCCACCTCCTGACGGCACATCAGCAGGTCGGGCAGGTAGGGGTCGGGCTGGTTGTAGAGCAGCGGCGACCCGTTGAGTCGCGACGCGTGCATCCCCGCGGCGAGCACCACCCCGGCCGGGGCAGCCGAATCCCACTCCCACTGGCCGCCGGCATGCAGGTAGGCGTCGACGTCGCCGCGTACCACCGCCATCGCCTTGGCGCCGGCCGAGCCGATCGGCACCGGCTCGATGTCCATCGCCTGCTGCATGCGGTACACGATCGCCGGCATGCGGGTGGCGCTGACCGCGATACGCACCGGGTGCGGGCTGCCGTCCGGCGCGGGGCCTGCGGTCACCGTGTCGCTGCGAAACACGATGTTGCCCTGGGCCGGCAGCGACACCACGGCGTCGGTCAGCGCACTTGGGCCGGCCCCGTCGCGCTGCCACAGCGCGATGTGCACCGCCCAGTCGTGGCGGCCGGGGGTGGAGAATTCCCGGGTGCCGTCCAGCGGGTCGACGATCCACACCCGGTCGGCGGCCAACCGGGTCAGGTCGTCGTCGGCTTCTTCGCTCAGGATCGCGTCATGCGGACGGGCGGCGCGCAGCCGCGCCAGGATCAGCGCATTGGCGCGGCGGTCGCCGGCGTCGCCGAGCATCCACGGGTGGGCGAACCCCACCTCGTCGCGCACCGCCAGCAGCAGCCGTCCGGCCTCCGCGGCCACGTCGGCGGCCAGCGCCGCGTCGGTCAGGGTCACGTCAGGCAGTATTCCGGACCGGCCCGGCGCCGAGATCGACGGTAGCGTGCAACACCTCGAATGGCGGCCACGGTGGTGTCGATTTCGACGCAGAAACGGCGGAGCCGACGACTCAGAACGCCGGCCAGGGAATGGGGCGGTGCCGGTCCGGACCGGGCATCACCGGATTGGCCAGCAGCGACTGGGCGCGCAGTCGCAACGCCGCGATCTCCTGGGCGGTCAGATGCGGCCCCAGCTCCTCGGCGAGCGGGCCGTCCAACGCCTCGACCAGCCCGCTCACCGCGGCCAGGGTGTCGTCGTCGATCCGCTTGCCGGCCCACCCCCACAGCACCGTGCGCAATTTGTCCTGGACGTGCAGGCAGACCCCGTGGTCGACGCCGTAGATGCTGCCGTCAAGGGCGCGCAGCACGTGGCCGCCTTTGCGGTCGGCGTTGTTGACCAGCACGTCGAACACCGCCATCCGCCACAGCCGGATGTCGTCGGCGTGCACCAGCGTGACCGGATCCCCGGTGTAGTCGTAGGCCCGCAGCACCGGCAGATAGCCGCGCGGAACCCTGCCGTCGGGAACCAGGTCGACCGGGTCGGGGCCGGGCCGAGGCGCTGAATCCTCGGTGTCGCCGGGTTGGTCGATCCACAGCTGCAGCATCCCGTCGCCGGCGGGTCCGTAGCGAATGATGGTGTAGGGCACAATGTTCCAGCCCAACCGAACCGACACCAGATAGGTCGACAGTTCGCGTCCGGCCAGCGTCCCGTCCGGGAAATCCCACAGCGGCTGCTCCCCGGACACCGGCTTGTAGACGCAGTGCACGCTGCGCTCCCCCAGCGTGGCCTCGCATAAGAAGGTCGCGTTACTGGCCGAGCGGATCCGTCCCAGAACCGTCAACTCGCCGCACCGCAACGCCTCACGGTCCGGTGTCACGATCCGTCGTCAGCGTCCGGGCCGAGGAACGCGCCGCGCCGGTAGCCGTTGGTGCGCACACAGATGTGCCCGTCGGGGTCCAGCGGCTCGTCGCACAGCGGGCATGGTGGCCGGCCCGCCGAGATGACCCGGTGTGAGCGGGTGGCGAACTGCCGCGCCGACTCCGGGGTCAAAAACACCCGCACCGCGTCGGGCCCTTCCTCGGTGTCGTCGAGCACCACCGAGGCGTCGAACTCGGCGTCGGTGACCGCCAGCAACTCGACCACCACCGTCTGCGCTTCGGAATCCCACCCCAATCCCATGGTGCCGACCCGGAATTCGGCGTCGACCGGGGTGATCAGCGGGCTCAGGTCGTCGATTTCGACGGGTTCGGGCGGCACCGGGGTGCCGAACCGGCGGTGCACCTCCAACAGCAGCGCCCCGATCCGTTCGGCCAGCACCGCGACCTGCTGCTTCTCCAGGATCACCGACACCACCCGGGCGTCGTGGACGGCCTGCAGGTAGAAGGTGCGGTTTCCGGGCTGGCCTACGGTCCCCGCGACGAACCTGTCGGGGGTGCGGAAGACGTGGATCGCGCGTGCCATGGCAACTCCAAAATACCGGCAATTGGTAACGGGCCGAAAATTTCCGAACGGTCAGTCGATGGAGCCGCCGACGACGGCGTCGCCGGCCGGTGCCTCGGCGTGCTGCGGCGGCGCGGTCAGGCCGGCCGCCAACCGGGGCCCGGTGTGGTTGACGTGTACGACGAACGGTCGCATCGGGGTGTAGCGGATCACGCTCATGGACGCCGGGTCGGCGGTGATGCGCTGGAAGCTGTCCAGGTGGGTGCCCAGCGCGTCGGCGACCACGGCCTTGATCACGTCGCCGTGGGTGCAGGCCAGCCACAGCACATCGCCCTCATGCTGCTCGGCCAGCCGGCGGTCGTGCTCGCGCACCGCGGCGACCGCGCGGGCCTGCACCTGCGCGAGCCCCTCCCCGTCGGGGAACACCGCCGCGCTGGGCTGCGCCTGCACCACCTTCCACAGCGGTTCGGTGACGAGCTCGCTGATCTTGCGGCCGGTCCAGGAGCCGTAGTCGACTTCGGCGAGCCGCTCGTCGACGACGGGGTCCAGGTTCAGGGCGGCCGCCAGCGGTTCCACCGTGCTGCGGCAGCGCAGCAGCGGCGACCGCACGATCGCCCGCAGCGGCAACTCACCGATCCGCTCGATCAGCTCGGTGGCCTGCGCGCGGCCCTTGTCATCGAGGTCCACGCCCGGCGTGCGACCGGCCAGGGTGCCGGCGGTGTTGGAGGTGGAGCGGCCGTGTCGCAACAGGATGACGGTCATACCGCTGCCACCACCCCGGTTGCCAACAACGCCAGCACGCCCACCCCGGCCAGCACCCGGTAGCCGACGAACCAGTACATGCTGTGGGCCAGCAGAAAGCGCAGGAACCAGGCCACCGCGGCCAGCCCGACACCGAACGCGATCACGGTGGCGACCAGCAGTTGCGGGCCGCTGGCGCTCATCCCCTCGCTGACCGGGTGGAAGGCGTCGGGCAGCGAGAACAGCCCGGAGGCGAACACCGCCGGGATGGCCAGCAGGAAGCCGAATCGGGCGGCCAGTTCGCGGTCCAGCCCGCTGAACAGCCCGGCGCTGATGGTCGCCCCGGAGCGCGACACCCCGGGAACCAGCGCCAGCGTCTGAGCGAACCCGACGACGACAGCGTCGCGCCAGGTCAGCTGCTCGACGTGGCGGGTCTGACGCCCAACGTATTCGGCGGCGGCGATCACCGCCGAGAACACCACCATCGCGGTGGCCACCACCCACAGGTTGCGCACCCCGGACCGGATCTGGTCGGTGAAGACCAAGCCGAGCACACAGATCGGGATGGTGCCGACGATGACGTACCACCCCAGCCGGTAGTCGGCGTTGCGCTGAGCCTTGGCCCACAGCCCGGCGAACCAGGCCTTCACGATGCGCACGATGTCGCGGGCGAAGTAGACCAGCACCGCGGCCTCGGTGCCCAGCTGGGTGACCGCGGTGAAGGACGCGCCGGCGTCACCGGCGAAGAACAGCCGCGATGCCAGCGCCAGGTGCCCGGAGGAGGACACCGGCAAGAACTCCGTCAGCCCCTGCACCACCGCCAGAACGACGACCTGCGGCCAGGACATGGGTGGGGCTGCGGACACGACGACGACCGTACCCGGTGGTGGTGCGGGTCGGGTTAGCGCCGGATGGGTTCAGCGGCGGCGACCGCGTCACGAACGGCCGCGGCGAGGCTGCGCTCGTCGTCGACGTCGATCTCGACCAGGCTGCGGCTGCTGGTCGCCATCACGTCCTCGGCTTGGGGCACCGGCCCGGCCAGGCGGGGCCGGTATACCTCCACCATCAGCACCGCCCGCTCGATGTGGAACGAGAAGCTCCGACCATCGCCGACCTGCCCGAATCCACTGGCGAACACCCCGGTCGAGATGTCCTCGATGAGGAACTCCCGGCCAGGGGAATGCCGCGTCGTAGTGACGGTCATGGGGGCACCATACCTCGCAATGACCCGTGGTCATAGGTAACGGGCCGAACTCGCACCGGCTACATTCCTTAGAATCGTGGGCTAACCGGGGGTGAACCCCGAATGCCGTTGCAGACCCGAGGGCGACCCATTGCCGCAGCACCGTAGACGCGCTGTTCAGCGCGGTATTGCCGGGTTGTTGTCGGCGATGGCGCTGCTCAGCGGGTGTGGATCGAATCCGGTTGATCCGGCACCGCCGACCATCGCGCCGGCCCATCCCGCCGACGCGCCGACGCTCTCGGTCTCCCCCGCCGGTGTGGTGCGACCCGCGCCGTGCCACCCGCACGCCGCGGTCTTCGACACCGGCACATTGGTGCTGCTGTGCCCCGGCGCCGACGCGCAGGCCCCGTCTTCGCTGCACACGCTGGGCTCCGCGCAGCCGATCACGCTGCCGGGTCCGGCCTCGGTGATGACGGGCGACGGCCGGGGCACGCTGTATGTGGCGGGGCGCGGCGGCTATTTCGTCGTCGACCTGGCGGCCGGTCGCGCCACCCGGGTGGCGGTCGGCGACGACGACGCCACCGACTTCACCGCGATCGCCCGCCGCCCCGACGGCCGGTTGGTGTTGGGCAGCGCCGACGGTGCGGTGTATCTGCTGGCCGCCGACCCCGGCGACACCGCCTCGGTAACACGGCGCACCAAGGTCGCGGTTCGGGTGGATGCTCTTGCCGTGCAAGGCAATACGATTGTCGTACTGGACCGGGCGCAGACCTCGGTGATCGCGCTTGATGCCGACGGCAACCGGCAGCAGGCGCTGCGGGCCGGTTCCGGCGCAACGACATTGGTGCCCGACCCGCTGGGCGTGCTTCTGGTCGCCGACACCGGCGGCGGGCAGCTGCTGGTGTACGGCGTCGACCCGCTGATCCTGCGACAGGCCTACCCGGTGCCGCACTCCCCCTACGGGCTGGCGGGCTCGGGCGGGCTGGCGTGGGTGTCGCAAACCGCGACGAACAGCGTCGTCGGCTACGATCTGACCACCGGAATACCTGTGGAGAAGGTGCGGTACCCAACCGTGCGGCAACCGAATTTGCTCACCTTTGACGACACCTCGGGAACCTTGTACGTGGTGTCGGATTCCGGAGTCCAGGTCATCGAGCACGCCGGAGTGCCGCGTTGACCGCGGCGCAGCGCGGCCGGATGCCGGTGGGATGGGACGCTGAGCTGTCCGACGACTACGAGTGGGTTCCGCTGCGCCTGCCGCCGGAAGTGACCCGGGTGAGCGCATCCACCCGGCTGTCGATCGAAGCCGAATACCGCGGCTGGGAACTGACCCGGGTCCGCCTGTACACCGATGGGAGTAGGCGAATTTTGTTGCGCCGCAGAAAAAGCCATGGCCTCGTCGACCGGCCGGAGCAGTAGTGGCCTACCGCGCACTGCGCCGGGCAATGTTCCTGGTGCCGCCCGAACGTATCCACACCCTGGTGTTCGCCGCGCTGCGTGGCGTCACCGGGCCGACTCCGTTGCGCCGTCGGCTGCGGCGGCGCCTGGCGCCGGTGGATCCCATCCTGGCCAGCACCGTGTTCGGGGTGGATTTTCCCGGGCCGCTGGGTCTGGCCGCCGGTTTCGACAAGGACGGCCTGGGCCTACACACCTGGGGTGCACTGGGTTTCGGCTATGCCGAGGTCGGCACCGTCACCGCACGGCCGCAGCCGGGCAACCCGCTGCCCCGGTTGTTCCGGCTGACCGACGATCGGGCGCTGCTGAACCGGATGGGGTTCAACAATCACGGTGCCGGCGCGCTCGCGATGCGGCTGGCCCAGCACCGGGCCGACGTGCCGATCGGGGTCAACATCGGCAAAACCAAGACCACGCCGCCCGAGCAGGCCGTCGACGACTACCGGGCCAGCGCCCGGCTGCTGGCTCCGCTGGCCAGCTACCTGGTGGTCAACGTCAGCTCCCCGAACACCCCGGGCCTGCGTGATCTGCAGTCCGTGCAGCAACTGCGCCCGATCCTGTCCGGCGTGCTGGCCGAAACCACGATTCCGGTGCTGGTGAAGATCGCGCCGGACCTGGCCGACCCGGATATCGACGCGATCGCGGATCTGGCGGTGGAGCTGGGGCTGGCCGGCATCGTCGCCACCAACACCACGGTGTCGCGGGACGGCCTGGCCACCCCCGGGGTGGACCAGCTCGGTTCCGGCGGCATCTCCGGGCCGCCGGTCGCCCGTCGGGCCGTGGAGGTGCTGCACCGGCTCTACGGGCGTGTCGGTGACCGGCTGACGCTGATCAGCGTCGGCGGCATCGAGACCGCCGACGACGCCTGGGAGCGGATCACCGCGGGCGCCTCGCTTCTGCAGGGTTACACCGGGTTCATCTACGGCGGCGGGCTGTGGGCCACGCAGATCCACGACGGGCTGGCCCAGCGGCTGCGCGGCGGGGGCTTCAGCTGCCTGGCGGACGCGGTCGGGTCGGCGGCTTCCTAGGCCGAGCAGACGCAAATGTGCCCGGTAACTGCGTTACC
>NZ_JCALCW010000080.1:0-1336 GCF_059812545.1 Mycobacterium sp. NGS50
GCCAGCGCTGCCTTGGCCTGACCATCAGAGAGCGGGTTGGTCTCGCGGGTAGTCAGATGCCGGTAGCGGGTAGCCATCACCGGATTGTGGCGTTGAGCACCCCATACGGCACGCCAGGCGGCCAGCCGCAGCCCAGGCCGGCCCCGCCCAGAGATCCGTGAGCGGCCGGTGCTGGTGCCGCTGTTGTTCTCCCGCGGACACAGCCCCGCATGCTTGACCAGCGCACGAGGGCTATCGAAACGGGTCGGGTCGCCGGTCTCAGCCAAAATCGCCGCCACCCCGATCGAGCTGACCCCAGGGATGCTGTCCGCCAGCTCGGCCAGCTCAAGCTCGTCGAGGATCTCCAGCATGCAGGTCTGCACCTGGGCGCGACGGGCCGTGACGGCGCGCCAGTCCCCGAGCACCCAGCCGGCGCGCTCCAGGGCGCCCCGACGCTGTGTGCTCACACCGGCGGGATCGGTCAGGGCGCCAAAGACCGCGGCGATGATCTGTCGGCGGGGTTGCTTGCCGCCCCAGCGGGGCAGTTCCCGGCGCACCGCGGTCTCGAACCGTGCTGGGCCTAGCTGTTTGAGCCGCTCAGGGCGGCCGTTGCAGCGCTGCAGCACCACTGCCAGGGCAGCGCACCAGGTGACCGAGTCGAACTGGCGCACCGCTGTGGACAGCACCGCCGGCCAGGCGCACTCCAGCAGATCCCGCAGTTGCTGCACGCACGCAGTTGCCTCCCTGGTCAGACGCTCTCGGCGTGCTCCCAGGTGCCGCAATCGCGCCCAGGTCTCATCGGCACGCTCGGGCGCATAGCACCGCAACTGGGCCACCAGGCGCGCGATCAGCACCGCATCCTTGTCGTCGGTCTTGTCGCGGGTGTAGTCCTCTGCTTCCCGGGCCCGCCCGGTCAACAGCGGCTGCACGCACACCAAGGTCATATCCCGTTGCGCAGCGAGCTGATCTAACACTCTCCAGCGATGCCCGGTCGGTTCGCAACCCACTGTCACGTCGGCGAAACCACGCTCGTGGGCAGCCTTGCGCGCCCAATCCAACACCGAGCCCAGCCGCCAAGCCTTGGCCTTCACCCGCGTACGCGCCAGCACCCGCGAATCATGATCAGTAAGCACGATCGCCTGCTTCTCGTCGGCCAGATCGATCCCCAAGATGGCGTTCTCAACCGGCACCAACTCCCGCAATCGGGCCAACCGCGCATTACGACACCGATCACCACGCGACAAACCACTACCCTGAACCACGACGTCCTCCTGACTGTTTTGGGACACCAAGCCCTTCAACGACATCAGGAGGACGTCCTTTTCATCAACACCCGCAGCAGCCATAACCCTCTTAC
>NZ_JCALCW010000081.1:0-1274 GCF_059812545.1 Mycobacterium sp. NGS50
CGGCAACGTGGAGATGGTGGCGATTAGGCCGTCGCGGACCTCCTCGGCGGTATGGCCGTTGGGCAGGTGCACCAGCAGGGTGTAGCGCGTCGCACGCTCGACCAGGGTGGCGATCGCGGACTTGTTGGCCGCACCCATGATCAGATCTCCCTCCCAGTGCCCGGGTACGGCGCGGTCGGCGATTTCGGCGGGCCGCTCGCTGATCATGATCATCGGATCGATGAAACGCTGCCGACGCGCATCTGGGACACGGTGCGGTTTGCGTCGGGTGCGTCCGGTTCTGAGTGCTTGGGCAACTTCACGTTTGAGTCCACCACGGGCCTGAAAATATAGCGCCTGGTAGATCGTTTCGTGGCTCACCCGCATGCTTTCGTCGGTGGGGAACTCCTTGACCAGACGATACGAGATCTCTTCGGGCGACCACTTCTTGGACAACCCGTCCTGGACGTGCTGGCGGAGTTTGTCGTTGGTGACCAGCTTGCAGGGTTTGGGGCGTCGACGTGCCACCGCGGCGGCCTGATCGGCCTGATACGGCAGATATAGACCCTCCACGCTATGCCGGTCGATCTCGCGGCAGACCGTCGAGACATGCTTGCCGATACCGTCGGCGATCACGGCCTTGGGTGTGCCGACGGCCAAGCCGTCTGCGATGGCCAGCCGATCCTGCAACGATAAATACCGGCTACTGATTACCGGCGTGTTGGCCGGGGCGGTCACAGTCACTGATCGTGTGTACCGGCTGGCACCATCGTCATCGATGACCGCCGCGCCGCGATGGGCCCGCGTGGCAGCGCTGCGCCAGCGGCGGCCGGTACACACATGCACCCCGACCTCGCGCGCCGCAGCAGCCGTTGACCAGCCTTGTTCCACCAACTCCAGAAACCGTCTGCGGGCTACCGGTTTGTCGCCTGGCTGCCGCTGCGCACTGACCAGACCAGCCACCACCAGCAGCTTGCGCGCCGAGCAATGCGAAATACCCGCCGCTTTGGCGGCGGCATCCACCGAACCGGTCGAGGTGAACACCGAGACCACCTGCTCGCCATCGACCCCGTCCAACGTCGGCCGAGGCGAACCCATCGGCCGGCCCGTCGCCCGCAGAATGGCATAACCCCGCTGCCGTGAAATGCCCAGCGAAGCCGCCGCCTCCCTGACCGGCACGCCCGCATCAACGAGCTTTGCTAACCGTTCACCAAACCGAACACAGTCCTCCGAAAACGACACGGCCGCCGCAACCCCTCAAATCGAGAGCGTTGCGACGACCGCGTGAACCCGCC
>NZ_JCALCW010000082.1:0-1140 GCF_059812545.1 Mycobacterium sp. NGS50
CTAGTGTCCTGCGCCGGGAATTCGTTGAAGATATGAAGCGAGTCGTTCGAAGATCTCGTCGGCGGTCTTGGTCCAGTTGAACGGGCGGGGGTTGTCGTTCCAGTCTGCGATCCACTCACGGATGTCCTTCTCGAGGGCCTGAATTGAGCGGTGAACGCCGCGGCGCAGTTTCTGGTCGGTGAGTAACCCGAACCACCGCTCGACCTGGTTGAGCCACGACGAGTAGGTCGGGGTGAAGTGCATGTGGAATCGGGGATGGGCGGCAAGCCATTTGGTTACTGTCGGCGATTTGTGCGTCGAGTAGTTGTCGCAGATCAGATGGACGTCCAGGTCAGCGGGCACGGTGTTGTCCAACTTGGTCAAGAACTTCTTGAACTCGATCGCGCGGTGCCGGCGGTGAATCGAGCCGTAGACCTCGCCGGTAGCCACATCCAGGGCGGCGAACAAGGTGGTGATTCCGTGCCGCACGTAGTCATGGGTGCGGCGCTCGGGCATGCCGGGCATCATCGGCAGCACCGGCGCGCTGCGATCCAAGGCCTGGATCTGCGATTTTTCATCGACGCAGAGCACTAGTGCCTTCTCCGGCGGGTCCAGATACAACCCCACGACGTCACGGACCTTGTCGACGAACTGCGGGTCGTTGCTGATCTTGAAGGTGTCCACCTGATGCGGCTTGAGGCCGAACGACTTCCAGATCCGTCCCACCGTTGACTTCGACAACCCGGTCTCAGCCGCCATCGAAGACCGCGACCAGTGTGTGGCGCCTTTGGGTTGGCGCTCCAACGTGGCCACGATCAACTCCTCGACCGCCTCGTCGGTGATCTTGCGCGGCGCACCAGGACGCGGCTCATCGGCCAGACCCTCCAGTCGCGCCTCCAGGAACCGTCCACGCCATTTGCCGACCGTTTGCGGCCACACACCTTCGTCAGCGGCGACTTCCTTGTTGGATTTCCCTGCCGCGCAGCCCAACACGATCCGACAGCGTTGGGCCAACGCCTGCGAGGACTTCGATCGACGGGCCCACCGCTGCAACGTCTCGCGTTCGTCGTCGGTCAACACCAACTCGACTACCGGCCTACCCCTGGTCCCCACCCGCCAATTCTACAATTAATCAACTAATTTACGGCGTAGCACACTAGC
>NZ_JCALCW010000084.1:0-1076 GCF_059812545.1 Mycobacterium sp. NGS50
TGTTCTTCACGGGCAGGTTGTGAACGCGTAGGCGTTCGATCGGTGTCTTGCCTTTGATGCCGGTGTGGGGTCGGTGGTGATTGTAGTGATGCAGCCAGCTCTGGTAGGTCGCTGCGCGGGCTTCATCGGTGAAGTAGGTCTGGGCGTAGGCCCATTCCTGGCTGAGGGTGCGGTTGAATCGCTCCACTTTCCCGTTGGTCTGCGGCCGGTAGGGCCGGGTCTTCTTGTGCTTGATCTTCTTACCGAGCGCATCAGCGAAAAGCATTGACCGGTAACACGATCCGTTGTCGGTCAGGACTCGTTTGACGACGATTCCGTGATCGCCGAAGAAGGTGTTGGCCCGGCCCCAGAACGCTGCGGCCGTTTCCTTGCGTTCATCGGCAAGGATCTCCGAGTACGCCAGCCGCGAGTGGTCATCAACCGCATGATGCAGGTAGGCATAACCGCGGCCCTGCTTCTTGTTGTTGCGGTTGCCGGCCGTTCGCCCCAGCTTGCGGTGCCCACCGCCGTTGGGGATGCGGCCCAGCTTCTTGATGTCGATATGGATCAGATCCCCGGGCGCGGGGTGCTCATACCGATGGGGTTTGGGCCTGCGTACTACCAGGCCGGTGTTCTGGTCCAGGTCGCGCAGCAGCGGCATCCGGTAGCGGCGCAGCACAGCCTCGACGGTGGAGCGTGAGAGGCGCAGGTGGGCGGCGATACGGTGCGGGCCCCACCGATAGGTGAAGCGCACCTTGATGATCCGGCGCTCCCGACGCTGCGCCAATTGTCGGGGGCTGCGATGCGGCCGACTGGACCGGTCGACCATTGCGTCCGGGCCGCCGGCACGGTAGCGGTCGGCCCACTTCTTGGCCGTCGCGGTCGAGCACTGGAATCGTTCCGCGGCCCGGGCGTAGGTCCATCGGTCCTCGACGACACAACGGGCGAGCCGCAACCGGCCCTTCGGAGTCAAACAGGCATTAGCGTGGACCATGAGGACCTCTCGGTAGCGATGTGTGTGTGGTAACCACACCGATACCGGAGGTCCTCACCTATTCACGCTCACCACGCCGTTCACAACCTGTCCGGGAACTACA
>NZ_JCALCW010000085.1:0-1038 GCF_059812545.1 Mycobacterium sp. NGS50
CCCACGCGCGATCGCCTGATGTAGGTCCCGCATACAACAGTCCGGATCGGTCCCGGCCAGCCGGTCGCCTTCAGATTGGGTCAGATACTGCGCCCCCTGATCGGACTTGAAGTGATACTTCACCCAGCAGATCTCGCCCCCGATGTTCACCCAACTGAACGTGTGCAGCCCGTAGCCATTCATATGCCGAAACGTCTTGGGAATCCCGCGGTCCCCCATCACCAGGGTTACCAGGTGCGCGGATTCAGGAGACTGCGTCCAGAAGTCCCACACCATGTTGTGGTCGTGTAGATCGTTGTCGGCGCGGCGCCCCCCGGCACGGATCAGGTTGGGGAATTTGATCGGATCCCGGATGGCGAACACCGGCACATTGCTGCCGACGATGTCGAAGGTGCCCTCGGCGGTGTAGAACTTGACCGAAAACCCGCGGTTGTCCCGCACCGTATCCGCACCACCACGCTCTCCGCTGTTACCCGAGGAGTATCGGGCGAACACCGGTGTGGTGCTTCCGGGTTGGAAGACCGCCGCCCGGGTATAGGCGCTGACGTCACCGGTGACCTCGAACCGACCGAACGCGCCGGCCCCTTTGGCGTGCGGCTGGCGCTCGGGCACCCGTTCCCGATTGAACGCCGCCAACTGCTCGATCAGGTAGGTGTCCTGCAGCAGGATCGGGCCATCCGGCCCCAGCGTCAACGACCACTCGCTGCTGGGTGCCGCGGCACCCCCATCGGTCGTTGTATGGATATCAGGCATGTCGCGCCTATGCCGCTCTACTGTTTCAGGCTGGCGCGTACTCCCTCTTCGACTTGTTGGCCGATTTCGGGGTCGATGTTGGTCCAGTAGTCGAAGACCCGGGACAGAACGGGTTCTTTCACCCCGTTGGAGACGTGCAGCACGATGTTGTGCACCAGCCGTTCCCGTTGTGCCTCGTCCATCACCTCGCGGATCAGGGCACGGGCCTGGCCGACATCGTCGTCATCGGGACGCAGCGTGTAGGCGGCGCGGATCATCTCCCCGTCGGCCGCCCAGCCCACCTCC
>NZ_JCALCW010000086.1:0-1023 GCF_059812545.1 Mycobacterium sp. NGS50
CTCACTTGAACTTTTTGTCCCTGTGTGCAATTTCGCGGGTAGATCGCCGATCTGTCGGGGGTGGAGCGCATCCTCGCGAGCATGCAGAACATCATCATCGGCAGTGACGCGCTGGCATCAGGTGACGTCACTCGCCACCAACTACGACATTGGTATCGAGCGATCTACCCGGATGTGTACCTCGCCAAGCGACAGGTCGCCTCGCTGAGGGACAGAACGGTCGGCGCCTGGCTTTGGTCACGACGCCGCTCGGTTGTTGGCGGCGCGGCTGCGTCAGCGCTGCACGGGGCGCTGTGGGTTGATGACGACGTTCCGATCGAGCTGATCTGGCGTTGCGGACGACCCCCGCGCGGTCTGATTGTCCGCAACGAATCCGTCGCCCCAGATGAGCGGACGTTCGCCTGCGGACTGCCAGTGACCACGCCGGCTCGTACGGCGTATGACCTGGCCCGTCACCTAACGCGTGGTCGGGCGCTGGCCCGCCTGGATGCGCTGGCGCGTGCGACGCCGTTCGCGGTTGACGACGTGCTGATGCTGGCAAAGCGATACCCGGGTGCCCGCGGGGTGCGGCAGTTGCGGGAGTTGCTGCCGCTGGTCGACGGCGGCGCGGCATCGCCGAAGGAGACGTGGCTGCGGTTGTTGTTGATCGACGCCGGATTTCCCATCCCGACCACACAGATTCCGGTGCATTACCGAGGCTTCTGGCCGTTCGCTTTCCTCGATATGGGCTGGCAAGAGTTCAAGGTCGCCGCAGAATACGACGGAGATCAACACCGCTCGGACCGGCCGCAGTACGTGCACGACCATTATCGGCAGCTCAAGCTGTCGCGGGTGGGCTGGATCAATGTCCGGGTGATCGCCGAGGACCGCCAGGACGACATCATCGAACGGGTCGACCGGGCGCTGCGGTCGCGCGGGTGGGACGGCACACTCACGCCACGCCCCGCGGCCCGCGGCCGACCGCCACGTCGTTCGGCCGCGTAGCGCCCACCTACGCCGAGATTGCATCCAGGGACGCGCTCA
>NZ_JCALCW010000087.1:0-995 GCF_059812545.1 Mycobacterium sp. NGS50
CGGGCTGTTGCAAAATCGGGTGGCGGGGCGGTTGCGTGTGGCGGTGGCTTCGGTGGCGTGAGTTCGTTGGGCAGATCCGGTTACCCGGTGGCTGGGGCGATCGCGCCTGCCCCGATGACTTTGAACAGGTTGTGGACCAGGGCGTGGAAGCTGAATTCTGCTGCGGCCCTGTCGAGTCCGCGGCTGGTGAAGCGGCGGAATCCGAGGTTGTGTTTGGCGTGGGCGAACGGCGTTTCGGCGATATGGCTGCGTTGTTTGTAGAGGTCGTGGCCTTCGGGGGTGCGTAGTCGGTGTGCCATCGCCTCGATCGGGGTGGCGTCTGGTTGCGGTGGCCCCGCGGCCGGGTGTTGGCGGGCGGCCGAGGCGAGGTCGTGGCTTTTTCCGACCGCGATCAGCCGGTCGGGGCCAGGGACGGTGAGGTTGTCGTTGCTCAGGTAGCCGGCGTCGGCGAGCAGCACCCCGATCGCGGTATCGGTGCTGGTCGCAGTGGCGGGCCGGTGGGTGTCGATGAGGTCGGCGGCGGCCACGGTCTTGTCCATGATGGTGGGAAACGCGGTGGCGTCGTTGGGGTTGTTTCCCACTGAGGTGGCGAGGATCAGCCCGTCGCTGCTGGTGGCGGCCTGGCAGTTGTAGCCCTGCAGCCAGCCCCCACCACGTAGCGGCATCGTCCGCGACTGGGGGTCGGTGATATTGCGTTTAGGGCTGCGTGTGGCCGGTGTGGCGTCCTGGGTGGCGTCGGCCTTGGCTGCGGCGGCCTGCTCGGCGGCGTTGCGCTCGGCGATCGCCCGGTCCAGGGCGGCCTGCTTACGTTTGACCCAGGCGTGGTCGGCGACCGGCACGGGCGTTTGCCTGCCCCGCCGCGGCCCGGGCGCCCAAGCATCGTTGCGGGCCTGCGCACGGGCTTTTTCCCGGGCCAGACTCTCGGCCAGGATTTCGACGCGGATCTCAGCGGGCGCCGGGCCGGCCCGCTGGCCGCGGGCACGCCGGTCGCGGTA
>NZ_JCALCW010000088.1:0-930 GCF_059812545.1 Mycobacterium sp. NGS50
CCGTTGCAAGTGAGTGATCTTTAATGGTCACGCGACTTGCACCCCGTCTCGGGGTTGTTCGGCAGCCTGGTGGCTGCGTCCCTTCCGCGCTTCACGGCCACCCGCCGGACGAGGTCCGGTCTTACGGTCGGCTCCACGCTTAACGGCGGCCCCAACTGGGCCGACGACGCTAGATGGTTCCTCGTAGCGCGCGAGATTGACAGCGGCGTTGTCGTCGCGTTGGTGGGTGACCCCGCAGCCACTATCAGTGGGGTCACAGGTCCACTTTTCGTCCCATCCGGTGTCTTGGACATGCCCGCAAAGGTGGCAGGTTTTCGACGATGGGAACCAGCGGTGGGCGACCACCAGCTGCGATCCGTACCAGCGTGTCTTGTAGGACAGGTGCCGGCGCGGTGTGCCCAGGGCCGCATCGGAGAGTCCGCGCCGTCTGGCGCGCGCCCCTGGCAGCCCTTTTTGCCGCAGCATCCCGGCAGCGTCCAATCCTTCAATCACGATGCGGCCGTGGGTTTTGGCCAACCGTGTTGTCAGGACGTGCAGGTGATGGGTGCGGACATCGTTGACCCGGCGATGTAACCGGGACATCTCGGTGGTGCGCTCACGATATTGGCGTGAGCCTTTCGTGCAGCGCGACCGGGCACGGCTGACGTAGCGTAACTGCCTCAACGCGGCATCAAGCGGGCATGGATTGGGCACCTGTTCGATCACGGTGCCGCCCTCGCCTGCGACTGTGGCGAGCCGCCGCACCCCGACATCCACACCGACTCGTGAATCAGGCAGCGTCACACGGGGCTGCTGCGGACGCTGCACCAGCACCCGCACACTCGCATCCAACCGGGTGCCGTTGCGTCGCACCGAAATCGCCAGAATCCGCGCCCGGCCCTTGGCGATGAGCCGTTCAACACGGCGGGTGTTCTCGTGCGTCCGGACACA
>NZ_JCALCW010000089.1:0-803 GCF_059812545.1 Mycobacterium sp. NGS50
GCTTGGGTGTGGTAGCCGGGGACGTCGCAGCCTGGGTGGGTGCAGCCGCGGTCGCGTGCGTAGAGCACGATCCATTGGTCGGGGGAGGCGATGCGGCGGGTTCGGCCCAGATACAGGGGCCGGTTTTGGTGGTCGTCGAAGACGGCTAGGTAGTGGTAGGCGTGGCTGGCCATGCGGATCACGTCGCGCATGGGCAGCAGTGTTCCGCCGGCGGTGACTGCTGTTCCGGTGCCTGCGGTGAGCTCTTTGAGTGTTGTCGAGACGATGACGGTCACCGGCAGGCCGTGGTGGACGCCGAGTTTCGGGTCGCCGAGTTGGCCGCGGACTAGGGCGTTGAGTGCGTCGTGTTGGCGTTGGGCGGGGGTGCGTAGGTCGGTGTTGTGGGCGTCGTCGGTGGGTTGGCCGGTGACACGGGGTGTTTGGTCGTCGGGGTTGCACATGCCGGGGGCGGCGAAGCGGGCCATCCAGGCGTCGAGGTTGGCGCGTAGTTCGGGGGTGGCGGTCAGGCGTCCGGTGCTCATGCCGTCGTGGCGTTGTGTCGACCAGCTGAATCCGCGTTGGCGGGCCCGGTCGGCGTCGGTGAAGGTGCCGTCGGGGTTGATGCGTTGGGCGTAGCGATGAGCGACTTTCGCGAGTTGGTCGGGGCGTACGTCGGCGGCCTTTGCGGCAAGGAATCGTTCGGCTTCTTCGACGGTGGGCACCGGGATGGTCTGCGGCAGGCCATGCATGAAGTCTTGGATGACCCGCAGATGGTCGGGATCTAGAACGCCGCGGTGCCAGGCGTGCGCGGTGGCTTCGAGCTG
>NZ_JCALCW010000009.1:0-162050 GCF_059812545.1 Mycobacterium sp. NGS50
AGCTGAATTTAGGGCACTTTTGCGTCTGCTCGCCGGGGTTTCTCGCCGGGATTACGTGCCGCGGGTCAGTCCTTGGTGAAGCAGTAGATGCGGTATTCGGCTTCGCCGCTTTCGAATACGTTGTACAGCCCGGTGCCCGGCACTCCGGCGAACCGGCGGCCGAACGGCCGGAACACCACCGGCAGCTTGCTGCCGATCAACTCGAGTTTCTGCTGTGAACTGCGGTCCAGCGAACGCAGCACGCTGGCGTTGATCACCCGCTGCGAAACCTGGCGTAGCGGCATGGCGGCCAGTGCGCCGTCCCAGCCGGGGAACTCGTTGCGCCCGCGGAAGTCGGTGTACAGGAAATGCCCCCCGGGCCGCAGCACCCGGGCGACTTCGGCGAGGAAGCGCGACAGCTCCGGGTAGGCGTGTGAGGCCTCGACATTGAGTACCGCGTCGAAGGATTCGTCGTCGAAGGGCAGGTTTCCGGCATCGCCGTGCACGAACGTCAAGCCGGGCAGGTTGTGTGTCTTCTGACAGTAGGCCACGCCGTCCGGGTTGTAGTCCAGGCCGGTGTAGGTGCCCGGCTTCAGGGTCCGGGTCAGGTAGGAGGCGCCACCGCCGTGGCCGCAGCTGACCTCCAGCACCGCCTTACCGGTCAGATCCACCTGGGTCGCGGTTTGCTGGTAGAGCTGAATGGAGTAGCGGTTGGGCTCGTCGGCTTCGTCGAGCGGGATACCCAGCGGTGGTTCGTCCTCGTAGCCGTAGTTGAGGAAGGTGACGCCCTGCGCATCGAGCCGGCGGGTCAGGTACGGATACCAGAACTTGCTCATGAAGGCTTTGAACACGCGGGCAACGACATCGGTGACGCGTTCCGTGGCAGTCATTGTCATGCGAGGCAGTATGCCAGGCTCAGTTGAGCAGACGCCGTCCGGTTGGCCGCGGCGCACTCAGCTGCGGTGTTCGGTGGCCGACATGGAGCGACGATCCCCGGGGGCCCCGGCATTTCGGCGGTACACCACCGCGCGTCCGCCTCGCGACGGCATGATCGCCACGCCGCGGTAGCGGCGCCGCTCACCGTCCTCGGTGGTCGGCTCGAATCGGAATTCACGCAGCAGCGTCCGCAGCGAAATGTCCATCTCCATGTTCGCGTAGGACGCCCCGGGGCACCGGTTCACGCCGCCGCCGAACGGCATCCAGCGAAAGGGCTTCGGGTTGACGTTGAGGAAGCGGTCCGGGTTGAACGACTCCACGTCGGGGAAGTTCTCCGCGGACTCATGGGCCAACTGGAAGTTTACGGTCACATTGGTGCCCTCCGGAAGAACCCACTCTCCCAAGCGAATCCGCTGCTTGGCGCGGCGGAACGATGCCTCGATGCTGGGCCGCATCCGCTGCGCCTCGTAGATGGTCGCCTGCCGCAGATCGGATCCACCCTCGTCCACCTCATCGACCAGGCGCTGCAGCACCTCGGGATGGCGACGCAGCTGCTCCAGGATCCAGGCCAGCTGGTTGGCGGTGGTCTCATGTCCGGCGCCCACCAAAGTCAGTAGCTCGTTGGCGATGTGGCGGTCCGGAATCGGCTCGCCGTCATCGTTGCGCACCCGCAACAGCAGCGCGAGCACATCGGTGCGCTCTTGCAATGCCGGGTCGGAACGTGCCTGGGCGATCAGCGAGTCGATGACGGCATCAAAACGACGCCGGTACTGCGACAGTCGGCCTCCCGGGCTCCACCGGCCCAGATCACGCCGCACCACCGCAGGCAACTGGTGCAGGAACGAGCCGACCGTGACCATCGTCGGTACCACGTTGCGCAGCTCGTTGAGGGCGGACGGCTCGTCGCCGAACATAGTGCGCAGAATCGCGTTGAGTGCGATGCGGTTCATCGACTCATGCGTTTTGAACTCGCGGCCCTCGGGCCAGTTCGCGGTTTCGGCCAGCACCTCTTCTTCGATGATGTGTTCGTAGGCGCCCACCCGCTTGCCGTGGAACACCGGCAGGATCACCCGCCGGCGCTCGAGGTGCGCTTCGCCATTGAGCATGAAGGTGGATCCGGGACCGAACACCTCGCCGAGGTTGGTCGGGCGTTCGAGCAGCTCACCGCTGGTCGAGAAGACGTCTTTGACCAGCGCCGCGTCGCTGACCACTACCGTCTTGCCGAAGACCGGCAGGTTGACAGTGAACGTGCTGCCGTAGCGACGGCCCAGCACCGGTACCACTTCGCATAGCGCGGTCAGACCCACGACGCCTTGGATGGTCTTGGGAATCCGCGGCCCCGGTGGTAGCCGTACCGGCTCGGTTGTCGCCGTTGCCATGTCATCCCCCTCTTTCCTACGGGTATCAAACGTACGCCGGGCTGCCCGCGGGCGGGAACGTACGCTCGGTCGCCCGCGGGAGGGGACGTCGCGTCAGTCCTTGGCGAAGCAGTACGTCCGGTAGTTGAACTCGCCGCGCCGCAGCGCCCCGTTGAACGCCCAGTCGGTCATGTCGCTGGCAAAGCGGGCGAAACCACGCTGCACCGCGGACCCGTGGTGGCTGATGCGGGCCTGCTTGAGCGGGGTGTTCTTCTGGTTTCCGCGCAGCACGTCCGCGCTGATGTCGCGCTGGGACACCATCCGCAGCGGGACGCTGGCCAGCGCCGCATCCCACTCGGGCAGGGCGTGACGACGGCCGAAGTCGGTGTACAGGAAATGGCCGCCGGGCCGCAGCACGCGGGCAACCTCCGCCAGGAAGCGGGGAACGTCGGGGTACAGGTGCGAGGCTTCGACGTTGAGTACCGCGTCGAACGACTCGTCGTCGAAGGGCAGGTTCTGGGCATCGCCGTGCACGAAGTCCAGGCCGGGCAGGTGGTGGCGGTTCTGGCAGAACTCGATACCGGCGGGGTTCAGGTCCAGGCCGGTGTAG
The DNA here is from genome assembly GCF_059812545.1 of Mycobacterium sp. NGS50. Taxonomy (NCBI): domain Bacteria; kingdom Bacillati; phylum Actinomycetota; class Actinomycetes; order Mycobacteriales; family Mycobacteriaceae; genus Mycobacterium; species Mycobacterium sp. NGS50. The sequence goes on from NZ_JCALCW010000009.1 coordinate 2,884, forward strand.
GACGCCGGCTTGAGCGTGCGCACCAGATAGGAAGCGCCGCCGCCGTGCCCGCAGCTGGCTTCCAGCACCTTCTTGCCCGCCAGATCCACCTGGGTCGCGGCCTGGTGGTACAGCTGGATGAAGTAACGGTGCGGCTCGTCGGCCTCGTCGAGGGGGACACCCATGGCGGGGTCTTCCTCGTAGCCGTAGTTGAAGAACAACCAGTCATCGCCGCCCAGCAACCGGGTTTGGGAGGCGAATCGCTTGGTGACGAACGACGTGAACAGCAGCCGGAAGGCGAGCGGGTTCGTGACCAGTCGATTGACGAACGGGCTCGATGCCAGACGGTTGGTGGTGACCATCGGGGCAGTATGTCACGCATCGCGGCCCTGGCAGCCAACGGGCCATCGACCGCCGGGTGAGCGCGAACGAAACGCTACGCTCACAATCCCCGCCCGGCCGGCGTGCACCGAAACCGGCCCCCGCCCCGCTGGGCCCGAGCTCAAGGAGACGGAAGCATCGGTATAACTGCAGGTAGTAACCGTCGTGATAGCGTGTCCCGATTTCAGCGAAGCAGACACATTCGCCGCACGACATGGTTTACTCGTGGGTACTGGACGCGGGGTCACCGAGGCGCCGCCCACGTGGTGTGCCCAGTGTGCAGTAAGCGCAGTGTGCAGTAAGCGGAACGGGTGAAGGGGATGGCGATTGTCAGGATCTTGGGGCGGATCTGGATACCGCTGGTTGTATTGCTGGTGATCGGCTGTGGGGGGCTAATCGTGTCGCGAGTTCATGGGATCTTCGGGTCTGAGAAGCGGCCGTCGTACGGCAGCGGGCCGGTCGCCGACAACGACCGTTACAACCCGAAGGAAGTCCTCTACGAGGTCTTCGGCCCGGCGAACACCGTGGCGAGCATCAGCTATTTCAACGCCAACGCTGAACCGCAGGAAGTCAAGCGCGCGTCACTGCCGTGGTCGGTGACGATCACCATGAATTCGCCCGCGGTGGTCGCCAACGTGGTGGCGCAGGGCGACACCAACAGCATCGGCTGCCGCATCGTGGTCGACGGTCAGGTCAAAGCGGAAAGAATCACGAACGAAGTGAACGCCTACACGTATTGCCTGGTGCAGGGCGCATGAGCAGCATGCAACGAGGTTCCGAGCGGTCGCGGGCCGCCGTCGTCGTCCGCCGGTATGCCGGTCTGATCATTCTCGCCTGGCTGGCGATCACGGTTCTGGTCAGTGTGGGCGTTCCGGCGCTCGAACAGGTCGCCAAAGAGCGGTCCGTGTCGATGAGCACCAAGGAAGCGCCGTCGATCCAGGCGATGTCGCGCATCGGCAAAGTCTTCAAGGAGTCCGACAGCGACAGCGTCGCGATGATCGTCCTGGAAGGCGACGAGCCGCTGGGCGAGGCGGCCCACCGGTACTACGCAGACCTCATCGGTCAGCTGGGCGCGGACACCAAGCACGTGCAGCACATCCAGGACTTCTGGGGCGACCCGCTGACCGCACCGGCAGCGCAGAGCCCGGATGGCAAGGCCGCCTACGTCCAGCTGAACCTGGCCGGCAACCAGGGTGAATCGCTGTCGCTCGAATCGGTCGACGCGGTACGCAACATCGTCAAGCACACCCCGCCGCCAGCCGGGGTGAAGGCCTACGTGACCGGGCCGGCACCACTGGTCGCTGACTCCAACGCCAGCAGCAACCGCACGGTCATCAAGATCACCGTAGCCGCGGTCGCGGTCATCACCATCATGCTGCTGCTGGTCTACCGATCGATCACGACGGCGCTGTTCCTGCTCGCGATGGTCGGCGTTGAGCTCGGGGCGGTCCGCGGAGTCGTTGCGGCGCTAGGCCATTACGGCGTCATCGGGCTGTCCAGCTTCGCCGTCAACATCCTGATCACCCTGGCGATCGCGGCCGGCACCGACTACGGCATCTTCTTCATGGGCCGCTATCACGAAGCCCGGCAGGCCGGCCAGGACCCGGAGCAGGCCTACTACACCACCTATCGCGGCGTGGCCCATGTGATCCTGGCATCGGGCCTGACCATCGCCGGGGCCACGTTCTGCCTCAGCTTCACCCGACTGCCGGCCTTCCAGACCATGGGTATTCCGTGCGCGGTCGGCATGCTGGTCGCGGTCGCGGTGGCGCTCACGCTGGTTCCCGCCGGACTGAGCGTGGCCAGCCGATTCGGTCTGCTCGAGCCCAAACGTACCGTGTCGGTCCGCGGCTGGCGCCGGGTCGGCACCGCCGTGGTCCGCTGGCCCGCCCCAATCCTGCTGGCCTCGTGCGCGATTGCACTGGTCGGGTTGTTGGCGCTGCCTGGATACCAGGTGAGCTACAAAGACCGCCAGTACATGCCACAGGACGTCCCGGCCAACCTCGGCATGGTGGCCGCCGAACGGCACTTCTCGCAGGCCCGGATGCTGCCCGAGGTGCTGATGGTCGAAACCGACCACGACATGCGCAATCCGGCGGACTTCCTGGTGCTGAACCGGCTGGCCAAAGGCCTGTTCGCGGTTGAGGGGGTGGCGCTGGTTCAGGGCGTCACCCGCCCGGAGGGCTCGCCGCTGCAACACACCTCGATCCCGTTCCTGCTGAGTATGCAAAGCGCCGGCACGGCGCAGAACATGCAGTTCGTCAAGGACCGCATGGACGACATGCGTTCGCAAGCAAAGGAATTGGGCGGAACCATCGGCACGATGGAGCGCGCGTTCGGGCTGATGCGACAGCTGTCCGACACCACCCACCACATGGTCGGTGTCACCAACGAAATGGTGGACATCACCAAGCAGATGCGGGATGACCTCGCCAACTTCGACGACTACTACCGCGGGTACCGCAACTCCTACTACTCGGAGCCGCACTGCTACGAGATTCCGTCGTGCGCGGCGATGCGGTCGGTGTACGACGCTTCCGACGGTGTCGACAAGATCACCGAGCAGCTGGATCGCCTGCGCCCCGACCTGAGCAACATCGACACCATCATGCCGCAGCTGATCGACCTGCTGCCGCCGCAGATCAGCGCGCTCAAGAGCGTGCAGAACATGATGATGACGATGAACAGCACCATGTCCGGAATCATGGACCAGATGGACCAGCTGAGCGGCGACGCCAGCGCGATGGGCCAGGATTTCGACGCCGCGCAGAACGACGACTCCTTCTACCTGCCGCGAGCGGTGTTCGACAACCCGGAATTCCAGCGGGTGATCAGCCTGTTCGTGTCTCCGGACGGCAAGGCGGCGCGGTTCATCATCACGCACCGCGGTGACCCGGCGACCAAGGAAGGCATCGCGCGCATCGACGCGATCAAGACCGCTGCCGAAGAGTCGCTCAAGGGGACGCCGCTGGCCGCGTCCAAGATCTATGTGGCCGGTACGGCGGCGATCTTCAAAGATCTCCGCGAAGGATCCAACTACGACCTGTTGATCGCGGGCACCGCGTCGCTGTGCATCATCTTCATCATCATGCTGCTCATCACCCGCAGCCTGATTGCGGCGCTGGTGATCGTGGGCACCGTGGTGCTGTCGCTGGGGGCGTCCTTCGGGTTGTCGGTGTTGCTGTGGCAGCACATCCTCGGCGTCAACCTGCACTGGCTGGTGCTGGTGATGGCCGTGATCATCCTGCTGGCGGTCGGTTCCGACTACAACCTGCTACTGGTGTCACGGTTCAAAGAGGAGATGGGCGCGGGGCTCAAGACCGGCATCATCCGCAGTATGGGCGGCACCGGCAAGGTGGTGACCGCAGCCGGCCTGGTCTTCGCGTTCACGATGGCGTCGATGATCGTCAGCGATCTGCGGGTGGTCGGCCAGGTGGGCACCACGATCGGGCTGGGACTGCTGTTCGACACGCTGATCGTGCGGTCGTTCATGATGCCGTCGATGGCGGCGCTGCTGGGCCGGTGGTTCTGGTGGCCGCTGAACGTCCGGACGCGGCCGCTGCGGGACAGGCCGATCCCCGGTGGTGGCTCCGGCGGCGGTGCGCCGAAGGCTGCGGTCGAACAGGAAGTGCTGCCGTCCGAGCCGGTGCTGGCCGATCTGCCGACGCTGCAGTTGCCCGCCCGGGCCATGAGCGGCTCAGGTCTGCAGCGGGTGCTGCACCGCCTGAATCTGTGGTGACGATTACCGGCCTGCCCCGGTAGCCAATCCCGAAGGCGCAGGAGTATTTTCACAGGTAGGATTTGTAACAACTACCTGTGAGGTGATGCCGTGTCGGAGAGCCTGTCGGTCGCGCTAGAACGAGAACATCGCGAGATCGATGGCGGCATCGAGGCATTCCTCGATGCGCTGGATGCCGGCACCCTGCGCCCCGAACCGCTGACTGCGGCCCTGGAGGCGCTGCGCCGGCACATCTACGCCGAAGAGGTCTTCCTGTTCCCGCCGGTTCGCGAGGCCGGTCTGGTGATGCCGATCTTCGTGATGCTGCGTGAACACGGTGAACTGTGGAAGCGGATCGACACGCTGTGCGGGCTCCTGACCGACGGCACCGACACCGAGCAGCTGCGCGACACCTGCCGACAGCTGCTCGATCATCTGGCCCAGCACAACGCCAAGGAAGAACCGATCGTGTATCCGCACGCGGACTCCGCGCTGCCGTCACACACCAGTGCGGAGTTGACCCGGTTCCTCAACACCGGAAGCACTCCGGACGGATGGGTGTGCCAGCTGGCCTGACCGCCGGCGCACCCCGCCGGGAATGCCCCGGTGGGCCCGATCAGCCCAATTAGCCCAGCCAGCCCCAGTATTGGTTGATCCAGTCGTTGAGCGCGTCGATGACCGGTGTTCCGTCGAACAGCGGCTGCCCGTCGAACAGGAAGTCCGGATCCAGGACGGACCAACCCGGCAATGCCGACAGCTGGGTCAGTCCGGAGAGCATCATCTGGTCCATCCAGACGGTGAGGTCGTACCCCGTGGTGGCCTTCAAGATGTCGGTGACATAGTCCGGCAACGAGCCCAGCCCGCCGTAATGCAGCAGGTCGTTGGTGTAGTTGACGGTTCCCTCGATCTGCCCCAGTTGTAGAGCGGCGGCCACGGCGAGCGGGTCCAGTTTCGGCACGAATCCGATCAGTCCGGCCCCATCCACGCCGCCGGGGTCGGCCACCTCGCCGTGCTGCAGGTTGCCGTAGCCCATGTCGATGAGCACCTTCAGTTGCGGCTGGATCAGGTCGACGAGCATCTTGCCCGCGTCACCGCTGTCGTACAGCGGCTGCAGCAGCGGCAGGACCTTGGTGGGGATCATGTAGAAGTCGGTCAGCCCGTCGTGGCCGAGGTGCGTCGCCGACTCGACCTCATCTGCGGTGAGGTTCCCGTAGTTGAGGTGCACATACTGCATGCCCGCGAATGCGTTGAGCACCGCCAGGATGTTGAGCGGGTCGCGGGGGAAATCCGAGACGCCGTCGTACTCGCCGCTGTAGATATCGGTCTTGAACAGGTCGGTCGGCGTCGGGGGATAGTAGGAGAAGTGCACGCCCGGAATCTCCAGGCCGCTGAAGCGCTCGAAAATGCCGCCCATCGGGTTGTCGGGACCGCCCAGCAACGCGAAGTGCACATCACCCAGACCGGCGGGCCGGTTATCGGCGAGGTTCTGCATCTCGCGGGCGGCGATCAAGGCGCTTTGCGAGACGCCGAAGATCAGCAGGTTGTCGCCCTCATAGGTGTGGGTGATCGCGGTGTTCAGATCCTTGACACCCATGGCGACCGACTGGTCGCCGGTCAGCCAGCCGAAGATCGGCCAGGCCTCGGCCGGCGTGTGTAGGGCGACCGTCTCGTAGCCCGGGAAGTTGGGGTCGACGTAGATGTCGTTGACCTTGTCCAGGTACCACTGCGGCGGGTCCGGCATACCGGTTCCGCCCATGATCAGTGCGATGTCATCGGCGAGCAGCTTCGGCGCTGCCGCAACGGTTTTCACGCTGGAATCGGATGCCGACGTCGTCAACGGCATGGTGGTCAGCATGGCGGCGGTTGCCGCCACCACCATCGTCGAAAGACGAAACCTTTGAAGAACCATCTCAATTCCTTGGAGTCACCGAGCAGCCAACTGAGCGCACACTAAATTACCGCACACGTAGATTCGCACGTTAACTCATGTGACGCTAATTCGTCACCGTTTTGGGTGTGCAAGTTGAGGCGGGAGGGGAGGCTGTGCCGACGATCCGGTCCGGTGCCCGACCCTCACCGGCTACCGTCGGATCCATGCGAACCAGAGTTGCCGAACTCCTCGGCGTCGACTTCCCGATCTGCGCGTTCAGCCACTGCCGTGATGTGGTGGCGGCGGTGTCCAATGCCGGCGGGTTCGGCGTGCTCGGGGCCGTCGCGCACACGCCTGAACGCCTGGAGTCCGAGCTGACCTGGATCGAGGAACAGACCCACGGCCGGCCGTTCGGCGTGGACCTGCTGCTGCCGCCGAAGTATGTGGGGGCCGAACAGGGCGGGATCGACGCACAGCAGGTCCGCGCCCTGCTTCCCGTCGAGCACCGCGAATTCCTCGACGACCTGCTGACCCGGTACGGCATCGCTCCGGCGGCCGCCGACCCGAGCCTCTCGCCGCGCGCCGGCCTGAACGTGTCCCCGAAGGGCTACGAGCCGCTGTTGGAGGTGGCGTTCGCGCACAACATTCGGCTGATCGCCAGCGCGTTGGGCCCACCGCCCGCCGATTTGGTACAGCGCGCCCACGCCAACGGGGTTCTGGTCGCCGCACTGGCCGGAACCACGCGGCACGCGCTGCGGCACGCCGAATCCGGCGTCGACCTGATCGTCGCGCAGGGCACCGAGGCCGGCGGGCACACCGGTGAGGTGGCGACCATGGTGCTGGTGCCCGAGGTCGTGGATGCCGTAGCCGCCGTCGGGAAGGTGCCGGTGCTGGCGGCCGGAGGAATCGGAAACGGCCGACAGATGGCTGCCGCACTGGCGCTGGGCGCCGAGGGAGTGTGGTGCGGGTCGGTGTGGCTGACCACCGAGGAAGCCGAGACGTCGCCGGTCGTGCGGGACAAATTCCTGGCCGCCGGCTCCTCGGACACGGTGCGGTCCCGGTCACTGACCGGCAAACCGGCCCGGATGCTGCGCACCGCCTGGACCGAGGAATGGGAGAGCCCGGACAGTCCCGCGCCGTTGGGCATGCCGCTGCAGAGCGCCCTGGTGTCCGAGAGCCAGCTGCGGATCGGGCAGGCCGCCGCTCACCCCGACGCCAAGGCCCGCGAATTGGCGACCTACTTCGTCGGCCAGGTCGTCGGCTCGATGACCAAGGTGCGACCGGCCCGGGCCGTGGTGCTCGACATGGTCAACGAATTCATCGACGCCGTGCAGCGCCTCGACAGCCTCGCGGAAGGCTGATCAGGCGCCTGCGGCTTGCAGACCCGCGCCGCCCTGGTCGGCTTGGGCCAGCAGGGCCCAGGCGAACCGGGCGATGCAATCCATGGCGTCCTTGCTTTCCGGCAGGAACGGGAAGATCGCCGGGAAGGCGTGTACCTGGCTGCGCCAGGTCCGCAACTCGCAGGGCCGGCCCGCGGCGGTCAGCGCGTCGCGCAGCCGTTCGGCATCGCAGCGCAGGATCTCCGAGTCGGCGGCGATCAGCAGCGACGGCGGCATCGCCTGCAGGCGGCCGTTGATCGCCGACAAGGAGTGCACCAGCTCGGCAGACGGGCAGACGTTGTCCACCAGGGACGGCAGCGCCGCGGAGATGCCGAGCGCATCCAGGTCGAAGTTGACGTGCGTGCTGCGGGCGGTGCTGTCCAGCTCCAGCAGCGCGGAGACACCGACGACGCCGGCCGGCGCCGGCAGACCCAGCTCCTGCACCTGCAGCGCCGTCGCGAAGGCCAGGAATCCGCCAGCGGAGTCACCGGCGAAGATCACCTTCGCGGGATTGGCGCCCTGGGTGAGCAGCCAACGGTAGGCCTGGCAGCAGTCCTCGACCGAGATGTCGACCGTCCCGACCGGAAATTGCCGGTATTCGACGTGCACCACCGGAAGGCGGGTTCGCCGGGCCAGGGCGGCTACCGCACCCAGGTGGGTGTCCAGGCCGCCGGTGACGAAGCCGCCGCCGTGGAAGTACAGGATGACGCCGTCGCTGATCGGCGCCGTGCACTCGGTGCTGCGGACCATTTCGGTGAGGGGCTCGCTGGTGTGCCGGGTGATGGTGATGCCGCGAAAGGGCCGCCGTCGCTGCAGGCGGGCAAGGGCGTTGACACGCTGCCCGGTGCGGCTGAGCCGGTCGGGGAACGGTCGGCTGCTGGTGCTGGTGACCATGCGGTTCACCATCAGCGGTGTCATTCGGCGCGAGGCGCCATAGATCATCCTGGCGCGCAGGCTTGCTTTGCCCGGTGATACCGACATCTGGCCCCCTCCGGTGCTGCGCCGGTCCACGCCGGGCACGTAATCGCGCAATGTAGCCAGCGGGCGCCGGGAAAGTCAATGACGGCCGAATCCGCAGTAGCGTGTTGGCAGGACCCGCGAAGGGAGCGTGCGATGGCCACCGATCTGACGCTCTATCTTGACCACGAGCCGGGCGAGTTGGCCCGGGTGGGGGATTTGTTGGGCGAAGCGGGCGTCAACATCGCCGGCCTGTGCGCGCTGGACAGCGGCGGCGGCCAAGCCGAACTGCACATCCTGGTCGCCGATCCCACGCCGGCCTTTGAAGCCCTGCAGCGTGCCGGGATCCGGGTCGCCGAGGAGCAGGAGGTCATCGTGCTGGACATCGAGGACCGGCCCGGTGCCCTGGCCGAGTCCATTCACAAGCTCGGCGCGGCGAACGTCAATCTGGACACCGTCTACCTGGCGTCGCACACCCGGCTGGTGCTCGCCGCCGACGATCTGGCCGGGGCCAAGGCCGCGCTGGGCTGACGGCACCCGGGCTGCCCCGTCCCCGGACGTCGTGGTCCGTACAATCGAGCCAACGGCATCGATCCGGCCATCACCGGGGAGCCTTCGGAAGAACAGCCCAGCTCGCCGAGGCGAGCAGGCCCAGTAGAACCGAACGGGTAGGCCCGTGACAGCCGTATGAGCGGTCGCGCTGCGCGCGGCAAGCGGGGTGGTACCGCGGCGCTCGCGCACCTGCGCGTCGTCGTCCCCGGCCGGAGCGCACAGGAGACGACGCGTGGTGCAAAACGCCTACCCCAAGCTGGCTGGTGGGGCTCCCGACTTTCCGGCGATGGAAACCGGGGTCCTCGAGTACTGGGCGAACGACGACACGTTCCGCGCCAGCATCGCCCGCCGCGACGGCGCGCCGGAATACGTGTTTTACGACGGACCGCCGTTCGCCAACGGGCTGCCGCACTACGGGCACCTGCTGACCGGCTACGTCAAGGACATCGTGCCGCGGTATCGCACCATGCGCGGCTACAAGGTGGAGCGCCGGTTCGGCTGGGACACCCACGGGCTGCCCGCCGAACTCGAGGTGGAACGCCAGCTCGGGATCACCGACAAGTCGCAGATCGACGCGATGGGTATCGCCGCGTTCAACGAGGCCTGCCGCGAATCGGTGCTGCGCTACACCGCCGAATGGCAGGCCTACGTCACCCGGCAGGCCCGCTGGGTGGACTTCGACAACGACTACAAGACGCTGGACCTGCCGTTCATGGAGTCGGTGCTGTGGGCGTTCAAGCAGCTGTGGGACAAGGACCTGGCCTATGAGGGCTACCGGGTCCTGCCGTACTGCTGGCGCGACGAGACCCCGCTGTCCAACCACGAGCTGCGGATGGACGACGACATCTACCAGAGCCGACAGGATCCGGCGCTGACGGTCGGATTCAGGTTCGCCGGTGGCGCATTGGACGGTGCCCACCTGCTGGTGTGGACCACCACACCGTGGACGTTGCCGTCCAACCAGGCCGTCGCGGTCAACCCGGACGTCACCTACGTGCAGATCGCGGTGGGGGAGCGGCGGTTCGTCCTGGCGGAGGCGCGACTGGGGGCCTACGCGCGCGAGTTCGGGGAAGAGCCGCAGATCCTGGGCAGCTACCGCGGCGCCGACCTGCTCGGCATGCGTTACCTGCCGCCGTTCGACTATTTCGCGGACTCGCCCAACGCCTTTCGGGTGCTGGCCGCCGACTTCGTATCCACCGAGGACGGCACCGGAATCGTGCACCTCGCGCCGGCCTACGGCGAAGACGACAAGAACACCACCGACCCCGCCGGAATCGTCCCGGTCACCCCGGTCGACGCCAAGGGGCGCTTCGACGCCACCGTCCCCGACTACACCGGACAGCACGTCTTCGAGGCCAACAAGGCGATCATCGCCGACCTGAAGAACAGCACCGGCCCGGTCGCCGCCAACGGGGCGGTGCTGGTGCGCCACGAAACCTACGAGCACCCGTATCCGCACTGCTGGCGGTGCCGCAACCCGTTGATCTACCGGGCGGTGTCGTCGTGGTTCGTCGCCGTGACGCAGTTCCGGGACCGCATGGTCGAGCTCAACCAGCAGATCACCTGGTATCCCGAACACGTCAAGGACGGAATCTTCGGCAATTGGCTGCGCGGCGCACGGGACTGGTCGATCTCGCGAAACCGCTACTGGGGCACCCCGATCCCGGTGTGGAAGTCCGACGACCCGGCCTACCCGCGGATCGACGTGTACGGCAGCCTCGACGAACTCGAGCGCGACTTCGGGGTGCGTCCGGACAACCTGCACCGGCCCTACATCGACGAGCTGACCCGGCCCAACCCGGATGACCCGACCGGCCGTTCGACGATGCGGCGCATTCCCGACGTACTCGACGTGTGGTTCGACTCCGGCTCGATGCCGTATGCCCAGGTGCATTACCCGTTCGAGAACTCGGACTGGTTCGAGACGCATTACCCCGGCGACTTCATCGTCGAATACATCGGCCAGACCCGCGGCTGGTTCTACATGATGCATGTGCTGGCGACCGCGCTGTTCGACCGGCCGGCGTTCAAAACCTGTGTGGCGCACGGCATCGTGTTGGGCAGCGACGGGCAGAAGATGAGCAAGTCGCTGCGCAACTACCCGGATGTCACCGAGGTGTTCGACCGCGACGGCTCCGATGCGATGCGCTGGTTTTTGATGTCGTCGCCGATCCTGCGCGGCGGCAACCTGATCGTCACCGAACCGGGCATCCGCGAGGGTGTGCGCCAGGTGATGCTGCCGTTCACCAACGCCTACAGCTTCCTGGCGCTGTATGCCCCGAAACCCGGTCGCTGGCGGGCCGACTCGACGCACGTGCTGGACCGCTACATCCTGGCCAAGCTGTCCGCCCTGCGCGACGGCCTCACCGCGGCGCTGGACGTCTGCGACATCTCCGGTGCCTGCGAGCAACTGCGGCAGTTCACCGAGGCACTGACCAACTGGTACGTGCGACGCTCCCGGCAGCGGTTCTGGGACGAGGACGCCGACGCCATCGACACCTTGCACACCGTCCTGGAGGTCACCGCACGACTGGCGGCGCCGCTGCTGCCGTTGACCGCCGAGAAGATCTGGCGCGGCCTCACCGGCGAACGCTCGGTGCACCTCACCGACTGGCCCGAGGCCGGTGTCGTGCCCGCAGATCCCGCGCTGGTCGCGACGATGGACCAGGTGCGGGAGGTATGTTCGGTCGGGTCGTCGCTGCGTAAGGCACACAAGCTGCGGGTGCGGTTGCCGTTGCCGAAACTGTCGGTGGCGGTGCACGATGCGCAACGCCTGGCGCCGTTCGTCGACCTGATCGCCGACGAGCTCAACGTCAAGGCGGTCGAGCTCACCGATGACATCGACCGGTACGGCCGCTTCGAGCTCACCGTCAACGCCAAGGTCGCCGGCCCCCGATTGGGCAAAGACGTCCAGGCCGCGATCAAAGCGGTCAAGGCCGGGGAAGGCATCGTCAACCCGGACGGCACCCTGAGCGTCGGACCGGCGCTGCTACAGCCGCAGGAGTACAACTCCCGGTTGGTCGCCGCCGAGCCCGAGTTCACCGCCGCACTGCCCGAGGGCGCGGGCCTGGTGGTACTGGACAGCGCCGTCACCCCCGAACTGGAGGCCGAAGGCTGGGCCAAGGACCGGGTCCGCGAACTTCAGGAGTTGCGCAAGTCGACCGGCCTGGAGGTATCCGACCGGATCAGTGTGGTGCTCGCGGTGCCCGCCGAACGGTTGGCCTGGGCGCAGACGCACGCTGGGCTCATCGCCGGTGAAATCCTGGCCACCCGCTTCGAATTCGGCGAGCCCGGTTCGGAGGCCGCCGAGATCGGCGACGGCGTGCGGGTGGCGATCGCCAAGGCCTAGCGGTGCGGGTACGGCATCACGCCTTGGCGGCCCGCCAGCGTTGGGTCCCGTCGCGGATCTCGACCTGCACATCGGTGAATCCGGCGCGTTGCAGCCGTTCCGGCAGCGTTTCCGGCGGGACCGGGTTGTAGGTGTCGCGCAGGTGTAGCAGGCGGAAGGTTCTCGAGTGCACGCCGTCGCTGCCGGCGAACACCCCGCCGGGCGCCAACACACGAAACGCTTCGGTGAACAACTGGTCCTGCAGCGACGGTGTCGGCACGTGATGCAGCATCGTGAAGCACACCACCGAGCTGAACCGGTCGGCGGACAGCCCGGTGTCGGTGCCGTCTGCGTTGATGATGCGGGCCTTCGCGCCGTACTTGGCCTGTAAGCGCTCGGTCATCGGCGGGTCGATCTCCACGGCGGTCAACTGCGGTGTCATATCCACCAGGCACCGCATGTTGGCGCCGTAGCCGGGTCCGATCTCCAGGGTGTCGTCACCGAGGTCGACGTCGGCCAGCGCCCACGGCAACAGCTTGCGCTCCACCCCGCGCGCCCAGTACTGCGAACTGCAACACAACCGGTGAACCAGATTCATCGCCATGCCGACGACGTTAGGGCATTGCGCAACTGATTTTGGGGGCTACCTGGCGCAATCCAGGCGCAATCCAGCGGCCGTTCGGCTGCCGGCCCCGGGCGCTGCGGGGCCGGCCCTTCCCTTAAGGTTTCCTTCGATTATGATGACGATTCCATATCACCCAGGTAACTTTGGCACCGTCCTGCACACCGGTAATTCCCGTACCTCCAACCTCCCCTCGGAGATCCTTATGGCAAGGCCACACCGTTTCATTGCTTCGCTCGGCATCGCCGCCGGCGCCATGCTGGGCGCCTTCGCGCTGTCGACAGGTGTCGGGCATGCGACCGACCTGATCGACTTCGACCCGAGCGACTACTACACCTGTGACGGCGATGTGTGCCTGGTGATGGGTGATGCGGCCTGGTCCGACTGGAGCTACACCGGCGTTCGCCCGTTCATCACCGATTGGCACGGCGACCCGCAGCCGTACAACGTCGTCGTGCAGGGGGCGGACGGCTCGTCGGTCACCGCCGGCAGCTACGACATCACCATCCAGGACTTCTGGTCGCCGGTCTTTTCGCTGTACCAGTACCACTACGGTGACTTCACCGCGACCGACGGCGCGGCCGGACTCGACCTCGGCTGGATGGGCGACCTGTCCGGCGCCACGGTCTACGACCTCACCCTGGGCGATTTGCACAGCCTGGTGCTGGAGAACGTCGGACCGCACGACGCGAGCTACTTCGTCACCACGATCGGCGACTTCACCAACACGATCGTGCTGGCCGGCGGCACATCCGCGGACTTCATCCAATCCGGCGACGGCCCCCAGATGTTCTTGTGGAACAGCCTGTTCCACGGTGACCTGCTCGAGGCGCAGGTGCCCGACTACGTCGTTCCCGCCGATCCGTTCAGCGGCGTCGACTTCGATCCCAGCCAGTACCTCGGCGGTGATCTGATCGACGGCATCTAGGGCTTGAGCACCGCTGCGCGCGGGTCGCGTCGGCAACGCAGCTGAGCGTCTCGGACGTGGCGGTGGCGACGCTCTAGCATCGCGGTTGTGGAGTCCCGCTGGGTCCTGCATTTGGACATGGACGCGTTTTTCGCGTCGGTGGAACAGTTGACCCGACCCACCCTGCGCGGCCGCCCGGTCCTGGTCGGTGGGCTCGGCGGGCGCGGTGTGGTGGCCGGCGCCAGCTACGAGGCGCGGGTATTCGGGGCGCGCTCGGCGATGCCGATGCATCAGGCCCGACGCCTGGTCGGTGGACCGGCGGTGGTGCTGCCGCCGCGCGGTGCGGTGTACGGGATGGCCAGCCGCCGGGTCTTTGCGACCGTGCGTGCGGTGATCCCGGTCGTCGAGCAGCTGTCCTTCGACGAAGCGTTCGGCGAACCGGCGGAGCTGGCCGGGGCCCCAGGCGAGCGGGTCCGACGGTTCTGCGAGCGGCTGCGGCACCGGGTACTCGACGAAACCGGTCTGGTGGCCTCGGTCGGGGCGGGGTCGGGCAAACAGATCGCCAAGATCGCGTCGGATCTGGCCAAACCCGACGGGGTGCGGGTGGTCGACCGCGCCGAGGAACGCATGCTGCTGGACGCGCTGCCGGTGCGCCGGTTGTGGGGGATCGGGCCCGTCGCCGAGGAGAAGCTGCACCGGCTGGGCATCGGTACCATCGGGCAGTTCGCCGCCCTGACCCACACCGAGGTCGCCAGCATCCTGGGTGCCACGGTCGGGCCCGCCCTGCACCGGTTGGCCAGCGGAATCGATGATCGTCCGGTCGCCGAACGCGCCGAAGCCAAACAGATCAGTGCGGAGTCGACGTTCGCGGTCGATCTGACCACCCTGGAGCAGCTGCGGGCCGAGGTCGGCCCGATCGGCGAACACGCCTACCGGCGCCTGCTGCGCGACGGTCGCGGCGCCCGCACCGTCACGGTCAAGCTCAAGAAGGCCGATATGAGTGTCCTGACCCGCTCGGCCACCCTGCCCTACGCGACGACCGACGCCGCCGCGCTGACCTCGGCGGCCGGCCGGCTGTTGCTCGACCCGCAGGACATCGGCCCGATTCGGCTGCTCGGGGTGGGGTTTTCCGGGCTGACCGACGTCCGGCAGGAGTCACTGTTCCCCGAGCTGGTGTTCCCGGACGCGGCCGCGGCGCCGGAGGCTCCGGAACTGCACGCGCCGGCACCGACCTCACCGGTGCCGGAGGCCGGCACCCCGTGGCGAATCGGCGACGACGTCGCACACCCCGAACTGGGGCACGGCTGGGTCCAGGGGGCCGGACACGGAGTGATGACCGTGCGGTTCGAGACGCGCAGCTCCGGTCCGGGCGTGGCGCGGACGTTTCCCGCCGACGCCCCGGACATCACCCGCGCCGATCCGCTCGACAGCCTGGACTGGCCGGCGTTCGTCGCCACCGCGGCCGGCGAGGCGGCGCATCCCGAGCCCGCCGGTTAGGGCCGATTCACCACAGCACGCCATACACGCTGGAAATCGTGAAACCGTGGTACCCGTAGCCTTTGCAGGTCACCGTGCCCTGGTGGCCGACAGCGCAGCTGGAACCCCAGTTCTCCAGCCGGTAGCCCTCGGGCAGGACGTCGACGTTGCGGGTGAACGACGCGGTGTTCCAGTGCCGGTAGGCGGCGGGCACCCCGCCGACCTCGACGATCGTCTGGTTGGTGTGCGCGGGTGCGTCCATCGGCACCGCATCGCACCCGATCGGGCCGCCGTTCGGGCCGATGCCGCAGGACCTGCCGTCGGGTGCTTTGAAAAAGACCCAGTAGAAGTCGCTGGGTGACGCGTAGTGGCCGGTTGTGGCGAGCGGGTAACTGTCGATATCGTCCGCGCCGGGCGGCGGTTCGGCGGGAACGGCGGCAGCGGTGCCGATCGCGAGGACGGCGGCACCGATCATCGGCAGCACAGGGCGCATGGGTCCTACTAATACTCGCGGCCGGCGGGCCACGTCAGCCGGTTGACGACATCGCCGACGGTCAGCCCCGCAGCCAGCGCTGCCATCACCAGCACCCGGGCCTGCGCGGCCCGCAGCCCGGGCACCATGACCGCGCCGGCGTCCACCAGTGCCCGGCCCGGACCGTAGTCGGGGGCGACCGAGCCGCCGGGCACCCGCGTGCACACCGCCACCGCCACCCCGTCGGCACAGTGCCGACGAACGCCCGCGATCGCCGGCGCTCCGGCGTTACCGGCCCCCATCGCCTCCAGCACCAGGCCGCGGGCGCCGGCGTCCACAGCCGCATCCATCCCGGCCTGGTCCGCGCCGGGGTAGAGCGCCACGATATCCACCCGCGCCGTCGCGGTCAGATCACCGAGGTA
The DNA here is from genome assembly GCF_059812545.1 of Mycobacterium sp. NGS50. Taxonomy (NCBI): domain Bacteria; kingdom Bacillati; phylum Actinomycetota; class Actinomycetes; order Mycobacteriales; family Mycobacteriaceae; genus Mycobacterium; species Mycobacterium sp. NGS50. The sequence continues at coordinate 18,947 of NZ_JCALCW010000009.1, forward strand.
CAACCCGGTTTTGGGCCGGGACACGGTGAACTCGCCGTCGGCGACGGTGCCGACCTGCGGACCGGTGAAGCCGCTGAGATCAGCGGTGGCCGTCTTGTACAGGCCCAGCGGCTGCCACACCCGCCCGGCGAAACAGACCAGCACCCCCAGCGCGGCGGCGGCCGGGCTGGCCGCCACCGCCAGCGCGTCCCGCAGGTTGCCCGGGCCGTCCGCGTCGGGGGTGTCGGCGCTGCGCTGTGCCCCGGTGATGACCACCGGGACCTCGCCGGTGTGGGTGAGGTCGAGCCACAGCGCGGTTTCCTCGCAGGTGTCGGTGCCGTGGGTGAGCACGACACCGTCGGCTCCACTGTCTGCGGCGGCCCGCACCGCCGCGCGGATTCGGTCCCAGTCGGCCGGCGTCAAATCGGAGCTGTCGAGCGCCATCAGGTCGGTGACCTCGACGTCCAGACCGGCGGTCAATGCGGCACCGCTGCGGGTGGGACGACGCACGCCGTCGTCATCGACGCTGGTGGCTATGGTTCCGCCGGTGGTGATGACGGCCAGGCGACTCATGGCTCAAATCATCCCCGAACGTCGGGCAATCCGGTTTAAGGGATGATGGTGGGCGTGGCTGACGAATCAACGGGCGAGACCGAACCGGCGGTCGAGGCGGCCGAGGCGCCGCCGCGGCGTCGGCTGCGACTGCTGCTGTCGGTCGCGGTGGTGGTGCTGGTGCTCGACGTCATCACCAAAGTCCTCGCCGTCAAGCTGCTCACCCCCGGGCAGCCGGTATCGATTCTCGGCGACACCATCACCTGGACATTGGTCCGCAATTCCGGGGCCGCGTTCTCGATGGCCACCGGCTACACCGCGGTGCTGACCGTGATCGCCAGCGGCGTGGTGGTCGGTATCTTCTGGATGGGACGCCGCCTGGTGTCGCCCTGGTGGGCGATCGGGCTGGGCATGATCCTGGGCGGCGCGATGGGCAACCTGGTCGACCGCTTCTTCCGCTCGCCGGGACCATTGCGCGGCCACGTGGTGGATTTCCTGTCGATCGGCTGGTGGCCGGTGTTCAACGTCGCCGACCCGTCGGTGGTGGGCGGGGCGATCCTGCTGGTGGTGCTGTCGGTTTTCGGCTTCGACTTCGACACCGTGGCGCGGCGGACCTCCGGCGATGACGCCGAGCGCAGCGATGCCGAGAAGCGGCACGTATGACGAGCCGGCGATGACCCCGCGCCGGTGACGATGCAGAGCGAAGCGATGAGGAGGAACGGCGCTTGAGGCATCGTTCGATGCCGATCCCGGAGGGATTGGCCGATATGCGGGTGGACGCCGGGTTGGCCCGGCTGCTGGGGGTGTCGCGCACCGTCGCCGCCGCACTGGCCGAATCCGGCGATGTCGAACTCGACGGCGTCGCCGCCGGCAAATCGGATCGGCTGACCGCCGGCGCCTGGCTGGAGGTCCGTCTCCCGGATGCGCCCCCGCCGCTGGAGAACACGCCCGTCGAAATCGAGGGCATGACGATCCTGTACTCCGACGACGACATCGTGGCGGTCGACAAACCCGCCGGGGTGGCCGCGCACGCATCGGTCGGCTGGACCGGGCCCACCGTGCTGGGCGGTTTGGCGGGCGCCGGCTACCGCATCACCACCTCCGGCGTCCACGAACGCCAGGGGATCGTGCATCGGCTGGATGTCGGCACCTCCGGGGTGATGCTGGTGGCCCTGTCCGAACGGGCCTACACGCTGCTGAAGCGCGCCTTCAAGCAGCGCACCGTCGACAAGCGTTACCACGCGCTGGTGCAGGGACATCCGGACCCCTCCAGCGGCACCATCGACGCTCCGATCGGCCGGCACCACGGCCACGACTGGAAGTTCGCGGTCACCGCCGGCGGCCGGCACAGCATCACCCACTACGACACGGTGGAAGCCTTCGTCGCCGCCAGCCTGCTCGATGTGCACCTGGAAACCGGGCGCACCCACCAGATCCGGGTGCATTTCGCCGCCCTGCACCACCCGTGCTGCGGGGATCTGACCTACGGCGCCGACCCGAAGCTGGCAGCCAAGCTGGGGTTGGATCGGCAGTGGCTACACGCCCGGTCGCTGGCGTTCACCCATCCCGGAGACGGGCGGGCGATGGAGATCACCAGCCCCTACCCGGCGGACCTGCAGCACGCTTTGGACGTTCTTCGCTGTTGACACTGCGCCCAGGGCGGATAGTCAACGGGCCGGTTTGCGGGCGTCGATAAGCACCCGGGTGGCGTGCGCGACGAACGGGCCGCTCGCCTGGATCTCGTCGTGCATGTCGCGCAACCGGTCCCGGTATCCGTCGACGCTGAAACCCGGCACGATCCAGATGACCTTGCGCAAGAAGTAGATCACCGCGCCGACGTCGAAGAACTCGACCCGCAGCCGCTCCATCCGGGCATCGACCAACCGCAGTCCCGCAGCCTGCGCCTGGGCGACCTGCTCGTCCAGGCTGGCCGCGGCGTGCCGCCCGGACGGTGCGACGTCGAAGTATTGCGCCAGCTCGTCCACGGTCGCCGGCCCGATGTGCTGGGCCAGGTAGCCGCCGCCGGGGCGCAACACCCGGACGATCTCGCGCCACAGCACCTCGATGGGATGCCGGCTGCTCACCAGATCGAAACATTCGTCGGCGAACGGCAGCACCGGCTCGCCGTTGGTCGCCACGAGCACCACGCCCCGCGGATGCAGCAGCTCGGCGGCGCGTGCGGCATTCGGTGGCCACGATTCGGTGGCGGCCATGGTGGGCGGAAAAACGTCGGCACCGGCCAGTACCTCGCCGCCGCCGGTCTGCAGATCCACCGCGGCGCAGACCCCGGCCAGCCGCTCGGCCAACAGCCGCTGATATCCCCACGACGGGCGCTCCTCGGTGGCCCGACCGTCCAGCCAGGAGAAATCCCAGCCTTCCACCGGTTCTGCGGCGGCGCCGGCCACCAGGTCATCGAACGTCGCGGGCATCCGCACATTGTCGATTACGCCGGGTCTGAATCGTCATAGAAATGACATCATCGACACGGGAAGGACATCACCATGCAGTACTGCCTGCTCACGCACTACATGGAGGCCGACGACGCCGGGGTCAGCGAGGAGGCCCTGGCCCAGGGCCGGGCGGCATTCGCCCAATACGCCGACGACCTCGACGAGGCCGGGGTGCTGATCGGCACCCAGGTGCTGCAGCCCGCCGCCGCCTCCACGACTGTCACCGCCCGCCACGGTGTGCCCGAAGTGCAGGACGGCCCGTTCGCCGACACCAAGGAGCGCCTCGCCGGGGTGTTCGTGATCGACGTCGCGGACCTGGACGCCGCCCTGTCGTGGGCGAAGCGGTGCCCGGCGGCCGCGTGGGGTTCGATCGAGATCCGCCCGGTGGCGGTGACGTATGCCCACGGCAAAGGCTGGTACCGCCCTGAGTGAGCCGCAGGCGCGGGTCGCCGAGCTGGTCCGCGTTTCCTACGGACGGCTGCTCGCGCTGCTCGCGGCACCCAGCGGCGATATCGCCGCCGCCGAGGACGCCCTTGCTGACGCCCTGGAGCGCGCGTTGGCCGGCTGGCCGACCGCCGGGATCCCGGTCAACCCGGAGGGCTGGGTCCTGACGGTGGCGCGCAACCGGCTGCGGGACCGATGGAAATCGTCCGCGTACCGGATGACGCAGGCGCTGCCCGAAACCCCGGACAGCTCAGCTGAGCTCGACGTGGCCGCCTTCCCCGATCGTCGGCTGGAATTGATGCTGGTGTGCGCGCATCCGGCGATCGCCGCCAACGTGCGCACCCCGCTAATGCTGCAAACCGTGCTGGGCGTGCAGGCCGCCGCGATCGCCGAGGCCTACGCGGTGCCGCCGGCGGCGATGGCGCAGCGCCTGGTGCGCGCCAAGCGCCGGATCCGGGATGCCCGCATTCCATTCGTCGTGCCCGAGCGTGACGACCTCGACGAGCGGCTACCCGCCCTGCTGGAGGCGATCTACGGCGCCTACGCCATCGACTGGCAGGTTGAGCCGGTCGGCGCGCCGATCGAATCCCTGTCGGCCGAGGCCCTGCATTTGGCGTTGCTGCTGGCCGACCTGCTGCCCGAGCAGGCCGAGGTGCTCGGGTTGGCCGCGCTGGTCTGTATGGCCGAGGCGCGCCGGCCCGCGCGCCGGGACCGCACCGGCGCGTTCGTGCCGCTCGACGAGCAGGATGCGCAGCGCTGGAACACCGGGCTGCTGGCTCGCGGCGAGGACCTGCTGCACCGCGCACACGGCTTCCGACGTCCGGGTCGCTACCAGTACGAGGCCGCAATCCAGTCGGCGCACTGCCGTCGCCCGGTCGACTGGGTGGCGCTGCGCAAACTGCACCGTGCGCTGTTGCGGGTGGCGCCGTCGGTGGGCGCCCGGGTGGCGCTGGCGGCGGTCGACGGTGAGATCGACGGGCCGCAGGCCGGGCTGCGCGCCCTTGACGGCATCGCAGATCCGGCGCTGGAGCGGTTTCAGCCGGCCTGGGCGACGCGCGCTCACCTGTTGGCCCGCCTCGGGCAGGCCGACGCGGCCGCCGCCGCCTATCGCCGCGCGATGCTGCTCAGCGCCGACCCGGCTGCGCGTGACTACCTCGCCGGGCGTGCGGCGGAGGCGGAAAATGCCGGGAAATCTCGTCGTGGACGCGCGTTCGGCCAGGACGGCTGAGACACGGGCGCCGACACGCCCGAGAACCGTCGGAGGGCGGTCATAGACTGGCGGTCCTATGGGATCTTCGTTCGTTCACCTGCATAACCACACCGAGTACTCGATGCTGGACGGTGCGGCGAAGATCTCCCCGATGCTGGCCGAGGCGCAGCGGTTGGAGATGCCCGCCATCGGGATGACCGACCACGGAAACATGTTCGGGGCCAGCGAGTTCTACAACGCGGCCACCAAGGCCGGGATCACCCCCATCATCGGCGTGGAGGCCTATATCGCGCCGGCGTCGCGTTTTGACACCCGGCGGATCCTGTGGGGCGACCCCGGCCAGAAGAGCGACGACGTGTCCGGCAGCGGGTCCTACACCCACCTGACCATGGTCGCCGAGAACGCCACCGGGCTGCGCAACCTGTTCAAGCTGACCTCGCTGGCCTCCTTCGAGGGGCAGCTGGGTAAGTGGCCGCGGATGGATGCCGAGATCATCGCCGAGCACGCCGAGGGCATCATCGCCACCACCGGCTGCCCGTCCGGTGAGGTACAGACCCGGCTGCGGCTGGGCCAGGACCGCGAGGCGCTGGAGTCCGCGGCGAAGTGGCGGGAGATCTTCGGCCCCGACAACTACTTCCTCGAAGTGATGGACCACGGGCTGTCCATCGAGCGCCGGGTCCGCGAAGGACTGCTGGAGGTCGGCCGCAAGCTCGACATACCTCCGCTGGCCACCAATGACTGCCACTACGTCACCCGCGACGCCTCCGGAAACCACGAGGCGCTGTTGTGCATTCAGACCGGCAAGACCCTGTCGGACCCCACCCGGTTCAAGTTCGACGGGGACGGCTACTACCTGAAGTCAGCCGCCGAAATGCGCGCCCTGTGGGACGACCAGCTACCCGGGGCGTGTGACTCCACCCTGTTGATCGCCGAGCGGGTGCAGCCGTACGCCGAGGTGTGGGCGCCGCGCGACCGGATGCCGGTGTTCCCGGTTCCCGACGGTCACGACCAGGGCTCCTGGCTGCGGCACGAGGTGCGCGCCGGACTGCAGCGACGGTTTCCCGCCGGCGTGCCGCAGGCCTACACCGAACGCGCCGACTATGAGATCGACGTCATCTGCGGCAAGGGGTTCCCGTCGTACTTCCTGATCGTCGCGGACCTGATCAGCTACGCCCGCTCGATCAACATCTGGGTGGGCCCGGGCCGTGGCTCGGCAGCCGGATCGCTGGTCGCCTACGCGCTGGGCATCACCAACATCGACCCGATCCCGCACGGACTGCTGTTCGAACGCTTCCTCAACCCGGAGCGGCCGTCGGCACCCGACATCGACATCGACTTCGACGACCGTCGTCGCGGCGAGATGGTGCGTTACGCCGCCGAGCGGTGGGGCAGTGACCGGGTCGCCCAGGTGATCACCTTCGGCACCATTAAAACCAAAGCTGCGCTGAAGGATTCAGCGCGGGTGCACTACGGTCAGCCGGGGTTCGCGATCGCGGACCGGATCACCAAGGCGCTGCCGCCGCCGATCATGGCCAAAGACATCCCGCTGTCGGGTATCACCGATCCGAACCACGAGCGGTACAAGGAGGCCGCCGAGGTTCGCGGGCTCATCGACACCGACCCCGACGTGCGCACCATCTACGAGACCGCCCGGGGGCTGGAGGGCCTGGTCCGTAACGCCGGTGTGCACGCCTGCGCGGTGATCATGAGCTCCGAGCCGCTCATCGACGCCATCCCGTTGTGGAAACGGCCGCAGGACGGCGCCGTCATCACCGGCTGGGACTACCCGTCGTGTGAAGAAATCGGCCTGCTGAAGATGGACTTCCTGGGCCTGCGCAACCTGACGATCATCGGTGACTGTCTGGAGAACATCAAGGCCAACCGCGGAGTGGATCTGGATCTGGATGCGCTGCCGCTGGACGACCCGGCCACCTACGAACTGCTGGGCCGCGGTGACACCCTGGGCGTGTTCCAACTCGACGGCGGCCCGATGCGAGACCTGCTGCGCCGCATGCAGCCCACCGAGTTCAACGACATCGTGGCGGTGCTCGCGCTGTACCGGCCCGGCCCGATGGGCATGAACGCCCACAACGACTACGCCGACCGTAAGAACAACCGCCAGGCGATCAAACCCATCCATCCCGAGCTCGAAGAGCCGCTGCGCGACATCCTGTCCGAAACCTACGGTCTGATCGTCTACCAAGAACAGATCATGTTCATCGCGCAGAAGGTCGCCTCCTACACGATGGGTAAGGCCGACGCGCTGCGTAAGGCCATGGGCAAGAAGAAACTCGAAGTGCTCGAAGCCGAATACAAGGGCTTCTACGAGGGAATGACGGCCAACGGATTCTCCGAGCGTGCCGTCAAAGCGTTGTGGGACACCATTCTTCCGTTCGCCGGTTACGCGTTCAACAAGTCGCACGCGGCCGGCTACGGGCTGGTGTCCTATTGGACCGCCTACCTGAAAGCCAACTATCCGGCCGAATACATGGCCGGGCTGTTGACCTCGGTCGGGGACGACAAGGACAAGGCCGCGATCTACCTGGCCGACTGCCGTCGACTGGGCATCACGGTGCTGCCACCCGACGTCAACGAATCCGGGCTGAACTTCGCGTCGGTGGGTAAGGACATCCGCTACGGGCTCGGCGCGGTGCGCAACGTCGGTGCCAACGTCGTCGGCTCGCTGATCGGAACCCGCACGCAGAAGGGAAAATTCACCGACTTCTCGGACTATCTCAACAAGGTCGACATCGCCGCGTGCAACAAGAAAGTCACCGAATCGCTGATCAAAGCCGGGGCGTTCGACTCGCTGGGACATCCCCGGAAGGGCCTGTTTCTGGTGCACACCGACGCGGTCGACTCGGTGCTGGGCACCAAGAAGGCCGAGGCGATGGGCCAGTTCGACCTGTTCGGCGGCGCCGACGGGGAGGGCGCCGCCGACGCGGTGTTCACCATCAAGGTGCCCGACGACGAGTGGGAAGACAAGCACAAGCTCGCCCTGGAGCGGGAGATGCTGGGCCTGTATGTATCCGGGCATCCGCTCAACGGCATCGCGCACCTGCTGGCCACCCAGGTCGACACCCAGATCCCGGCGATACTGGAGGGCGACATCGCCAACGACACCCAGGTGCGGGTGGGCGGCATCCTGGCGTCGGTGAACCGCCGGGTCAACAAGAATGGAATGCCTTGGGCATCAGCGCAGTTGGAAGACCTCACCGGTGGGATCGAGGTGATGTTCTTCCCGCACACCTACTCCGCCTACGGCGCCGAGGTGGCTGACGACGCGGTGGTTCTGGTCAACGCCAAGGTGGCGATCCGCGACGACCGGATCTCGCTGATCGCCAATGAGCTGGTGGTGCCCGACTTTTCCGGCGCGCAGGTGGACCGACCGCTGGCGGTGAGCCTGCCGACCCGGCAGTGCACCATCGACAAGGTCAGCGCGCTCAAGCAGGTTCTGGCGCGCCACCCCGGTACCTCGCAGGTGCATCTGCGGCTGATCAGCAGCGACCGGGTCACCGTGCTGGAGTTGGATGCCTCGCTGCGGGTGACGCCATCCTCGGCGCTGATGGGGGACCTGAAAGCGCTGCTGGGGCCGGGGTGCCTCGGCGGCTAGTCCGCAAGCTGCGCCGCAGCCTGATGGTCATGGGTGGGAATGATGGTCACCGCGTGGCGCGCCAGGTGCAGCCGATGCAGGGTCCGGAACGTTTCATCGCGATTCTCATCGGCGAAATTCCCCGGATAACTTGACTTTTGCCGAACATTGTCGATCTGCAGGTGATGCCACGCTGCATCACCGGCGATCAGGACCCAGCCTCGGGCGGTGTGCGCCAGCACGCCCACGCTGCCCGGGGTGTGCCCGGCCAGGTCGACCAGGACGACGGAGTTGTCGCCGAACAGGTCGTGGCTGCGGGTGAACGTTAGCACCGGCGGTCCGTCCAGGTCGTATCGGACCAGGGTGCGATCGCGCAGCGAATCGCGGACCCCGCCGACCGGCGCGATCGGCCCCGCATCGACCCAGTCGAGTTCCCTGCGGTGCATGTGTACCGGCAGGCCCGGCATGTCCAGGAGCCCGCAGACGTGGTCCCAGTGCGCGTGGGTGGGCAACGCGAAATCCAGCGACGGGCTGTCGATCTGGTCCAGACCCGCGACGGTCGGCAAGGTGCTCGCCGGGGGCCGTACCGCTGCCCGCAGTACCGCCGGGATCTGGGCGATCGCCCGATGCTCGGCGTCCACGCAGACGGCCGGATCCACGATGAAGGTGGCCGACGGGTGAGCAACGACGAAGGACGCCAACGAGTTGTGCACCCGTCGGGGTGCGAACATGCCCTCCACGATCATGGCGGTCGGAACCGAACGGGGCACCTGCGGCACGGCGGTGATCCGCACGGTGACCCCCGCCGCCGGCAGGCCGGCGTCGACGATGCTGTCCAGGAAACGCTGATCGGGCCGTCGGGGCCGGATCATGCCGTGGATGAGCCCCGCGGCGGCACCGCAGCATTGGTTGAAGCTGGGGGAGCGCACGGGATCAGGCATCGACCGACTCCACCCGCACGATCACGCTGTCCGACCAGACCGCGCGGGTGCGGGCCCGACGCAGCCTTTCGCGGATGGACAAGTCTCGGTGCACGTTGGTGACACCGGGGACGTTGATCATCGGCATGACGTTCCACTGCCAGCCGTAGCGCCGGTGCAGCACGCGGTTGGCGGTTTCGGCCGGAGTGCCCGACAGGATGGTGGCCCGGCCGGCGACTGTTCCCGCGCCGGTACGGCGTCGGCCGCGGTAGTCGCAGGCGGTCAGTTCCACGTCGGGACGCACGGTGAGTCGTCGGGACTTCGGGCCGACCTTGGTCCGGAACAGCACGGTTTCGGCGTCGACCGCGAACCAGATCGGGGTGTCTACCGGCGTGCCGTCGCGGCGGAAGGAACGCAGCAGCGCGTAGCGGGCGTCAAGCAACTCGTTGAGTGGTGAGGTGTGCATTCCACCAGGGAACAACTTAAAGTTGGCTTTAAGTCAAGCCCGCACCGTGAAAGCAGCGGCGATACGCGGCGATATTGCGCCTAGGGTCGTGAAGCGGTCGAAAGCACGACCATATCCGCAATACGAAGATCGGTGCGGGATTACGCCCGGGCGGTTCAGCCGGCCGTCGTCGCGGGTGCGGGCGCCGCGGCGGGCGCACCCGGAGCCTGCGCGGGGTCCAACACGTGGTCGATGATGTAGATCCGGGCGTTCGCGGCCTGGATACCACCGCAAACTTCCTTGGCCACGTCATTGACTACGATGTCGCCGCCCTTGCCGGTTACGTTGATCAGGGCCCCGTCCTGAGTGGGCCGCTGTCCGTGCACATTCTCCGGGCCGAGCAGGCCGAGGAACACGTGGTAGTAACCGAACTTGGTCAGCTCTTCGATGCTGGACGCCTTGAGCGCCTCGAACTTGCCCGGGTCCATCGCCGCGAACGCGGCGTTCGACGGCGCGAACACCACGTACGGGCCGTTTTCCAGCACGCCGATGATGTTGGCGCCGGGGTTGACACCGCCGGCGATCAGCGAATTGAACGTCGAGATGTCGGGGATGCTGGACAGTGCGACACCGACCGGCTGGTTGTTGAGGTCTTTCCAGTTCGGCACCGCTGCCTTGAAGGCGTCGCAGCCCGGACCCTGCGGGTCGGGGATCTGCGCGACCGGGGTGTCCGGGTCCGCGTATGCGTTGGTGGCCAGTGGCAGCGACGCCACGACAGCGGCGATCCCAGCCGCTGCCAATACCTTGCCGGCGCGAGTCTTCAAAGTCGGCTCCTTCGTTAGGTCGCATCGCATGTTATGCGTAGGGGTCACGCAACACCAAAGTCGCCGAGCCGCGCTCGCCGGGTGACGTGAGGTTGACCAGCCCTTTTGTGCGTCCCCGCCTTGTACTAGAGTTGACTCGAACTCAAATATCGAAGGTAGGGGGTCGCGATGGCCGGCCGGCTGACGATCGGCGAGGTGACCCGACGCAGCGGGGTCGCCGCAACCACGCTGCGCTACTACGAGCAGATCGGCCTGCTGGCGCCACCGGCCAGGGTCGGTGGCCAGCGCCGCTACGACGACGCGGTCCTGACCCGACTCGAGGTCATCGGCCTGTGCAAATCGGCGGGTTTCGCCCTGGACGAGATCCAGCTGCTGTTCAGCGACGAGGCGCCCGGGCGCCCGACGAGCCGCGCGCTCGCCCAGGCGAAACTGGCCGAGATCGACGCGCAACTGCAATCGCTGGCCCGCGCCCGTGCGGTGATCGAATGGGGAATGCGCTGCACCTGCCCGTCCATCGACGCATGCACGTGCGGCATCCATCCGATGCCCGCGCAGGTAGGTCAACCGCGCTGACCGGACACCTTCAGAACCGGTACCGCAGAATCCGAGCCTTGCGGGCGCCGGCTCGGGTTCTCCCCGACAACCGGGTCGCCACCCGCACCCATCCGGGGAACTTCTCGACCTCGGGGGCGTGAGTCAGGCTGGCCTCCTCGACCAGCGTCAGCCGCGGATTCCAGCTCTGCGGGTGCCGGGCGTCCTTGAATCCGCGGTAACCCCACTGGCTGCCCACCGCGCTGAACATCTTCTGCGGTGCGACCTTGATCGCCAGCTGGCTGAACCAGCCGATCCGCCCGTAGTCGTTGAAGGCCAGCTCGCCGGCGCCGAAGTGCTCGCTGATCCGCCGGAACAACGCAGCGATTACCGGTTCGGGCAGAAAGGCGAACAGCCCGTCGGCGATCACCATCGTCGGCCGATCGGCCGGGATCGTCTCCGGCCAGTCCGGGGCGGCCACCGAGGCTGCCACCGCGTGGGCACCGTCGCGGGCCGGCATCAGCTCCCCGCGCAAGGCGATGACGTTGGGCAGATCGACGCTGTACCAGTCGACGCCGACCGGCGGATCGACCCGCTGCACGCCGCTGTCCAGGCCCGCTCCCAGATCCACCACCACCGCGTCGGGATGACGCGCGATGAAGTCCCGCACCCGGTCGTCGAGCATTTTCGCGCGCAGCGCCGTCTGACAGACCACGCTGGACGGCACGCCCAGGCCGGCGAAGTCGTAGTCGATGCGCCCGACGATCTCATCGGCCAGCGTGTCGTGCAGGATCGGCCGCGGCCCACGGCTATCCACCGCGCGGGCGTATTCGGTGAGCAACGCGGTCTGTTCGACCGGGCTGAGTTCGGTGACGGTGACAGGCATGTCTTTGAAGCTACTCCGCCGTGCGAATGCCACCACCGGCTGAACGGAACGCCCAAAACGTTCACCGCAGTGGCGGTTACACCGCTACCGTCGCAGTCATGCAGATGCAGGACGCGGGCACCCTCATGGTGCTGGCCGACGGGCCCCGCGGCTCGATCACGCTGAACCGGCCGGACAAGCTCAACCCGCTGGGTACCCAGACTCTCAACGAACTCGTCGCCGCGGCCCGCTGGCTCGACGCCCGACCGGAGGTCAAGGTCGTCGTGGTGGCGGGCAACGGCCGGGCATTCAGCGCGGGCGCCGATCTGGCGGCGTTCACCGGGGCAGGGGACGGTGCCGCGGTCACGCCCCGGGAATCCGCCGACGCGGGCCGGCGGATGGCCGACGCGATCGAAGCCATGCGCGCGGTGACGGTGGCGCGGCTGCACGGGCATTGCGTTGGCGGCGGCGTGGTTCTGGCCGCCGCCTGTGATCTGCGGGTGGCGGCCGAAAGCACCCGCTTCTCGATTCCCGAGGTCGATCTGGGCATCCCGTTGGCCTGGGGCGGCATCCCGCGGCTGATCCGCGAAATCGGGCCGGCACTGACCAAGGAACTGGTCATGACCTGCCGCCCATTCGGGCCGGCGGAAGCCAAGGCGGCCGGGTTCCTCAACCGGGTGGTGCCCGAGGCCGCTCTCGATGAGGCGGTGGAAGATCTCGTCGGCCAGTTGATCACCAAATCGGCGCTCACCCTGAATGCGACCAAACGCCACACCAACGCCGTCACCGAGGGCATGGTGGCAACCGCACGCAGCTGGAGTGACGCCGACAGTCTCGTCACGGCACTGCTCGACCCCGAGTCACGCGATGCGGCAACGGCTTACCTGGGCCGAGTCGCCGACAGCACACGCAGAGGAGAATCGAAATGAGCACTTCCGAATGGCCGACGACGCTGTGCGAGGCGTTCCAGCGGGTCGCCGCGGTCGACCCGGACGCCGTGGCATTGCGCACCGTCGGCGACGGTCAGACCCTGACCTGGCGGGATTACGCCACCCAGGTGCGCCAGGTCGCGGCCGGACTGGCGGGGCTCGGTGTGCGACGCGGTGACACGGTTTCGTTGATGATGGCCAACCGGATCGAGTTCTATCCGCTGGAGGTGGGGGCCCAGCATGTCGGAGCCACCTCGTTCTCGGTGTACAACACGCTGCCCGCCGAGCAGATGACCTACCTGTTCGACAACGCAGGCACCAAAGTCGTGATGTGCGAAGAACAATACGTCGACCGGATCCGGGCCAGCGGCGCCGCCATCGAGCACATCGTGTGTATCGACGGCGCGCCGCAGGGAACGCTGTCCGTCGCTGACCTGCTCGCCGCCGGCGCCGAGGACTTCGACTTCGACGCCACCTGGCAAGCGGTGCGGCCCGACGACATCGTCACGCTGATCTACACCTCCGGGACGACCGGCACCCCCAAGGGTGTGGAGATGACACACACCAACCTGCTGTTCGAGGCGCAGGCCCTCGACAACGTCCTCGGCGTGCAGTTCGGCGACCGCATCACGTCGTTCCTGCCGTCGGCGCACATCGCCGACCGAACCATGGCGCTGTACAACCAGGAGGTCTTCGGTGTACAGGTCACCACCGTGCCCGATGCGCGCGCGATCGCCGGGGCCTTGCCCGACGTGCGCCCGACGATCTGGGGCGCGGTTCCGCGGGTGTGGGAAAAACTCAAGGCCGCAATCGAATTCGCGGTGGAAAACGAGCCCGACGAGCACCGCCGCGCGGCCCTGAACTGGGCGTTGGAGGTCGGCGCGAAGCGGGCGGCGGCGATGCTGGCCGGACAGCAGGAGCCCGCCGACGTCGCCGCGGAATGGGCGACGGCCGACGAGCTGGTGCTGTCCAAACTGCGCGCCAAGCTGGGGTTGGACGAGTTGCGATGGGCGGTGTCGGGCGCGGCGCCGATCCCCAAGGAGACGCTGGGCTTCTTCGCCGGTATCGGCATCCCGATCGCCGAGGTGTGGGGGATGTCGGAGCTGAGCTGCGCCGCCTCCGCTATCCACCCCAGCGAGGCGCGGCTGGGTACGGTCGGCAAACTGTTGCCGGGCCTGGAATCCCGGATCGCCGAGGACGGCGAGTTCCTGATCCGCGGTCCGCTGGTCATGCGGGGATACCGCAAGGAGCCGGCCAAGACGGCCGAAGCGGTCGACGCCGACGGCTGGTTGCACACCGGCGACATTCTCGAAGAAGATGCCGACGGAAACCTGCGGGTGGTGGATCGCAAGAAGGAACTGATCATCAACGCGGGCGGCAAGAACATGTCGCCGGCCAACATCGAGAACGCGATCCTGGCGGCCTGCCCGCTGATCGGCGCCATGGTCACCGTTGGCGACGGTCGCCCGTACAACACCGCGCTGATGGTGTTCGACGCCGATTCCGTCGAGCCGTACGCCGCCCGCCACGGCCTGTCCGACGCCTCACCGGCGGCGCTGGCCGGCGACCCCGCGGTGATCGCGCAGATCGCGGCCGGGGTCGCCGCCGGGAACGCCAGACTGTCGCGGGTCGAGCAGATCAAGCGCTTCCGGGTGCTGCCCGCCCTGTGGGAGCCGGGCGGCGACGAGGTGACGCTGACCATGAAGCTCAAGCGCAAACCGATCGCCGCCAAATACGCCACCGAGATCGAGGAGCTCTACGCCGCGCAACCCGGCCCGGATGTCCACGAGCCCGCCGCCGCGGAGCCGGCGGCCACCGCGTGAGGTGAACGCCACGGCGCCAACCGTTCTCACGTTCGGGCACGGCACCGCCGACGCGGCGGGGATGACGTCGTTGCTCCGGGACGCGGGCGTCCGGCAGCTGGTCGACGTGCGCACCGCGCCCGGTAGCCGGCACAACCCCGATTCCGCGCGCGAGGCGATGGCGGGCTGGCTGCCCGCCGCCGGCATCGGGTACCGGTGGGAGCCGCGACTGGGTGGTTGGCGTCGGGTTCCCGGCGACAGCCCCGATATCGGCCTGCGCAACGCGTCGTTTCGGTCCTATGCCGGGCACATGCGCACACCCGAGTTTCGGGCGGCCATCGACGAGCTGCTGGTGACCGCCGCCGAACAGCGGGTCGCGGTCATGTGCGCCGAAACGGTCTGGTGGCGCTGTCACCGCAAGCTGATCGCCGACCACCTCACGCTGGTGCGCGGTGTCCAGGTGCGCCACCTCATGCATGACGGAAAACTGCGGCCGCATCGGCCCACCGCGGAGGCGCGCGTCGACGGCGACCTGCTGGTCTACGACGCAACGGCCTGACGCCGGGTTTTTCTTTCGCACCAATGGGCACTCATGACGTAATCGACGCCGTGAGGAGTGACCGATGAACACAGCGATAGCGCACCACGACGGGTATCCGGCGCATCGGCGGAAGGTTCGTTTCGACTGGTCGGACACCCCGCTGCACTGGGTGCCCGGTGACCCGTTCGCCACGCACATGATGAACGTGCTGCATCTGCTGCTCCCGGAGGGCGAACGGCACTTCATCAAGGCCGTCAACGAGGCCGCGCCCCTGGTCGACGACGCCGAGCTGGTGGCGGCGATCAAACCGTTCATCCAGCAGGAAGCCTGGCACGCCTGGGCGCACCAGATCGTCCTGGATCACCTGGCCGAGCAGGGCATCGATACCGAGCCCTACACCGACCAACTGGGCGGATGGCTGTCCGCGTTGGGGAATACCCGCGAGAACTGGCCGCCGCTGCTGCAGCGATGGTGGCTCTACCGGCGGTTGGCCGACGTCGCCGCGCTGGAGCATTTCACTGCGGTGCTGGGGCATTGGGTGATCCAGAATCGGGGTTTGGACTACGCCGGAACCGACCCGGTGATGCTCGACCTGCTGCGCTGGCACGGGGCCGAGGAGATCGAGCACCGCTCGCTGGTGTTCGACGTCTACCAGAACGTTTGCGGCAACTATCCGCTGCGAGCAGTGTCGATGCTGCTGACCGGCCCGCAGTTCCTGTACTGGTGGGTTCGTGGCGCACGGTTCTTGATGGCGAATGATCCGACCGTCGACGCCAAACCACGGTGGCGCGACTGGTTGCGTGCCGCCCGCGAATACAAGGTGCCGGGGCCCTGGAAGCTGCTCGTGACGGTCCCGCTGCGGTATATGCGGCCCGGCCATCACCCCAGCGCGGAATCCTCGACGTCGATGGCGATGGACTACCTGCGACACTCGCCGGCCGCGCTGGCCGCGCGTGAGCGCCGTGCCGGACAAGACGAAGGTCGCGCCGGAGAGGAACGCGGCTAGGCTGACGGGTATGCCACTTTCCGGAGAGTATGCACCCAGCGCATTGGATTGGTCTCGCGAGAACGCCGAGAAGTACATGGCCTCGGGCGGCACCGAGGGCACCGAGATGCGAGGTATGCCTGTCATCTTGCTGACCACGGTCGGAGCCAAGACCGGCAAGCTCCGCAAAACCCCGCTGATGCGGGTGGAGCACGACGGCCAGTACGCGATCGTCGCCTCGCTGGGCGGGGCCCCCAAACACCCGGTCTGGTACCACAACGTCAAAAAGAACCCGCGCGTGGAGCTGCAGGACGCGACGGTCAGCGGGGACTACGACGCGCGTGAGGTGTTCGGCGAGGAGAAGGCGCTCTGGTGGGAACGCGCCGTGGCCGCATACCCGGACTACGCCGACTACCAGAAGAAGACCGACCGCCAGATCCCGGTGTTCGTCCTTACCCCGGTGAGCTGAATCGCCTGTTGGGTGGCACCATGAACCGGTGTCCGCCGAACCGAGCCGTCGCCTGAGCAACCTGCCGCTGACCGCGGCTGATATCGACGCGGCGGCCAAGCGAATCGGCGGGGTGGTCACCGCCACCCCGCTGCAATTGAGCGACCGGCTGTCGGCGGCCACCGGCGCCACGGTCTACCTCAAACGTGAGGACCTGCAGGCGGTGCGGTCCTACAAGCTGCGCGGCGCCTACAACCTTCTGGTGCAACTGACCCCGCAGGAGATCGCCGCCGGCGTGGTCTGCTCCTCGGCCGGTAACCATGCGCAGGGCTTCGCGTTCGCCTGCCGGTCCCTGGGTATCCACGGCCGGATCTACGTGCCGGCGAAAACACCCAAGCAGAAGCGGGACCGGATCCGCTACCACGGCGGACAATTCATCGAGCTGATCGTGGGCGGCGCCACCTATGATGTGGCGGCCGAGGCGGCACTGGCGGACGTCGCCCGCACCGGTGCCACCCTGGTGCACCCCTATGACGATCCGCGCACCATCGCCGGCCAGGGCACCATCGCCGTTGAGCTGCTCGACCAGCTGGACACCGAACCCGACCTGGTGGTGATCCCGGTCGGCGGCGGCGGCTGTATCGCCGGCATCACCACCTATCTGTCCGAGCGGGCACCCAACACCTCGGTGCTGGGCGTCGAACCGGCCGGCGCCGCCTCGATGTCGGCGGCGTTGGCCGCGGGGGAGCCGGTGACGCTGGGTGCCGTCGACCAGTTCGTGGACGGTGCCGCGGTGAACCGGGCCGGCGCGAATCCGTTCACGGTGCTGAACGCCGCCGGTGACATGGTGTCGGTTCACGCCGTCGACGAGGGTGCGGTGTGCACCGCGATGCTCGACCTGTACCAAAACGAGGGGATCATCGCCGAACCGGCCGGCGCTCTGTCGGTGGCCGGAATGCTGGAGACCGGTGTCGAACCCGGATCCACTGTGGTGTGCCTGATCTCGGGCGGCAACAACGACGTGTCGCGCTACGGGGAAATCCTGGAGCGCTCCCTGGTGCACCTGGGTCTCAAGCACTACTTCCTGGTCGACTTCCCCCAGGAGCCCGGCGCGCTGCGGCGTTTCCTCGACGAGGTGCTCGGACCCAACGACGACGTGACCCTGTTCGAGTACGTCAAGCGCAACAACCGGGAGACCGGCGAGGCGTTGGTCGGCATCCAGCTGAGCTCGGCCGACGACTTCGGCGGGCTGTTGGACCGGATGCGGGCCTCGCAGATTCACGTCGAACCGCTGGAGCCGGGCTCGCCGGCCTACCGCTACCTGCTCTAAGAGTTGCCCGCGCGGCCGGGACTAGGGCTGGAAGTGGGTACCCGGTTGCGCATGGCACCATCGGAGGGGATGCGCATGGACGAAACTGATGTCCGCCGGGTTCTAGATATCGCGCTGCGCTTCGGGCAGCTGCTGCTGGGCTCGCAGGCGGGAACCGCGGACGTGGCAGCCAGTATGCTCGCCGTCGCCACCGCCTACGGGCTGCCCCAGACCCAGGTCGACATCACCGCGAACTCGATCACCGTCTCGGTACCCCGCGGGGTGCCGGGTGCGCCGGTCACCGCCATGTATCTGGTGCAGTCGCGCTCGCTGGACTACACCCGGCTGCAGCTGACCACCGACCTCGCCCAAAAGGTCGTCGACACCACCCCGGACCCCGAGTGGGTGCAGCACCAGCTGGACACCTTGACCCGGGCCGAGCACCCCTATCCCCGCTGGGTGGCCACCGCCGGCTGGGCGGTGATGGCCGGGGGGTTCTCCGTGCTGATCGGCGCCGGGCCGCTCGTCGCGCTGATCTCGGCGCTGACCACCGCACTGATCGACCGGGTCGGTCGCATCCTCAACCGCTGGCGCCTGCCGTTCCTGTTCCAACAGGCCGTTGCCGCCACGCTGGCCACCGGGGTGGTCATCGGGCTGCATGCGGCCGACTGGTTACCGGCCGGCACGCCGATATCACCGGTGGTCGCGGCCACCATCGTGGTGCTGTTGTCGGGGCTGGCCACGGTCGGCTCCGTGCAGGATGCCATCACCGGCTACCAGCTGACCGCCGTCTCGCGGATGCTGGACATCCTGCTCTCGTCGGCCGGGATCTTGGTCGGGGTCTCGATCGCGGTGCGGATCGGCGCGGCCCTCGGTATCCATGTTCAGGTGAACGCGGCGGCACCGGTAGCCGCCCTCAGCGTGCCGCTGTACATGCTGTCCGGCGGTATCGGCGCTGCGGCTGCCGCCGTCGCGGGTTATGCGCCGCTGCGGGCGGCGACGGCCGCGGGCATCGCCGGAGCGACCGCAACCCTGATCTTCTTCGAGATGCAACTGATCCGGGCCGACGCCATCGTCGGCTCGTTCGTGGCTGCTGCTGCGACGGGCCTGGTGGGCACCCTGCTCGCGCCGCGGCTGCGGGTCACGCCGCTGGTGATCATCATGGCCGGCATCGTGCCGTTGGTGCCGGGGCTGACGCTGTTCCGCGGCTTCGTGCAACTGGTCAACGGGCAGCCGGATGCCGGGGGCTCCCTCGGGATGGCGGCGGGGCTGGCACTGGCGCTGGGTGCGGGCGCGGTGCTCGGGCCGCTGTTGGCACCCTCGGTGCGGCGCGAACTCGGTCGCTACCACCTGCGGGGCCGCGGTCGTGCGACGCGCCGCATCCGCAGCCCGTACCGGATTCCGCAGTTGGCCGGTATCCGCTACTTCGGGCGCAGAACAGCCCAAGCGCGCTGATCAACCTGCGCTCGTGGCCGGGGTCCGCAGGATCGCGAACGAGTGCCCGGGCAGCACGGTGACCGCGTCGGCCGGCGCCGGTTCATCCCAGGCCAGCACCACCTCACCGGTCACCGGGACGGTCACCGGCTCGGCGCCCAGGTTGCAGGCGATCGCCAGCCGGCCCCGGTGCATGACGATCCAGCGGGCATCCTCGTCGTAGTCGATCGCCAGGTTCGAGAGCCACGGGTCGCCCAACTCAGGTTCGGTGCGGCGCAACGTGATCAGCTGCCGGTACAACTGCCGCAGCCGGGCGTGCTCACCGGTGTGCTGCTCGGCCCAGTCCAGTTTGGAGCGCTGGAACGTCGCCGGATCCTGCGGATCCGGAATCTCGGTGGCATCCCAGCCGTGCTCGGCGAATTCACGCTTGCGGCCCTCGGCGGTGGCCCGCGCCAACTCGGGCTCCGGATGGGAACTGAAAAACAGGAACGGGGTGCTGGAGCCCCATTCCTCACCCATGAAAAGCATTGCGGTATACGGCGATGCGAGTACCAGCGCGGCCCGCACAGCAAGCTGGCCCGATGTCAGGTAGTGCGATGGGCGATCCCCCAGTGCACGGTTGCCGACCTGATCGTGCGTGCAGGTGTAGGCCAGCAGCCGGGTAGCCGGGATCCCGGAATTCTGCGAGGTATCCAGCGGGCGCCCGTGCCGACGGCGCCGAAACGTCGAATACGTCCCGGCGTGGAAGAAACCGTTGCGCAGTGTCGTCGCCAGCGTGGCCAGCGACCCGAAGTCGGCGTAATAGCCCTGGCGCTCACCGGACACCGCGGTGTGCACGGCGTGATGGATGTCGTCGTCCCACTGCGCGCTCAGCCCGTAGCCGCCCCCGGTGCGCGGCGTGATCAGGCGCGGATCGTTGAGGTCGCTTTCAGCGATCAGCGCCAGCGGCCGGCCCAGCTCGGCCGCCAACCGGTCGGTCTGACCGGCCAATTCCTCGAGCAGGTGGATCGCGGTGGTATCGGTCAGCGCGTGCACCGCGTCCAGTCGCAGGCCGTCGGCGTGAAACTCGCGCATCCAGCGCAGTGCGCAGTCCAGGATGTAGCGGCGCACCTCGTCGGAGTCGGGGCCGGCGATATTGATGCCCGCGCCCCACGGGCTGTCCGCCGCCGAGAGGTACGGGCCGAACCGGGGCAGATAGTTGCCGGACGGCCCGAGATGGTTGAACACCGCGTCGATCAGCACGCCCAGCCCGCGGGCGTGGCAGGCGTCGACGAAGCGAACCAGCCCGTCGGGACCGCCATACGGCTCGTGCACCGCGTACCACAGCACCCCGTCGTAACCCCAGCCATGAATTCCGGAGAAGGCGTTCACCGGCATCAACTCGACGAAGTCGGCGCCGAGATCGACGAGGTAATCCAGCTTGTCGGCGGCCGCATCGAATGTGCCCTCAGCGGTGAACGTGCCCACGTGCAGCTCGTAGATCACCGCGCCGTGCACCGATCGGCCCGGCCAGCCCAGGTCGGTCCACGCCGCGTCCGACGGATGCCACAATTGCGAATGCCCATGGACGCCGTCGGGCTGCCGCGGGGACCGCGGATCGGGCAGCACGGCGGGGTCGTCGTCGAGCAGATATCCGTAGCGGGCGCCCGGTGCGGCGTCGACACAGGTGCGCCACCAGCCGTCGTCAGCTCGGGTCATCGGGTGCGTCACACCATCGACATCAAGGCGAACCCGCCCCGGATCCGGTGCCCAGAGCGCGAATTCAGCCATCGGAACGTTCCAGCAACGCGACCGGCAGTTCGGCGAACAGCGAGGCCAGCGGTGTCGCACCCGACCACCTGCCCCCGGTCAGCCGATCGGTCCAGGCGCCGGCGGGCAGCGCGATTGAGGTGTCGCCCCAGCCGCGGTCGCCGAGCCGCACCGTCCAGCGGGTCACGGCCACCACGACGTCGCCGCCGCGACGAAAGCTCACCAGGTGATCGGCCGCCGATCCAGTCGCCAGCATCGGGAGGTGGCCGCCGTGCAGATAGGCGGTCGGGTGCTTGCGGCGTGATTGCAGTGCCGCCGCCACCACCCGCATCTTCGGGTGTGTCAGCGCGGCCAGTTCGGCGCGCCGCGCCCGATAGTCGACCGGGCGCCGGTTATCGGGGTCGACCAGGCTGTCCTCCCACAGCTCGGTGCCCTGGTAGACGTCGGGTGCGCCGGGAACGGTGAGGGCAAGCAGCTTCTGGCCCAGGGCATCGCTTTGGGCATGCGCATTGAGCTGTGCGACAAGCTCGGTCAGCTCGCCGGCAACCGGGCCGTCCAACACGGTGTCCAGCCAGTCGTGCACGGCATCCTCGAACCCGGGGTCCGGATCGTGCCAGCAGGTGTGCCACGCCGCCTCCCGAATCGCTTTCTCGGCGTAGCCGTGCAGCCGTTCCCGCAGCACCTCGGTGACCTCGCCGCCGACCGGCCACACCCCGAAGATGTTCTGCCACAAGAACAATCCGGTTGCCGCGTCGGGGCAGGGCGCAAGGCCGTCCCAGCGGCCGACCAGCTCGGCCCACAGCGCCGGCACCTGCGACAGCACACCGATTCGGGCACGCACGTCCTCGCCGCGTTTGGTGTCGTGGGTGGACAACGTCGTCATGGTGTGCGGCCAGGTCCGGAGGCGGGCGGCGGCGCGGTGGTGAAATTCGGCCGGGCCGACCCCGAATCGCTGCGGTTCACCGCCCACCTCGTTGAGCGACACCAGCCTGGGGTCGCGGTAGAACAGGCAGTCCTCGGTCGCCTTGGCGGTGACCGCACCGCACAGCTGCTGGAACCGGGACGCGGCTTCGTTGTCGCCGGCCAGTGCGGCGACCACGATCTGCAGCGCCGGACCCAGATCCGGGACCGCATCGGCCTGAGCCAGCGCGGTCGGCAATACCGCTGCCAGACCGTGGTAGTCGCAGCGGTAGACGTCGATGAGGCTGACCAGAAGCGCCAATGCCTCGGCCAGCCGCGGATGGTCGCGCCCACCCGCGGCCACCACGCAGCGCCGCAGCCGGTCGAGTTCACTGGCCAGCGTTTGGGTGGCGGCGCCGACTTTGAGGTCGCGCACCAGCGCGGGCAGCCCGGCGTGGTTGAGCCCGGCCGACTCGACCAGGGCGGTCAGCGACGGTGCACCCGCCGGGTCGATGAAGACCCCACCGATCTCACGCAGGGCGTCGTAGCCGGTGGTGCCGGCCACCGGCAGCGTGGGCTCCAGCGCCTCGTCGACCGCCAGGATCTTCTCGATCACGATCCAGGCCTGCGGCCCGGTGAGCTCGCGCAACCGGGCCAGGTAGCCGGCCGGATCGGCGAGCCCGTCGGGGTGGTCGATGCGCAGTCCGTCGACCAGGCCGTCGGCGAACCAGCGAGCCACCTCGGCGTGCGATGCGTCGAATACCGCGGGATCCTCCTGACGCAGCGCCGCCAGCGACGTGATGGAGAAAAAGCGGCGGTACCCGCATATTCCGCGACGCCATCCCACCAGCCGGTAGTGCTGTCGGTCGTGCACCTCGGAACCGGTGCCCTCGCCGGTGCCCGGGGCGATCGGCAGCGCCAGATCACCCAGCCGCAGCACCGTCCCGTCCACCCGAAGCTCTGCCACGTCGTCATCGGATCCCAACAGCGGCAAGACGATCCGTCCGCCGTCCAAGTCCCAGTCGATGTCGAAGAACTCGGCATAGGACGACGCGCGCCCGTGCATCAGCACGTCCCACCACCACGGGTTGTTTTCCGGTCGGTCCACCCCGACGTGGTTGGGCACGATGTCGACGATCAGGCCCATTCCGCGGGAGCGGGCGGCAGCCGATAGCCGGCTCAGCCCGTCAGCCCCGCCCAGCTCCCGCGACACCGTGGTCGGGTCGGTGACGTCGTAGCCGTGGCTGGAACCCGGGGCGGCGGTCAGCACCGGGGACAGATAAAGGTGCGAGACCCCGAGTAGGTCAAGGTAATCGAGCAGGTTCTCGGCGTCGGCGAAGGTGAACCCGAAGCCGCTATCGGGTCCGCGGAGCTGTAGTCGGTAGGTGGACAGTACCGGTACAGCCATCGCTCACTGCGTCTTCCGCAGGATGATCAGGGAACGCGGCTGCAGTGAGATGGTCGCCCCGGCGTTGACGACCAGCCCGCATGCGCCGGTGGGGTCGGCGGTGTCCAGCTCGGCCGCCCACTCCCGGGCATAGTCGTCGTTGGGGGTGACGAAGTCGACCGGATCGTGGTGGGCGTTGAAGCACAGCAGAAACGAGTCGTCGACCACTCGCTGGCCGCGGGCATCCGGTTCGGGCAGGGCGTCGCCGTTGAGGAAGACCATCACACATTTGCCGAACTCGCTGCCCCAGTCCTGCTGGGTCATCTCCTGACCGGCCGGTGTCAGCCACGAGATGTCCCGGACTTCGTCGCCGCTGCGGATCGGGCGGCCCTCGAAGAACCGACGCCGGCGAAACACCGGATGGTTGCGGCGCAGCGCGGTGGCCTTGCGGGTGAATTCCAGCAGGGCGGCGTTGCGCTCCAGCAGCGACCAATCCATCCAGGACAGCTCGGAGTCCTGGCAGTAGACGTTGTTGTTGCCGTGCTGGGTGCGCCCGATCTCGTCGCCGTGCGCGATCATCGGGGTGCCCTGGCTGACCAGCAGGGTGGCCATGATGTTGCGGATCTGCTTGGCGCGCAGCGCCGAGATCTCCGGGTCGTCGGTGGGGCCTTCGACGCCGCAGTTCCAGGACCGGTTGTAGCTTTCGCCGTCGCGGTTGTCCTCGCCGTTGGCCTCGTTATGTTTGTCGTTGTAGGACACCAGGTCGGCCAGCGTGAACCCGTCATGGCAGGTGACGAAGTTGATGCTGGCGCTGGGGCGCCGCCCGGTCGCCTCGTAGAGGTCCGATGATCCGGTGAGCCGCGAGGCGAACTCGCCGAGGGTTTCCGGCTCGCCGCGCCAGTAGTCGCGCACGGTGTCGCGGTACTTCCCGTTCCACTCCGTCCACAGCCCGGGGAAGTTGCCCACCTGGTAGCCGCCTTCGCCGACATCCCACGGTTCGGCGATCAGCTTGACCTGGCTGACCACCGGGTCCTGCTGCACCAGGTCGAAGAATGCACTCAGCCGGTCGACGTCGTGCAACTCGCGCGCCAGCGTGGACGCCAGGTCGAAGCGGAATCCGTCGACGTGCATCTCCGTCACCCAGTAGCGCAGGGAGTCCATGATCAGCTGCAGGGTGTGCGGGTTGCGGGCGTTGAGCGAGTTGCCGGTGCCGGTGTAGTCCTTGTAGAACCGGGGGTCGTCGTCGAGCCGGTAGTAGGCGGCGTTGTCGATGCCGCGGAAGTTGATCGTCGGCCCCAGATGGTTGCCTTCGGCGGTGTGGTTGTAGACGACGTCGAGGATGACCTCGATGCCGGCTTCGTGGAAGGTGCGCACCATGGCTTTGAACTCGGCCACCGCGCCGCCGGCGTGCCGGATCGACGCGTACTGGTTGTGCGGCGCGAAGAAGCCGAAGGTGTTGTAACCCCAGTAATTTCGCAGTCCCATCTGCAGCAGCCGGTGGTCGTGCAGGAACTGGTGCACCGGCATCAGTTCGATGGCGGTCACGTGCAGGGACTTGAGGTGATCGATGATCACCGGATGGGCCAGGCCCGCGTAGGTGCCGCGCTGATCTTCCGGGATCGCCGGATGCAGCTGCGTCATGCCCTTGACGTGGGCTTCGTAGATGACGGTCTCGTGGTACGGGGTGTGTGGTGCCCGGTCAGAGGCCCAGTCGAAGAACGGGTTGATCACCACGCTGGTCATGGTGTGGCCCAGGGAGTCGATCAGCGGCGGGGTGCCGACCTCGTCGGGATTTTCCGCGGCGGCGTCGGTGCCGATGGCATAGGAGAACAGCGCCGGGCCGAAGTCGAACTCGCCGTGGAACGCCTTGCCGTACGGGTCGAGCAGCAGCTTGCTCGGGTCACAGCGATGCCCCGACGCCGGGTCGAACGGCCCGTGCACCCGAAATCCGTAGCGTTGGCCGGGGGAGATGGTGGGCAGGTAGGCATGCCAGACGTAGCCGTCCACCTCCTCGAGGTCGACACGGCTTTCCGCGCCGTCCTTGGCGATCAGGCACAGCTCGACCCGCTCGGCCACCTCGGAGAACAACGCGAAGTTGGTGCCGGCACCGTCGTAGGTGGCGCCCAGCGGATAGTTGTGCCCGGGCCACACGGCGCTCATCGCGGACCCTTGCTGAGCGTCGGAAGACACCTATCGACTCTATCCGGATTCAGCGCGCGCGAGGTCACCACCAGCCGGTAGCCGCGGCGATCTGCCGGCCCAGTTCGCCCGCCATGGTGCGTACGTAGGTGGCGGACAGGTGGTGAGAATCGTGGTAGATCAGCACATTTCCTTCGACGGCGCGACAGACTTCGGCACGGCACACCGCGTCGGACATATCCAGCGGCTTGAGCATCGGGAACTGGGACACGAAGTCCAGCGTCGGGTTGTGATCGGCGAGCACCTCGGCCCGCTTGATCCCGCACGACGTCGAACTGCCGCCGTCAGCCAGGCAGTCCGCGGGTTCGAAGGGCCCGCCGTCGCGAACCAGCCACGGCGTGTCTCGCATCGCGAGGATTGGGATCCCATTGCTGGACAGCGCCTTCCAGATTCCGATGTAGGTCGCCGGCATCACGTCACCCGGTTTGATGTTCCAGGGCCGAGTTGAGGTGGTGAACACGAAGTCCGGGTGATCGACGATCAGCTTGTCCATCGTCTGCTGCACCCATTCGTGGCACTGCGGATACGGGGCGTTGTTGCCCATGATCAGCGGGACGTCCTCGGTGGACAGCGGACAGCCCATCTTCAGATAGGTGACGACCTTGAAGTGGTGGGTGCGGCCCAGGATGTCCAGCGCGGTCAGCCAGTGCTCGGCATGCGAACCGCCGGCCAGCGCGATGGTGCGGATGGCGTCGGGGTCACCGTAGGTGCAGTTGAGGATCGCCGGGTTCTTGAAGTCGCTGATGCAGCCGTCGTGGGTGGACGGCGGCAGGTCTTCTTTGACCTCCAGAACGGTCGGGCGCATCCGCAGCTTGGGCACCCGGGTGTGCTTGATCAGCGCCCGGGCACCCGGGTAGTCGCGGGAGTTGAGTCCGGCGAGTTCTTTACCGTTGGCGCGCTGCACCGTCACGTGCTCCCGCCAGGTGAACGATGTCGCCGTCAGTGCGACACCCAGCAGCACCACGATCGAGCCCAGCGCCAGGGTGGGCCGACGCAACCGCACCCACAGCGGAATCGCCGGCGGCGCCTTGGCGGCACTTGCCCGGTAGCGCAGCGGATCCTCGACGAACCGCATCGTCAGATAGGCCAGCACCCCGGAAACCAGCAGGACCACGGTTCCTTCGAGGAAGTTCGCGTGCCGGTGCCCGCTGTAGGACAGCCAGAAGATCAGCAGCGGCCAATGCCACAGATACAGGGCGTAGGCCATCGACCCCAACGTCATCAGCGGCGCCGCCGCCAGCAGCCGGTTGGGCAGCGGCAGGGCGTCGGTGCCGGGCCGGGCGTAGCGGTTGGCGCCGGCGAGGATGAACAGCACCGTGGCACCGATGGGTACCAGGGCCCAGGGCCCGGGGAACTCCTTGACGCCGTTGATCAGTGCCCCGCACGACAGGATCGCCGCCAGCGACACGCTGGCGATGACGGTGCGCAGCCACAGTGGCCAACGGATGTAGGGAACCAGCGCGCCGGCGAGCGCACCGATGAGCAACTCCCAGCCGCGGGCGAAGCTGTTGTAGTAGGCCTCCTGCTGGTCGGCCTGGTGGGCGAAGATCGCGTATACGAACGACGCGACGGTCAACACGCTCAGCAGCACCACGAACGCGACGCGCAGCCCGCTGCCCAGTGACCGCCGAAATGCGTAGGCGAACCCGAATACCAGCGCCAGGAACGCGATGTAGAACTGGCCCTGCACCGACATCGACCAGATGTGTTGCAGCGGGCTGACCGCCTCGCCGGCCCGCAGATAGTTGCTCGCGCTCTGCGCAAGCTCCCAGTTCTGGTAGTAGCCCAGGCTGGCCAGGCTCTGGTCGGCGAACGTTTCCCAGCGGGTCTGCGGCTGAATCAGGATGGTCAGCACCCCGCACACGGCCAGCACCACCACCAGGGCCGGCAGCAGGCGGCGGATCAGCCGGACCACCTGCGGCCCCACCGAAAGCGACGACTGCGGGTTGAGCGCGGCCCGCAGCAGCTTGCCGCCGAAGAAGAAGCCGGACAGCGCCAAGAACACGTCGACGCCACCGGAGACGCGGCCGAACCACACATGGAACATGGCGACCAATGCGATCGCGACACCACGCAGCCCATCGAGGTCGTGGCGGTAAAAGCCCGACGTTCGAGTGCCCATTACGGCAGCGCTGGGGGCGGGCTCCGGGACGGTGGCTGGCGTCGGCCGAAGCGGGGTCAGGGTCAACATGATCGACAGACAATCTACCGAATCAGTGGTCCGTGATCGGCCTAACACCTCCGCCCGGGCCGGGCGGGTGGACGGGTGCGGTTACTGGACGACGCGCACCAGGAACGGGGCCATGTCGTTGCTGCGGACCGGTGAGACCTGGACCACGTCACCGACCTCGACCATCTGGCCGTTGCCCAGGAACAGCGCCACGCTCTGGCTGCCGCCCGGGCCGTAGAAGATCAGGTCGCCGCGCTTGGCCTGCGCCGGCACGATCTTGCGGCCGGTGGCGTACTGCTCGCCCGAGGAGCGCGGCAGTTTGATGCCGACGCCGGCGTAGGAGTAGACCACCAGCCCAGAGGCGTCGAAACCGACAGCGCCGGGTGCGGCACCCGCGCTCGGGCTGGCCGGGCTGGCCGGATAGCCGGCGCCCGGCTGTGCGGGGTTGGCGGGGTAAGCAGCAGTGCCCGGAACCGTGGGACCGGCCGGGTAACCGGTGGCGCCGGGGATGCTCGGCGACGCCGGGAAAGTGCCTGCACCAGGCGCCGCCGGGCTTGCCGGGTAGGCGCCGGGGACGGTCGGGCTGGCGGGGTACGCGCCCGCACCCGGCACGACCGGGCTGGCGGGAAAGGTGCCTGCGGCCGGGCCGGCGGGCACCGGCCGGGCGCTGGGCCCCGAGGCGCCGCCACCGCCGTAGACGAACGGCACGCCGCGTTGCGACAGGGCCCGCTGCACCACCACTTCGATGGCTTGCTGGCTGGTCATCGGCGAGGCCCCCGGGTTGGCGGTGGCCACACCGGGCACGGCCGCCCACGGGGCGAGCACCACGGCCAGGCTGATCGCGAAGGTGAAGAGGTGTTTCATCGGGGATTCCATTCCAGTCACAACAGTCACTTATGACACTTCTACACCAGCTGGCGGTGGCAGCCTAGGTGTCTGCCAGGTCTGGAAGGGGAAGTTCGCCATACCGTTTCCGAACGGTGACTCTGGCCTGCTCACAGCTGTGATCTCGCTCTCAAACGCGATCTCGGGCGTGTCTTGACACCGTCGCGCGTACCGCCTCGTCCGAGCCCTCCCATGCCCGAGAGTGCACTGAGGCAGAGAAAGGTCGAGTCGGTGCCTGCGTGGCTGCACTCGCGGCGCCTGACGCGACGCGTCGGGGCCACACCGACCCTGCGTTAGGCTCGGTGGCCGTGGCCAGGCTGAGCGCCGAACAGATCAGCGCGATCGATGCCGCCCACATCTGGCATCCCTACAGCACCATCGGCGCCGAAGCCGTGCCACCGGCCGTCGTGCAAAGCGCCCGCGGTGCGTCGCTGACGCTGATGCACAACGGTCGGCCCGTCGAGGTCGTCGATGCGATGAGCTCGTGGTGGACCGCGATCCACGGCCACGGCCACCCGACGCTGGACGCGGCGATGACCGCGCAGCTGGCCACCATGAGCCACGTCATGTTCGGCGGACTCACCCACGAACCAGCGGCCCGGCTGGCGCAGCTGCTGGTGCAGATCACCCCGGCGGGGCTGGACACCGTCTTCTTCTCCGACTCCGGCTCGGTGTCGGTCGAGGTCGCGGTGAAGATGGCGTTGCAGTTCTGGCGGGCCCGCGCCCAACCCGCCAAACATCGGTTGATGACCTGGCGCGGCGGCTATCACGGCGACACCTTCACCCCGATGAGTGTCTGCGACCCCGACGGCGGCATGCACTCGCTGTGGACCGACGTGCTGACCGCCCAGGTCTTCGCCCCGCAGGTGCCCCGCGACTACGACCCCGCCTACAGCGCCGCGTTCGAGGCGCAACTGGCCCGCCACGCCGGTGAGTTGGCCGCCGTCATCGTCGAACCGGTCGTACAGGGTGCCGGCGGGATGCGCTTTCACGACCCGCGCTACCTGGGGGACCTGCGCGACGCCTGCACCCGGCACGGCGTGCTGTTGATCTTCGACGAGATCGCTACCGGATTCGGTCGCACCGGAGAGCTGTTCGCCGCCGACCACGCCGGGGTCAGCCCGGACATCATGTGCGTCGGTAAGGCGCTCACCGGCGGCTACCTGAGCCTGGCCGCCACCTTGTGCAGCGCTGAGATCGCGCACACCATCAGCGCGGGGGAGGCCGGTGCACTGATGCACGGCCCCACCTTCATGGCCAACCCGTTGGCCTGCGCGATATCGGTTGCCAGCACCGAACTACTGCTCAGCCAGGACTGGCGCGCGACGGTCGCCGAGCTCAACGCCGGGCTCGCCGCAGCCCTGCAGCCGGCCCGAGCCCTGCCCGGCGTCGCCGATGTCCGGGTCTGCGGCGCGATCGGCGTCATCGAATGCGAAAACCCGGTGGACCTGGCGGTGGCGACCCCCGCCGCCCTGGACCAGGGGGTGTGGCTGCGTCCGTTCCGCAACCTGGTGTACGCCATGCCGCCGTATGTCTGCACCGCCGACGAGATCGCACAGGTCGGCGCGGCGATGATCGGTGTGGTCCGTGCATTAACCTGAACGGTGTTCAAGTCTTGTCGAAGGAGCCCACGGTGACCCGCACGGATCTGTCTCCACTGGCCTGGCTGGCCGAGGTGGAACAGCGGCGCCGTCAGGACGGGCTGCGGCGCTCACTGCGGGTGCGCCCCGCGGTCGCCACCGAACTGGACCTGGCCTCCAATGACTACCTCGGGCTGTCCCAGCACCCGGCTGTCATTGCCGGCGGCGTCGAGGCGCTGCGCACCTGGGGCGGCGGTGCCGGCGGCTCGCGGCTGGTCACCGGCAACACCGAACTGCACGAGCAGTTCGAACGCGAGCTGGCCGACTTCGTCGGTGCGCCAGCGGGTTTGGTGTTCTCCTCGGGGTACACGGCCAACATGGGCGCCGTCGTGGCCCTGTCCGGGCCGGGTTCGCTGCTGGTTTCCGACGCCTACTGCCACGCATCGCTGGTGGATGCCTGCCGGCTGTCCCGCGCGCGGGTGGTCATCACCGATCACCGCGACGTCGACGCCCTCGCCGCCGCACTGGCCGGGCGCCATGAGGAGCGCGCGGTCGTCCTCACCGAGTCGGTGTTCAGCACCGACGGCGCGCTGGCCCCGCTGCGCGATCTGCACGAGGTGTGCCGCCGGCACAAGGCGCTGCTGATTGTCGACGAGGCGCACGGACTCGGGGTGCGCGGCGACGGGGGACGGGGACTGCTGCACGAGGTCGGCCTCGCCGGGGCGCCGGATGTGGTGATGACGACGACGTTGTCCAAGGCGCTGGGCAGTCAGGGCGGCGCGGTGCTGGGCCCTGTCGAGGTGCGTGACCACCTCATCGACGCCGCACGGTCGTTCATCTTCGACACCGGACTGGCTCCGGCGGCGCTGGGTGCGGCCTCCGCCGCCCTGCAGGTACTGACCACCGAGCCGTCCCGAGCCGGCGACGTACTGCGCCACGCCCGCACCCTGGCCGAGGTGTGCGACGTGCCCGAACAACCCGAATCCGCCGTGGTTTCGGTGATTCTCGGCGATCCCGAGGTGGCGGTGGCCGCCGCCACCGCCTGCCTGAACGCCGGGGTGCGGGTGGGTTGCTTTCGGCCACCGACGGTTCCGGCGGGCACCTCGCGGTTGCGGCTGACGGCGCGGGCCTCGCTGACCGCCCACGACCTGGAATTGGCCCGCCGAGTGCTGACCGACGTGCTGTCCGCCGCCGGGCGGACATGACTCCGCATCGCTACATCCCCCTGGCCGCGGCGCGGCTGGGGGTACTCCCACTGCCTCGGCGGCGGGCGTGACCGTTCTCGTCCTTACCGGCACCGACACCGGGGTCGGCAAGACGATCGCCACCGCCGCCCTGGCCAGCTGCGCCCGACAGGCAGGCCTGGAGGTGGCGGTGTGCAAGCCGGTGCAGACCGGCACCGCCGACGGCGACGACGACCTCGCCGAGGTCGCGCGGCTGACCGGGGTGACCGAGCTGGTCGGGATTGCCCGCTACCCGCAACCGATGGCCCCGGTGGCCGCCGCCGGGCAGGCCGGCCGGGCGCTGCCGACCCGCGCCGAGCTGCTGCAGCGGATCGCGGACCTGGACCGGCCCGGCCGGCTGACGCTGGTCGAGGGGGCCGGCGGGCTGCTGGTGGAACTCGCCGCCGGCGGCCTGACCCTGCGGGACCTGGCCGCCGAGCTGAACGCGCCGGTGTTGGTGGTGGTCAGCGCGGGGCTGGGCACCCTCAACCACACCGCGCTGACGCTGGAAGCACTGGCGACCCGAGGCCTGAGCTGCGCCGGAGTGGTCATCGGCAGCTGGCCCGGTCGGCCGGACCCGGTGTCGATCTCCAATCGGGCGGCGTTGGCGCGCCTGGCGCCGCTGCGCGCGGTGTTGCCCGCCGGCGCCGGTGCGGCCGGCGCCGAGGAGTTCGCTGCGATCAGTGCCGGGGCATTCGAACGTTCCTGGGTGACCGGTCTGGTCCGCTGATGGTGCATTCGGTCGAGCTGGTCTTCGACGACGGCACCGAGGCGCAGATCCGCCGGATCTGGGCGGATCTCGCCGAAGCCGGCATACCCAGCCAGGCCCCGGCGGGCCGCCCGCACGTGACCCTCACCGTCGCCGACCGGATCGACCCGCAGGTCGACACCGAACTGGTCGCCGTCGCTGGCCGGCTGCCGCTGGCCTGCATCCTGGGTGCGACGCTGATCTTCGGGCGCTCACCCGGCGTGCTGGCGCGGCTGGTGGTGCCGACCGGGGGACTCCTGGACCTGCACACCGAGGTGCACCGGGTGTGCGCGCCGTATCTGATGCCCGGCCCGAAGCCGAACGTTCTACCCGGTCAGTGGACCGGTCACGTCACGCTGGCCCGCCGGGTCGGCCCGGCGCAGTTGGGCCGGGCCCAGCGCATCGCCGGCCGATCGGACATCTCGGGCAGTTTCGTCGGGTTGCGCCGGTGGGACGGCCACGCCCGCACCGAGCATCTGATTCGCAGGATCAGCACGCGGTGATCGCCAGCGCGGCGAAGCCGGGCGCTGGGGGCACCTCCCGCTTGCGGGGACGGGTCACCGCCAGGATCAGCGGAGCGTGACCTGCGCCCGTACCCCAAGGCCGTCGATCAGCAGCCCCAGCCCGAACGCGAACGCACTGCTCGGATCGGCGTCGGGGGCGATGTCCGACGCCCCCGCGGCATCCCACTGCATGCGGGACTGCTCGTCGGCGGTGAAGCCCAGCACGTAGTAGACGACGGTGCGCGCCGCCAGCTCAGCCTGATCCGGATGAACGCCCGCGGCGGTGGCCGCCTGGGCCAGCAGCGCCACGATATCCGCGGCGGCCTGGGACTGTCCGGCCGCCAAGCTCGCCGACACCAGCTCGGCGCCGTCGGTGTGCGACAGCAGCGCATCCCGGAGCCGTTCGCATACCGTCTGGATCCGCCACTGCCAGCTGCCGGGCCCCGGATCGGCGCAGGCCGGACCCAGCAAGCCGTCGGCGACCGCACCCAACAACTGCTGCTTGTTGGCGAAATGCCAGTACAGCGCGCCGGGGCTGATGTTGAGCTCGCGCGCCAGCCGACGCATGGTCAAGTCGGCGATGCCGTAGTTGTCCAGGAGGGTGGTTGCCGCGGCGACCACGTCACGTTTGTGCAGCTGCACCCGGCTAGCCTAACCTGAACACTGTTCAAGTCTTGAGGGGAGTACGTGTGACCGACGACATCTTGGCGCTGGCCCGTGAGCAGGTACTGGAGCGCGGCGAGGCGTTGCGTCGGGATCAGGTGCTCGAGGTGCTGCAGCTGCCCGACGAACGGCTCGAGGAGCTGCTGGCGCTGGCCCATGAGGTCCGGATGCGCTGGTGCGGGCCCGAGGTCGAGGTCGAGGGCATCATCAGCCTGAAAACCGGCGGCTGCCCGGAGGACTGCCACTTCTGTTCGCAGTCCGGGTTGTTCCAGTCGCCGGTGCGTAGCGCCTGGCTGGACATCCCCAGTCTGGTGGAGGCGGCCAAGCAGACCGCCAAGACCGGCGCCACCGAGTTCTGCATCGTCGCCGCGGTTCGTGGCCCCGACGAGCGGCTGCTCGCGCAGGTCGCGGCCGGGATCGAGGCGATTCGCAACGAGGTCGACATCCAGATCGCGTGCTCGCTGGGCATGCTGACCCAGGAGCAGGTGGACCAGCTGGCGGCGATGGGTGTGCACCGCTACAACCACAACCTGGAGACCGCCCGCTCGCACTTCCCCAACGTCGTCACCACCCACAGCTGGGAGGAGCGCTGGGAGACCCTGCGCATGGTGGGTGAAGCCGGCATGGAGGTGTGCTGCGGCGGCATCCTCGGCATGGGGGAGACGCTGGAGCAGCGTGCGGAGTTCGCCGCCGACCTGGCCGAGCTGAACCCCGACGAGGTGCCGCTGAACTTCCTCAACCCGCGCCCGGGCACCCCGTTCGGGGACCTCGACGTGCTGCCCGCGGCCGACGCGCTGCGGGCGGTCGCCGCGTTCCGGCTGGCGCTGCCGCGCACCATGCTGCGGTTCGCCGGGGGCCGCGAGATCACCCTGGGTGATCTGGGTGCCAAGCAGGGCATCCTGGGCGGCATCAACGCCGTCATCGTCGGCAATTACCTCACCACGCTGGGCCGGCCCGCCGAGGCGGACCTGGAATTGCTCGACGACCTGCAGATGCCGATCAAGGCACTCAACGCCACCCTGTGATGGTTCGCGACCTGCCCGCCCCGGTGGGGGCCGGCGTCTACAACATCTACACCGGAGCCCAGGGCGGCACCTCGATCCCGACGGCGGCGCAACTCGGCCTGGAACCGCCGCGCTTCTGCGCTGCCTGCGGCCGGCGGATGGCCGTGCAGGTCCGCCCGGATGGCTGGTGGGCCAAGTGTTCTCGGCACGGGCTGGTGGACTCGTCGGAGCTCGACGCGCAGCGCTGAGCCGACTCACATGGACTGCGGGGTACCTCCGCACGTGTGCTTCTGACCTGCTTGCACATCGAAGTGCGCCGCCAGCACCTCGGCGATACATCGCGTGTTCTGTTCCAGATCGGAACGCAGGGCCGGAGTGTCCTGGAAGAATGATGACGGCGGCGTGAAGTTGTGGCCGCTCAGTTCAACCGAAAAGCTCAGATTGCTGGCGCGGAAGCCCAGGTGCCGTTCGGGTGTTTCGTAACCCGTTGTCCAACAGCTGAATGCTTCATCGCCGAGGCCGGGCTCGTCGGACAATCCCGTTGCGTCGGCTGTCTCGCATTCGGAGCGATCGTGCTGAAACCGCTCACGGGCTTCTTCGACACCGCCACGCAGAAAGATCGGCGATCGGGCGCTGTCCCACTCCTCGCGAGTCAGATGTGACCGCACTTGCAGGCGGCGGTCCCACGACGTTTCAGTCTGTGCATACTTCCCGTCGGTGACCAGGGGAATCACCCAGACCATGCACAGCGGCGAGTCGGGAAAGTCCATGTAATTCGTGTCCCGTTGCTCCCAGAAGATGCCCAACGCGGTTCGTGCCGCGTCCACCATCGCCGTCCAGGTCATTATGGCCGCGCAGGTCGGCGCCGACTTGAACCGGGGCCGGGGCTGCAACCATCCGGTCCGGGGGGCCACCAGCACTACCGCGGCGACAAGTGTGATCGTGGCGGCTATCACCACCGTCCACCTACGACGTGACACCGGATGCCTCAATCCTCCGGCCGCTCTCTTGACGGCGGCGAGGGCGCGCTGGCGCCATGTCGCCGGAAATTGCGCCCGCGGGTTGGGTTCTCACCGGATGCAGCGGTGCCCGTGGGCAGCATCGACCGGACGCCGATCCGTCGCAGCATTGGGAGTCCGTTTCGCCAGTGTTGCCGATGGTCATCCAGTATGACGCCCGGCCGGGTGTGCCGGTGCGGGCGTCTTGTACGAGCCGCCCGTCATCGTGCGCTTCGATAGGCTTGGGCGATTGTTTCGATGGGAAGGCGCAGTTTGTGGTTGAGGGGACGACGGCTGCCGATGTCGGCCAGCAGCCGCCACGACGGGCAGTCGGGGCGCGGCCCTACCTGGTCGTGGTGGCCGGCCTGACCGGGTCAGGGCTGGTGATCGGTGCGCTGTGGGCGTGGCTTGCCCCCGCGATTCACGGCGTGGTGGCGTTGACCCGCAAGGGCGAGCGGGTGCACGCCTACCTCGGACCCGAGTCCGACCACTTCTTCTTGGCGCCGGCCCTGATGTCGGGGCTGTTGAGCGTGCTGGCCGTGGTGGCCGCGGTGCTGTTGTGGCAGTGGCGGACTCGCCGCGGCCCGGGCATGGTGATCGCGCAATCGTTCGGCTTGATGGCCGCCGCGGCGGTGTCGGCCGGAGTGGCGGCCGTGGCGGTGCACCAGCGCTATGGCGCGGTGGACATCGACGGTGCGCCGGTGACACCGGAGAACCGGGTGCATTACGTCACCGAGGCGCCCCCGGTGTTCTTCGGGCACTCCTACCTGCAGATCGAGGCCAGCCTGCTGCTGCCGGCCGCCGTCGCGGCCCTGGTATGGGCGTTGTGCGCCGCCGCGAGCGCACGCGACGATCTCGGCGCCGATCCGGAGGCGGTCAGCGCGAACGACGCGACAGCAGCCCGCCGGTGATCACCTTGGCGGCAATCACACCCAGGTGCGCC
The DNA here is from genome assembly GCF_059812545.1 of Mycobacterium sp. NGS50. Lineage (NCBI taxonomy): Bacteria > Bacillati > Actinomycetota > Actinomycetes > Mycobacteriales > Mycobacteriaceae > Mycobacterium > Mycobacterium sp. NGS50. Next base: position 55,159 of record NZ_JCALCW010000009.1, read on the forward strand.
ATCCCCAGGTAGGTCGTCGGGTTCAGCAGCATCGACCAGGTCCGGCGCGCCGGGCGTCGGGCCGCCGGCCGACCCGCGAAACGATCGCGCAACCACTGCAACACCATCGGGGTGGACAGCGGGTGCAGCACAATGTGGTCGCTGAACGCATCACGGAAATAGGTGAGGCTGGCGCCGCCGGCCTCATAGACGTCGGCCAGATGATCGATGTGCTCGATCGAAATCACTTGGTCGTGCACGGCCTGCACCATCAGCACCGGCAGCGTCGGGGCCTTGGTGCCCAGCTTGGTGTCCTCGAAGACGTGTTGCACCGCGGGCAGCTGAAGGATGTCTTCGAGAGGCTGGTCCACGTAGTCGGCCATGGACTTGTTGCGCATCCGCATCACCGCGCCGGCGGTGGTCATCGTCTCCAGCGCGCGCAACATCGCGCGCCCCTCGTCGGTGGCGTGCTCGTCGACAACCTGGTCCAGGTCGGGGTAGGTGTGCGCCAGGGCGGCGATCATCACCGCGGGCAGCCCGGAGAAGAACGAGCCGTCCAACCGGCGGAACGTGTGGCCGAGGTCGCCCACAGGTGATCCGAGTACCGCGCCGACGATGTTGAGGTCGGGCGCGTAGTCCGCCGCCACCTCGGCTGCCCAGCCGGTGGCCAGGCCGCCGCCGGAGTAGCCCCAGAGACCGACCGGCGATGAGGCCGCCAATTCCAGCTGGTCGCTGCCGAAAGCGGCGCGAAGGCCGTCGAGGACGCAATAACCGGGTTCGTAGGGTGCCCCCCACAGGCCGTCGGGCCCCTCGTGGTCGGGAATCGACACCGCCCAGCCCTCGGCCAGTGCCGCGGCGATCAGGACGAACTCCAGCTGCGCGAACGAACCAGCCGCGCGGGCGTGACGGCGGAGCGCGTACGACGGGAAACACCGGCGGCTCGCGGCGTCGATGGCGCACTGGTAGGACAGCACCGGGCAGGGCGTGGCGCTGTCGCGGTCAGCCGGCGCCAACACGGTGGTCACCGTGACATCCGGGCTGCCGTCACGACGCGAGGTCCGGTACAGCAGCTGCGTCGCGGTCAACTGCTGCGGGATGAAACCGAGGAAGGCCAGCTCGACCTCACGGGAACGGAGCACGGTGCCCGGCTCGGCGTGCTGGAAGCCCGGCGGCGGCTGGTAGAAGGGGTCGTCGTCCGGGTTGAGCGGACGCGTACCCCGCTGGAGGCTCTCGTGCGGGGCCTGGCCGATCCACTCGACGCTGGGCTGGCGCGCCAGACTGTCATAGTCCATCCCGGCATTCTTGCTTAAGGGGGGGTTAAGAATCCAATCCGGCGCGCCGGTTTTTCCGACCCGCGACTCGGGCGAGCGGACGCACCAGCCCGCATCGGCCCCTAAGCAGCGGCTTTTGGCTCGGCTCGACCACAAAATGCGCGACGGTGAGTGCAATCACCCCTCTGGGACCGATGGGACTGATGGGACAGGTGAGGCGAAGCGCCCGCACATCCCGGCATGCGGCGCGGACATGCCCGGACAAACGGGGGTCACCCGGGTGGGCGCAGGGCCGCGAACTCGTCGGTGACCCGCAACTGCGAATCGGCGAAGCGGTACAGCGCCGCCGGACGTCCGCCGCTGCGGCCTGACTGCGCGGTGATTCCGGTCCGGGTGATGACGCCGCGGCGGGCCAAGACCCGCTGCAGGTTGGTCGCGTCGACCTGATAGCCCAGCGCCGCACCGTAGATGTCCCGCAACGTCGACACCGCGAACTCCCTTGGCGCCAAGGCGAATCCGATATTCGTGTACGACATCTTGGCGATCAGCCGAGCGCGGGCGTGCGCCACCATCGGGCCATGATCGAAGGCCATCGGCGGCAGATCGGCGACCGGATGCCAGCGGGTGTCGGCCGGCAGCTCGGGGATGGCGGGGGAGGGCACCAGCCCCAGGAATGTCGACGCGATCATCCGGGTGCCCGGCACCCGATCGGGATCGGAGAACACCGCGAGCTGCTCGAGGTGGGCGATTTCGCGCAGGTCGACCTTCTCGGCCAGCTGCCGGCGAACCGAGCTCGTCATGTCCTCGTCGTCGCGTAGACGCCCACCCGGTAACGACCACGCGCCGCGCTGCGGATCTCGTGCCCGCTCCCACAACAGCACGCTGAGCTGCGGTTTCGCGGCATCGGCGGGGGTCGCGCGGCTGGTTTCCGAACCGCCTTCGGGGCTGGACTCCATACCCCGAACCTGGAACACGACGGCGAGCACTTCGTGGCCGGTGCTACCATATGGCATGTTTTCGATTATAAGTCGAAAACCTGTCCGGCGAGAGGAAACCGCCATGACCGGAGTTTTGTCGGCGGCGGGCCTGGCGGCCCGCATTGTGGACACGCCCACCGGCTATGGCGGCGTGGACGCCGATGAGCACTGGGCGGCCGAGATCCGTCGGCTGGCCAAGGCGCGCAACGCCACGATCCTGGCGCACAACTACCAGCTGCCCGCCATTCAGGACATCGCGGATCACGTGGGGGATTCGCTGGCGTTGTCCCGGATCGCCGCGGAAGCACCCGAGGGCACCATCGTGTTCTGCGGGGTGCACTTCATGGCCGAGACCGCCAAGATCCTCAGCCCCGAGAAGACCGTGCTGATCCCCGACCAGCGAGCCGGCTGCTCACTGGCCGACTCGATCACCGCCGAGGACCTGCAGGCGTGGAAGGACGACCACCCCGGGGCCGCCGTCGTCTCCTACGTCAACACCACCGCCGCGGTCAAAGCCCTCACCGACGTCTGCTGCACCTCGTCCAACGCCGTCGACGTCGTCGCCTCCATCGACCCCGACCGCGAGGTGCTGTTCTGCCCCGACCAGTTCCTCGGGGCCTATGTGCGCCGGGTGACCGGTCGCCAGAACATGCACGTGTGGGCGGGTGAATGCCACGTGCATGCCGGGATCAACGGCGACGAACTCGCCGATCAGGCCCGCGCCCACCCCGACGCCGAGCTGTTCGTGCACCCTGAGTGCGGCTGTGCCACCTCGGCGCTGTACCTGGCCGGCGAGGGGGCCGTCCCGCCGGAGCGGGTGAAGATCCTGTCCACCGGCGGCATGCTGGACGCGGCCCGCGACACCGCGGCACGCCAGGTGCTGGTGGCCACCGAGGTAGGCATGCTCTACCAGCTGCGTCGGGCCGCGCCCGAGGTGGATTTCCAGGCCGTCAATGACCGTGCGGCCTGCAAGTTCATGAAGATGATCACCCCGGCGGCGTTGCTGCGCAGCCTGGTCGAAGGCGCCGACGAGGTGCACGTCGACCCCGATACCGCGGCAGCGGCACGGCGCAGCGTGCAGGAGATGATCAAGATCGGGCAGCCCGGCGGCGGCGAATGACTCGCGCCGCCGCCTGGGAACGCCGAGCCGATGTCGTCGTCATCGGCACCGGCGTCGCCGGGCTGGCGGCCGGGTTGGCCGCCCACCGTGCCGGGCGTGAGGTCGTGGTGCTGAGCAAGGCCGACCGGCCGGGGGCGACCGCCACGCATTACGCGCAGGGCGGCATCGCTGTCGTGCTGCCCGACACCGACGACTCCGTCGATGCTCACGTCTCGGACACCCTGGCCGCCGGCGCCGGGCTCTGCGACCCCGAGGCGGTCGCCTCGATCGTGGCCGACGGGTACCGCGCTGTGACCGAATTGGTCGGCTACGGCGCACAATTCGACGAAGCCGCGGCCGGCGGATGGGCGCTGACCCGGGAGGGCGGACACACCCGGCGGCGCATCATCCACGCCGGCGGCGACGCCACCGGGGCTGAGGTGCAGCGGGCTCTGGACCGGGCGGCCGACACCCTGGACGTCCGGGCGCGGCACACCGCGCTGCAGGTGCTGCACGATGACGCGGCGGTGACCGGGGTGCTGGTGGCCGGCCCGGACGGGCTCGGCATCCTGCACAGCCCGGCGGTGATCCTGGCGACCGGCGGCCTGGGACACCTGTACCGGGCGACCACCAATCCGAACGGCTCCACCGGCGACGGCATCGCGCTGGCCCTGTGGGCCGGGGTGCCGGTCAGCGATCTGGAATTCATCCAGTTCCACCCCACCATGCTGTTCGACGGGCGCGCGGGGGGCCGGCGGCCGCTGGTCACCGAAGCCATCCGCGGCGAAGGGGCGGTACTTGTTGATGCCCAAGGGAATTCGGTGATGGCAGGGCTGCATCCGATGGGTGATCTGGCGCCGCGGGATGTGGTCGCCGCGGCGATCGACGCGCGGCTGAGGGCAACCGGCGACGACTGCGCGTACCTGGACGCCCGCGGCATCGACGACTTCGAGCGCCGGTTCCCGACGGTGACCGCCGCCTGCCGCGACGCTGGCGTCGACCCGGTCCGGCAACCCATCCCGGTGGTTCCGGGGGCGCACTACAGCTGCGGTGGCGTGGTCACCGATGTCGACGGCCGCACCGAGTTGCCGGGGCTGTTCGCGGCCGGGGAGGTGGCCCGTACCGGGATGCACGGTGCCAACCGGTTGGCGTCCAACAGTCTGCTGGAGGGTCTGGTGGTCGGTGGCCGTGCCGGCCGCGGTGCGGCCGCGCACGCCGCATCCAACGGGGCGTCGCGGGCGGTGCTGCCGGAGCCGGCGCATCGAGGCGCACTACGCCGTCGCACGCTGCAACAGGCGATGACCCGCGACGCCTCGGTGGTGCGTGATGCGACCGGGCTGACCCGGCTCGCCACCACCCTGGCCACCGCACCGACCCGCGCGGTGTCCAGCGCAGCCGCCTTCGAAGACTCCGCACTGACGGTGACCGCCCGCGCGGTGGCGGCGGCGGCGAGCGTGCGAACCGAAAGCCGCGGCTGTCACCACCGGGGCGATTACACCGGCCCCGATCCGGCCCGGGCCGTCGGCATCCTGGTCCGCGTGAACGGCGACGCGGTCGATGTCGATGCGCCGGTGGCGGTGTGCGGATGAAGCCCGCCGACAGCGACCTGGCCGATGCCCGCGCGGTCATCACCCGGGCGCTCAACGAGGATCTGCGCTACGGCCCGGACATCACCACCCTGGCGACCGTGCCGGGCGGGGCGCTGACCACCGCCGCGCTGGTGACCCGGGAGCCGGGGGTGATCGCCGGCGTCGACGTCGCGCTGCTGGTGCTCGACGAGGTGCTCGGCGCCGACGGCTATCGGGTGCTCGAGCGCGTCGAGGACAGTACCGAACTGGCCGCCGGTGCGACCCTGCTGGCGGTCGAGGCCGTGACGCTGGGCCTGCTGACCGCCGAGCGGACCATGCTGAATCTGATCTGCCACCTGTCCGGAATCGCCACCGCCACCGCCGAGTGGGTGCACGCCGTGCGGGACACCTCGGCGCAGATCCGCGATACCCGCAAGACGTTGCCCGGGATGCGGGCGCTGCAGAAATACGCGGTCCGCGTCGGGGGCGGGGTCAACCACCGGATGGGGCTCGGCGATGCCGCGTTGATCAAGGACAACCACGTCGCGGCGGCCGGCTCGGTGGTGGGCGCGCTGCGGGCGGTGCGGGCCGCGGCACCCGACCTGCCGTGCGAAGTGGAGGTCGACTCGCTCGAGCAACTCGACGAGGTGCTCGGCGACCACCCCGAACTGGTGCTATTGGACAACTTCCCGGTCTGGCAGACCCAGATCGCGGTGCAGCGCCGCGACGCGCAGGCGCCGGAGACCAAACTCGAATCCTCCGGCGGGCTGTCGCTGGAGACCGCGGCAGCCTACGCCGGCACCGGGGTCGATTACCTGGCCGTTGGTGCGCTCACCCATTCGGTGCGGGTGCTCGACATCGGCCTGGACATGTGAGCAGGTCGACGCCGAGCAGTCCCCGCAAGCGGGCACGTTTGCGTCTGCTCGCCGGGCTTGCGCTCAGGCGATGTCGGCGACCAGCACCGCCACCTGACGTCCCTGCATGCGCGCCAGCCAGGGCAGACCCTCCGCCGCACCCTTGGGCGGGACGATCCGCGGGTTGGTGATGTGGATCTCGCGCCGGAACAGTCGCACGTCGGCCTCGCCCGCCGCCAGGACATTCTTGACCCAATCCGTCTTGCCGTGGCCCAGCGCGATCGCCAACACCGGGCCCTTGCGGTAGGTGGTGACGACGGTCTCGTACGGCTTACCGGACTTGCGACCTTGGTGTTTGATGATCGAGGCGCCCGGCATGTAGCGGGACAGCGACTTCATCACCGGATTCATGTATTTGATCTGCAACTGGTCGGTCCAGTGCGGAAATACTCGCGGCAGCTCTTGTTCCTGTGCGGCCATGGCGGCTCCATTCGACGAGGTGTGACCCCACTGTAACGACGCGCCGCGAAATCCGGTTGAGCTGCTCTGGGAGAATGGTCGATGTGAACGTGATGGCCCGCATCGATCTGCGCGGCAGCGCCCTGTCCGCCGCCGGGCTGCGGGCGGCTCTGCCGCGCGGCGGTGTCGACGTCGAGGCGGTGCTGCCCAGGGTCCGCCCGATCGTGGAGGCGGTGGCCGAACGCGGTGCGCAGGCCGCACTGGACTACGGGGAATCGTTCGACGGGGTGCGGCCGGCGGCCGTGCGGGTGCCCGCCGACGAGCTGGTCAGAGCCCTTGATGAGCTTGACGCGGCGGTGCGGACGGCGCTGCAGGTCGCCATCGAGCGGGCCCGCGCCGTGCACGCCGATCAGCGGCGCACCGACACCACCACCCTGCTGGGGCCCGGCGCGACCGTCACCGAGCGCTGGGTCCCCGTCGAGCGTGTCGGGCTGTACGTGCCCGGCGGCAATGCGGTGTACCCGTCGAGCGTGGTGATGAACGTCGTTCCGGCTCAAACCGCGGGCGTGGACTCTCTGGTGGTGGCCAGCCCGCCGCAGGCCGACGTGCAGGGCCGGTTTCACGGCTTGCCGCACCCGACGATCCTGGCGGCCGCCGCGCTGCTGGGCGTCGACGAGGTGTGGGCGGTCGGCGGTGCGCAGGCGGTGGCGCTGCTGGCCTACGGCGGCGTCGACACCGATCAGGCCGAGCTGGTGCCCGTCGACATGATCACCGGGCCCGGCAACATCTACGTCACCGCCGCCAAGCGGCTGTGCCGTTCGCAGGTCGGCATCGACGCCGAGGCCGGGCCCACCGAGATCGCTATCCTCGCCGACCACACCGCCGACCCGGCGCACCTGGCCGCCGACCTGATCAGCCAGGCCGAGCACGACGAAATGGCCGCCAGCGTGCTGGTCACCGCCAGCGCCGAGCTGGCCGATGCCACCGACCGCGAGGTGGCGGCCCAGCTGCAGACCACGGTGCACCGCCAGCGGGTGACCGCCGCGCTGAGCGGACGGCAATCGGCGATCGTGCTCGTCGACGACCTCGACGCCGGCATCCGCGCGGTCAACGCCTACGCCGCCGAACATTTGGAGATCCAGACCACCGATGCGGCCGCGGTGGCGGCCCGCATCCGTTCGGCCGGGGCGATCTTCGTCGGCCCGTATGCGCCGGTCAGCCTCGGCGACTACTGCGCGGGCTCCAACCACGTACTGCCCACCGCGGGCAGCGCACGGCACTCCAGCGGGTTGTCGGTGCAGACGTTCCTGCGTGGCATCCACGTCGTGGACTACACCGAGGCCGCCCTGAAAGACGTTGCCGGGCACGCGATCACCCTCGCCAAGGCCGAAGACCTGCCCGCACACGGAGAAGCGGTACGTCGGAGGTTCGAACCGTGATCGCCAGCGAGCAGGCGCCGGGTCAGGAGATCACCCTGGCGGATCTGCCGTTGCGCGAGGACCTGCGCGGCAAATCGCCCTACGGCGCCCCGCAGTTGGTGGTTCCGGTGCGGCTGAACACCAATGAGAACCCGCACCCGCCCACGCCGGCCCTCATCGAGGACGTCGCACGCTCGGTGCGTGACGCCGCTACCGAGCTGCACCGCTACCCCGACCGGGACGCGGTGGCGCTGCGCAGCGATCTGGCCCGCTACCTCAGCGTGCAAACCGGTGTCACGGTCACCGTCGACAACGTATGGGCGGCCAACGGATCCAACGAGATCCTGCAGCAGCTCCTGCAGGCGTTCGGCGGTCCCGGCCGCTCGGCGATCGGATTCGTTCCGTCGTATTCGATGCACCCGATCATCGCCGACGGCACTCAGACCCAATGGCTGGAGGCGAGCCGCGCCGACGACTTCGGATTGGACACCGCGGTCGCGGTCGCCGCCGTCGCCGACCGGAAACCCGACGTGGTGTTCGTCGCAAGCCCGAACAATCCGTCTGGGCAGAGCATTTCACTCGACGATCTGCGCAGTCTGCTCGATGTCGCTCCCGGGATCGTGATCGTCGACGAAGCCTACGGCGAATTCTCCTCACAGCCCAGCGCGATCGCACTGATCGCCGACTACCCGAGGAAACTGATCGTCACCCGCACGATGAGCAAGGCTTTCGCGTTCGCCGGCGGCCGGCTCGGGTACTTGATCGCCGCGCCGGCGGTGATCGACGCGATGCTGCTGGTGCGGCTGCCCTATCACCTGTCGGCGGTCACCCAGGCAGCGGCGTGCGCCGCGCTGCGGCACGCCGATGACACCCTGGGCAGCGTCGCAAAGCTCATCGCCGAGCGCGACAGGGTCTCAACGACGCTGACCGACATGGGATTTCGGGTGATCCCCAGCGACGCTAATTTCGTGCTGTTCGGCCGGTTCACCGATGCGCCCGCAACCTGGCAGCGCTACCTGGATGCCGGCATCCTGATCCGCGATGTGGGCATCCCCGGGTACCTGCGGGCCACCACCGGATTGCCCGAGGAGAACGACGCGCTGCTCGCCGCGAGTGAACGGCTCGCGGCCACCGAACTCGACCAATCACCCGTGGGGATCGCACGCGCGGCGCAGCCGGGCCCAGCAGGTCCCCACCAACAACGAGGAGCCCCATGACCCGCCGCGCCCGGGTGGAACGCACCACCCGTGAATCCGAGATCGTGGTCGAACTCGACCTCGACGGCACCGGTGTCGTCGACATCGAAACCGGGGTCCCGTTCTACGACCACATGCTCACCGCGCTGGGGAGCCACGCCAGCTTCGACCTGACCGTGCGGGCCCGCGGCGACGTCGAGATCGAGGCGCACCACACCATCGAGGACACCGCGATCGTGCTCGGCCAGGCGCTGGGCGAGGCGCTCGGCGACAAAAAGGGCATCCGCCGGTTCGGCGACGCCTTCATTCCGATGGACGAGACGCTGGCGCACGCCGTCGTGGACGTCTCCGGACGTGCCTATTGTGTGCACACCGGGGAGCCGGACCACTTGCAGCACACCACGATCGCCGGTTCCCAGGTGCCGTACCACACCGTCATCAACCGGCACGTGTTCGAGACACTGGCCGCCAACGCCCGTATCGCGTTGCACGTGCGGGTGCTCTACGGTCGCGACCCGCACCACATCACCGAGGCCCAGTACAAGGCGGTGGCACGGGCGCTGCGGCACGCCGTCGAGCCCGATCCGCGGGTGTCCGGGGTGCCGTCCACCAAAGGCGCCTTGTGACGGCGAAAGTCGTTGTGCTCGACTATGGTTCGGGAAACCTGAGGTCGGCGCAACGTGCGCTCGAGCGGGTCGGTGCGGATACCGAGGTAACCTCCGACGCCCACGCGGCCATGCACGCCGACGGGCTGATGGTACCGGGCGTCGGCGCCTTTGCGGCCTGCATGGCCGGTCTGCGGGCCATCGGCGGTGAGCAGATCATCGCCGAGCGGATCGCGCACCGGCGGCCTGTGCTCGGCGTGTGTGTCGGCATGCAGATCCTGTTCGCGCACGGCATCGAATTCGGCGTCGACGCCGCCGGATGTGGGCAGTGGCCGGGCGCGGTGACCCGGCTGGACGCCCCGGTGATCCCGCACATGGGCTGGAATGTCGTGGCCGCCGCGCCGGGCAGCGCCCTGTTCGACGGCCTGGACCCGGCCACCCGGTTCTATTTCGTGCACTCCTACGCCGCGCAACGATGGGACGGCGTCTCCGACGCACAGCTGACCTGGGCGACGCACCACGTGCCGTTTCTGGCCGCGGTCGAGGACGGGCCGCTGGCCGCCACCCAATTCCATCCCGAGAAAAGCGGGGATGCCGGAGCAACACTGCTGGACAACTGGGTCCGCGGTCTGTGAGTTAGGGTCTGTCTACGTGTCATTGATACTTCTTCCCGCCGTCGACGTGGTCGACGGCCGTGCGGTCCGCCTGGTCCAGGGCAAGGCGGGCAGCGAGACCGAATACGGCTCCGCGCTGGAAGCCGCCCTGGGCTGGCAGCGCGACGGTGCCGAATGGATCCATCTGGTCGACCTGGACGCCGCCTTCGGCCGCGGGTCGAACCGGGATTTGCTGGCCGAGGTGGTCGGACAGCTCGACGTGCAGGTCGAACTGTCCGGAGGGATCCGCGACGACGACTCGCTGGCCGCAGCGCTGGGGACCGGGTGCCGGCGAGTGAACCTGGGCACCGCGGCCTTGGAGAACCCGCAGTGGTGTGCCCGCGCGATCGCCGAGCACGGCGACAAGGTTGCGGTCGGTCTGGACGTGCAGATCATCGACGGCGAGCACCGGTTGCGCGGCCGCGGCTGGGAAACCGACGGCGGCGACCTGTGGCCTGTGTTGGAACGCCTTGATGCAGAAGGGTGTTCGCGGTTCGTGGTGACCGACGTGACCAAGGACGGCACCCTGGGCGGCCCCAACCTGGATCTGCTGGGCCAGGTGGCCGAGTGCACCGACGCCCCGGTGATCGCCTCGGGCGGGGTGTCCAGTCTCGATGATCTGCGCGCCATCGCCACCCTGCTGGACGCCGGGGTGGAGGGCGCCATCGTCGGCAAGGCGCTCTACGCCGGGCGCTTCACGCTGCCGCAGGCCCTGGCCGCGGTGCGGGAGTAAGGGACGGCCGTGGCGCTGGACTCGGCGGACCTGGCGGGACTGGTCGCAGAAGCATCGGTGATCCTGGACACCGCCGCCGCGCCGTTCCTGGCCGGGCACCGCGCCGAGTCTGCGGTCGCCAAGTTGGGCAACGACTTCGCTACCGCGGTCGACCTGGCCATCGAGCGACAGGTCGTCGACGCCCTGGTGGCCGCGACCGGGATCGGTGTGCACGGCGAGGAATTCGGCGGCCCTCCGGTGGATTCGCCGCTGGTGTGGGTGCTCGACCCGATCGACGGAACGGTCAACTACGCGGCGGGATCGCGGGTCGCGGCGATCCTGTTGGGTCTGCTGCGCGACGGTGAACCGGTGGCCGGCCTGACCTGGATGCCGTTCACCGGCCAGCGCTACACCGCGGTCGCGGGCGGGCCGCTGATGTGCAACGGGGTGCCGCGCTCCGCGCTGGAGCCCACCGTGCTGGGCGAATCCATCGTCGGCTTCGGCACATTCAACGTGGAGTGGCGGGGACGTTTTCCCGGTCGCTGGCGGTTGGCGGTGCTGGAGAACCTGAGCCGGGTGTCGTCGCGAATCCGGATGCACGGCGCTATCGGCGTCGACCTGGCCTACGTCGCCGACGGAATCCTGGGTGGGGCGATCAGTTTCGGCGACCATATCTGGGACCACGCGGCCGGGGTGGCACTGGTGCAAGCCGCCGGAGGCGTCGTCACCGACCTGTCCGGCGCGCCATGGACCACCGCGTCGCGTTCCGCGTTGGCCGCCGCACCCGGCGTCCACACCCAGCTGCTCGAGATCCTGCACAGCACCGGTGAACCGGAGGACTACTGAGATGAAAACCGCGAGCGACGTTGCGGTCCGGGTGATCCCATGCCTGGATGTGGACGCCGGCCGGGTGGTCAAGGGCGTCAACTTCGAGAACCTGCGCGACGCCGGCGACCCGGTCGAGTTGGCCGCCGCCTACGACGCCGAAGGCGCCGACGAGCTGACGTTCCTCGACGTGACCGCGTCCTCGTCGGGACGCGACACCATGCTCGAAGTGGTCCGCCAGACCGCCGAGCAGGTGTTCATCCCGCTCACCGTCGGCGGCGGGGTGCGCGCGGTCGAGGACGTCGACGTGCTGCTGCGCGCCGGGGCGGACAAGGTCTCGGTGAACACCGCCGCGATCGCCCGGCCCGAGCTGCTGGAGGAGATGGCCCGCCAATTCGGCTCGCAGTGCATCGTCTTATCGGTGGACGCCCGCACGGTGCCGGCCGGGTCATCACCCACCCCGTCCGGCTGGGAGGTCACCACCCACGGGGGGCGCCGCGGCACCGGCATCGACGCGGTGGAATGGGCGGTGCGCGGCGCCGAGCTCGGGGTGGGCGAGATCCTGCTGAACTCGATGGACGCCGACGGCACCAAGGCCGGCTTCGACCTGCCGATGCTGCGCGCGGTCCGGGCCGCCGTCAGCGTGCCGGTGATCGCGAGCGGCGGTGCGGGGGCCACCGATCATTTCGCCCCGGCGGTGCACGCCGGCGCCGACGCGGTGTTGGCGGCCAGCGTGTTCCACTTCCGGGAACTGACCATCGGGCAGGTCAAAGCGGCGATGGCCGCCGAGGGGATCGTGGTCCGATGAGCACCCTTGGCTCACCCAACGTGCACTCAGTGCGAAATATCAGGGGATATCTCGACCTGAATGCACGTTCGGCGCGGAGTGTGGTCCGATGACACTGGATCCCGATATCGCGGCACGGCTCAAGCGCAACACCGACGGACTGTTCACCGCGGTGGTGCAGGAGCGGGGCAGCGGCGACGTGCTGATGGTTGCCTGGATGGACGATGCGGCCCTGGCCCGCACGCTGGAAACCCGTGAGGCAACCTATTTTTCGCGATCCCGCGGCGAGCAGTGGGTCAAGGGCGCGACCTCGGGGCACACCCAGTACGTGCATTCGGTGCGACTGGACTGCGACGGTGACGCGGTATTGCTGGAGGTCGACCAGGTCGGGGGAGCCTGCCACACCGGCGATCACAGCTGCTTCGATGCCGACGTGCTGTTGGGGCCGGTGGACTGACCCGCCGCGGGCTAGGACGGCCAGGGGACCCGGGTCGGGGCCAAGTGCGGTTCGCCGCGGGGACCGGGCAGGCGGCCCCAGCAGTCGGTCTGCGCAGCACTGACCGCGCAGGCGAATGGGCCACCCACCGCGATCTGCGACACCCCGGTCAAACCCGGGACGGTAACCGCCGCGGGATGCGGAGTGGTGGTGCCATCCCCGAGCTGCCCCGAACTGTTGTCGCCGACGCAGACCGCGCTGCCGGCCGTGATGCCACAGACCACCGCCTTGCTCAGCATGCGCTGGCCGTCGACGTGCGTCGCGTTGCCGCCCAGTGCCATCGCGTCAACCCGGCCGAAGCCGGGAACCGCGACCGGCGCCGGATGCGGCACGGGAGGATCGGGGTTCTCGCCGAGCAGGCCGGACGAGTTTCCCCAGCAGTACAAGGTGTCGTCACTGATCGCACAGGTGCTCGTGGAGGTGGTCTGCACCGCGGTCACCCGGCCGAGCCCGGGCACCGCGGCCGGGGTGCCGCGACGTTCCGTCGTGCCGTCGCCGAGCTGACCGTAGCGGTTGTTGCCCCAGCACCACGCAGAGCCATCGGCGACCGCGCACACCGTTCCGAGACCAACCGAGACCGCGGTCGCTGCCGGCACCCCGGGAACCTTCACCGGTCGGCTGCTGGCGTCGGTGCTGCCGTTGCCCAGCTGCCCTACCTGGTTATTGCCCCAGCAGTAGATCTCGCCGGAGCTGACCGCACAGACCGTGCCCCAATCGACGGCGGCGGCCGTGACGCTGACCAGCCCTTCGACCTTCTGCGGATCTTGGACGCTGGATGTGCCGGTGCTGCCGTTGCCCAGCGCACCGTCGTCGTTGCCGCCCCAGCAGTACAGCTCCCCGCGGCTGACCGCGCAGCTGGTCAGGCCATCGGTGGCGACGGAGTCGACGCTGGTCAGCCCCGGGATCGCGGTCGGCTGCTCGCTGCCCGCGGTGCCCCAGCAGTAGGCGGTGCCGCTGTCACCGGCGGCGCACACCGCACCGGTTCCGGCGCTGAGACCACGGACCTGCACTTTTGCCGGCTGCGCGGCCGACGAAACCGCGCCGGGCGGGTGGACCGGCGGGTCGCGATGAACAAGGCGGTATCCGACGACGGCCGCCAGTGCCAGCGCCACCACCGCCACGGCTGCGATGAGTGCGACAGGCACCCGTCGGGCTCGGGCATCGACCGGAGGCGCGAAGTTCTGTGACACCGGCACCTCGGGGGAGGCAGGATACCCGTGGTCTTGTCGAGCCACGGTCTGCGCGAGGTGGATGTCGCCCGGGGCGGGCCGGGATCCCGACACCGCGCTGCGCAGGGCCGCTGCGAAGTCGCGGGTGGTGGCAAACCGCTGCTCGGGTGCCTTCGCCAGCGCGCGCGACAAGGCTGTGTCCAGGGGTGCGAGCACGGTAGAGACGTCCCGCAGCAACGGGATTGGGCCGTTGATGTGCTGCATCATCACCGCGCCGGGGCTGTCGGCGGAAAACGGTGGTCGCCCGGTGAGCAGCTGATAGGCGGTGCACGCCAGTGCGTACTGGTCGGATTGCGGGACCGCCCCGTTCCCGGTCAGGGTCTCCGGCGGGGCGTAGGACAGGGTGCCGATGAAGGCGTTGGTTGCGGTCAGTTGGGTGCCGTCCAACAGGCGGGCAATCCCGAAATCGAGCACCGTGACCCGCCCGAGAGCGCCGTCGGGGGTGCGGGCGGCCACCACGTTGGCCGGCTTGATATCCCGGTGGATCACCCCGCGGCTGTGTGCGTAGTCGAGGGCGTCGGCGACCTGCTCCACGATGACGGCCACTTCATCAGCGGGCAGCGCACCGCATTTGGTGAGATCCTGACCTTCGAGGTAGTTCATGGTGAACCACGGTGTGCCGTCGGTGATGCCGTAGCCGTACACCGTGACGATGCCGGGATGGTCCAGCGCCGCGGCGGTCCGTGCCTCGTTGGTGAACCGTCGGGCGAATTCGCTGTCGGCCGCGTGGATCGACACCATCTTGAGCGCTTCCAGGCGCCCGAGCAGGAGGTGTTCGGCGAGCCACACCTGGCCCATACCGCCTTCGCCGAGCTTCCTGAGGATGCGATAGCCCGCGAACTCATCCCCGGCGCTGAGCGTGGCCACCGCTGCCCTCCCGTTGCGCCGGCACCGCCGGCCGGATCAGGTCGAGTGTATTTGTCCGGGTGCGCGGTTCGGCGCGCCTTTCACACCGGTTGCCGATCACGCGCATCAACCGGTGCGTCTCCGCCCCCGAGACGGCCTCGTAACCAGTACGCTCGAATCGTGCAGCGTCGAATCATGGGGATCGAGACAGAGTTCGGTGTCACCTGCACCTTCCATGGGCACCGCCGGCTGTCCCCGGACGAGGTGGCCCGCTATCTGTTCCGCCGGGTGGTGTCGTGGGGTCGCAGTTCCAACGTCTTCCTGCGTAATGGCGCTCGGTTGTACCTCGACGTGGGTTCCCACCCCGAGTACGCCACCGCCGAATGCGACAGCCTGGTCCAGCTGGTCACCCACGACCGGGCCGGGGAGCGGGTGCTGGAGGACCTGCTGGTCGACGCCGAGCAGCGGCTCACCGATGAGGGCATCGGCGGCGACATCTACCTGTTCAAGAACAACACCGACTCGGCGGGCAACTCCTACGGCTGCCACGAGAATTACCTGATCGTGCGGGCCGGGGAGTTCTCCCGCATCTCCGACGTGCTGCTGCCGTTCCTGGTCACCCGCCAGCTGATCTGCGGTGCCGGCAAGGTGCTGCAGACCCCCAAGGCCGCGACGTTCTGCCTGAGCCAGCGCGCCGAGCACATTTGGGAAGGGGTCTCGTCGGCCACCACCCGATCCCGCCCGATCATCAACACCCGCGACGAACCGCACGCAGACGCCGAGAAGTATCGCCGTCTGCACGTGATCGTCGGCGACTCCAACATGTCCGAGACCACCACCATGCTCAAGGTGGGGACCGCGGCCCTGGTGTTGGAGATGATCGAATCCGGTGTGGCGTTCCGCGACTTCTCGCTGGACAACCCGATCCGCGCGATTCGTGAGGTCAGCCACGATCTGACCGGCCGCCGCCCGGTCCGGCTGGCCGGCGGCCGGCAGGCCAGCGCCCTGGACATCCAGCGCGAGTACTACAGCCGCGCCGTCGAACACCTGCAGACCCGGGAATCCAACCCGCAGCTCGAAGCGGTCGTCGACCTGTGGGGCCGCCAGCTCGACGCGGTGGAAAGCCAGGACTTCGCCAAGGTGGACACCGAGATCGACTGGGTGATCAAACGCAAGCTGTTCCAGCGCTACCAGGACCGCTACAACATGGAGCTGTCCGACCCCAAGATCGCCCAGCTCGACCTGGCGTACCACGACATCAAACGCGGCCGCGGGGTGTTCGACCTGTTGCAGCGCAAGGGCCTGGCGGCCCGTGTCACCACCGACGAGGACGTCGACGCCGCCGTGGACACCCCGCCGCAGACCACCCGGGCCAAGCTGCGCGGCGAGTTCATCAGCGCCGCGCAGGACGCCGGCCGCGACTTCACCGTCGACTGGGTGCATCTCAAGCTCAACGATCAGGCGCAGCGCACGGTGCTGTGCAAAGACCCGTTCCGGTCGGTGGATGAGCGGGTCAAACGGCTGATCGCCAGCATGTAGCGCCTATCCTGCTTCCCGTGGCGACGTCGAAGATCGAACGGCTGATGAACCTGGTCATCGCCTTGCTGTCCACCCGCAGCTACCTCAGCGCCGAGAAGATCCGGGCCACCGTGGTCGGATACGGCGACAAATCCTCCGACGATGCCTTCTCGCGGATGTTCGAACGGGATAAGAGCGAACTGCGCGACCTCGGCGTACCGCTGGAGACCGGGAAGGTATCGGCGTTCGACACCCTCGAGGGTTACCGCATCAATCCGGAGGCCTACGCGCTGCCTCCGGTTGACCTCAGCCGCGACGAGGCGGCCGCGGTGGCTGTCGCCGTGCAGCTGTGGCAGTCGCCGGAGCTGCGCGCCAACACCCAGGGTGCGGTGGCCAAACTGCAGGCCGCCGGCGTCGATGTGGATCCCGACCGTGCCGAGGTGCTGGTGGCCCCACCGGCGGCGCTACCCGGCTTCCATCAGGCCGAGCCGGCGCTGGGTGCGCTCATGGATGCCATCCAGACAGGGCAGGCCGTGCAATTCGGCCACCGCCCGTCGCCGGTCCAGCCCTACCTCACCCGCACCGTCGAGCCGTGGGGAGTCGTCACCCACGGCGGCCGGTGGTATCTGGTCGGCCATGACCGCGACCGCGACGCGGTACGCACCTTCCGGCTGCTGCGCATCGCCGACGACGTCACGCCGATCGGGCCGCCGGGAGTGGTCAGCCGCCCCGAGACCGCGGACCTGCGGCAGATCGTCGCCGATGCGGTCGGTGAGTCCCCGAGCGGGGCCCAGGCTCGGATCTGGGTCGCCGATGGCCGTGCGGTGGCGCTGCGCCGGACCGGCACCGTGGTGTCGCGCGACATCGTCGCCGGCCGTGACGGGGACGTCCTCGCCGTCGACATCGGCACGGTGGACCGGTTGGCGCGCGAAATCGCCGGTTACGCGGCCGATGCCGTCGTTCTGGACCCGCCGTCGCTGCGCGACGCGGTGATGGCTCGGTTCGCCGCGCAGATCGGACCGGTGTCGGCATGACTCAACTTCAGAATCGGCTGGTCCGGCTGCTGAACATGGTGCCGTACCTGTTGGCTCGTCCCGGCATCACCAAGGAGCAGGCCGCCGCCGAACTCGGGGTGAGCCTGGCCCAGCTGCAGGCCGATCTGGAGCAGTTGGCGGTGTGCGGATTGCCCGGCTACGGGCCCGGCGACCTGATCGACGTGACGTTCTACGAAGACCGCATCGACGTCTACGAGTCCGCGGGGGTGGATCGGCCGCTGCGGCTGACCTCGCCGGAGGCGACGGCGATGCTGATGGCGCTGCGCGCGTTGGTGGCCATGCCCGGGATCGTCGACCCGCAGGCCGCCCGCAGTGCGATCGCCAAGATCGAGGACGCCGCCGGCACGGCGGCGCACGCAGCGACGGTATCGGTGACGAGCGAAAACCCCGCTGCGGAGGCGGTCCGCGACGCGGTGAAACGACACCGCGCGCTGCGCATCGACTACTACTCCGCCTCGCGGGACACCTTGTCGCACCGGGTGGTCGACCCGATCCGGGTGGTGCTGATCGGCAACCACAGCTACCTGGAGGCCTGGAGTCGGGAATCCGACGGCATGCGGTTGTTCCGGTTCGATCGCATCGACGGTGCCGAGATACTCGACGAGCCGTCGGCGCCGCCGCAACCTGCGTCGACGGAACCGGACACCTCGCTGTTCGACGCCGACCCGTCGCTGCCGGTCGCCACCCTACGGCTGGCGCCGTCTGCCGCCTGGATGTTCGAGTACTACCCGATGCGGCTGGTCAGCGAGCTGCCGGACGGCTATCGGCAGGCCGAGATGACCTACGCCTCAGACGACTGGATGACGCGACTCCTGCTGGGCCTGGGCGCCGAGGCGCAGGTGCTCGCGCCGGAGTCGCTGGCCGCGCGGGTGCGTGCCGCCGCGGCCGCCGCGCTGACCGTCTACCAGGCCCAATAGCCGCCGGCCCGATCGCCCACGCCGCAAGCGCACGTTCGGTGAAGGTCCGATACGGCTGCGGTAGCATCGAAAGCAACGTCTGGAGGTATCCGAAGTGGGCAGTCTGAGTCCGTGGCACTGGGCGATCCTGCTGGTCGTGGTGGTCGTGCTGTTCGGCGCAAAGAGGCTTCCCGATGCGGCGCGCTCGCTCGGCAAGTCGTTGCGAATCTTCAAGTCCGAGGTCCGTGAACTGCAGAGCGAAGGCAAACCGGATTCATCCGCGGCGCCCACCGCAGTACAGTCCGAGCGCGTCGACCCGCCCGCCGACCCGCGGTCGGTCTAGTCTGTCGTCACCACAGCGCCCGAGCGCCAGCTGATCGTGCGCACCACCAGCGTTTTCAAGCGGCTCGACCCTCGCCAACGGCGCAGCCGCACCAATCCCGACGGGACGATGTCCCTCGTCGATCACCTGCGTGAACTACGCACCCGCCTGCTGATCTCGCTGGCCGCGATCGCGCTGACCACCATCTTCGGGTTCACCTGGTACTCGCACGGTTTCCTGGGGGTGGAAAGCCTCGGGGAGTGGCTGCGCCACCCGTACTGCAGCCTGCCGGATTCGGCGCGCGCCCAAATCGGCGCCGACGGCCAATGCCGACTGCTGGCCACCGGGCCGTTCGACCAGTTCATGCTGCGGCTCAAGGTCGGTTTGACCGCCGGCGTGGTGCTGGCCTGCCCGATGTGGTTCTACCAGCTGTGGGCCTTCATCACGCCGGGGCTGTACCGCAAGGAGCGCCGGTTCGCGGTGGTGTTCGTGGTGGCCGCCGCGTTCCTGTTCGTGGCCGGGGCGGTGATGGCCTACCTGGTGCTGTCCAAGGCCTTGGGGTTCCTGCTGACCGTCGGTAGCGATGTGCAGGTGACCGCGCTGTCCGGCGAACGGTATTTCGGATTCCTGATCAACCTGCTGCTGGTGTTCGGGATCAGCTTCGAGTTCCCGCTGCTGATCGTCATGCTCAACATGGTCGGGTTGCTCAGCTACGCCCGGCTCGCGGCGTGGCGGCGCGGACTGATCTTCGCGGTGTTCGCGTTCGCGGCGGTCGCCACGCCGGGATCCGACCCGTTCTCGATGACCGCGTTGGGGCTGGCGCTGACCCTGCTGCTCGAATTCGCCATCCAGGTCGCTCGGCTGCACGACAAGCGCAAAGCCAAACGGGAGGCCGCCGACGCCATTCCCGACGACCAAGCCTCCGTCATCACCCCACCGTCGCTGATAACCGACGATGTCACCTAGCCCCGTTTCCCGCGAGCGTGCGCAGTTGCACGCAAATTGCCGCCGTGAGCCGTACAACTGCGCACGCTCGCGCACCGGGGCACCCGCGTGAGCGATACCGAGCTGGCCCGCTTCGCCGCCGAGTTGCCATTCCGGCTGGACGACTTTCAACAGCGCGGGTGTGCGGCCCTGGAAGCCGGTCGTGGTGTGCTGGTCTGCGCGCCGACCGGCGCCGGCAAGACCGTCGTCGGTGAATTCGCGGTACATCTGGCGCTGGCCGGCGGTGGCAAGTGCTTCTACACCACCCCGATCAAGGCGCTGAGCAACCAGAAGCACACCGACTTGGTGGCCCGCTACGGGCGGGACCGTATCGGGTTGCTGACCGGTGATCAGTCGGTCAATGCCGGCGCGCCGGTGGTGGTGATGACCACCGAGGTGCTGCGCAACATGCTCTACGCGGATTCTCCTGCACTGCAAGGCCTTTCCCATGTGGTGATGGACGAGGTGCATTTCCTTGCCGACCGGATGCGGGGCGCGGTGTGGGAGGAAGTCATCCTGCATCTGCCCGACGAGGTGCGGCTGGTCAGCTTGTCGGCGACGGTCAGCAACGCCGAGGAGTTCGGCGGTTGGATCCAGACGGTGCGCGGTGACACCAGCGTCGTCGTCGACGAGCACCGCCCGGTTCCGCTGTGGCAGCACATGCTGGTGGGCAAGCGGCTGTTCGACCTGTTCGACTATGACGCCGCGGGGGCCGCAGGCGCGCCGGGCTCGAACCGCAAGCCGGTCGTCGATCATGCGCTGCTGCGCCACATCGCGCACCGCCGCGAGGCCGACCGGCTGACCAACTGGCAACCGCGCGCGAACTCCCGCCGCAACGACTACGGCCGGCCCCGCATGTACCGGCCGCCGTCCCGCCCGGATGTGCTGGCCACGCTGGATGCCGGCGGGTTGTTGCCGGCCATCACCTTCGTGTTCTCCCGCGCCGGCTGCGACGCTGCCGTCAAGCAGTGCCTGCGCTCGCCGCTGCGGCTGACTACCGAAGACGAACGTGCCCGCATCGCCGAGATCATCGACCACCGCTGCGGCGACCTCGCCGACGCCGACCTGGCGGTGCTGGACTACTACGAATGGCGCGAGGGCCTCTTGCGGGGGCTGGCCGCGCACCACGCCGGTCTGCTGCCCGTCTTCCGGCACACCGTGGAAGAGCTGTTCACCGCGGGCCTGGTCAAGGCGGTGTTCGCCACCGAGACCCTGGCGCTGGGCATCAACATGCCGGCGCGCACCGTGGTCCTGGAGCGCCTGGTGAAGTTCAACGGCGAGCAGCACGCCGCGCTGACGCCGGGGGAGTACACCCAGTTGACCGGTCGTGCCGGCCGGCGCGGCATCGATGTCGAGGGGCACGCGGTGGTGCTGTGGCATCCCAGCGATGCCACCACCGACCCGGCTGAGGTGGCCGGGCTGGCGTCGACCCGCACCTTCCCGCTGCGCAGCTCGTTCGCGCCGTCGTACAACATGACGATCAACCTGGTGCACCAGATGGGGCCGGAGCAGGCGCACCAGCTGCTGGAGCAGTCCTTCGCCCAGTACCAGGCCGATCAGTCGGTGGTCGGGCTGGTCCGCGGCGCCGAGCGTGGCGAGACGATGCTCGACGAGATCGCCGCCGAGCTGGGTGGCCGCGAGTCGCCGATCCTCGAATACGCCCGACTGCGCGCCGCCGTGTCGGAGATGGAACGCACGCAGGCCCGCGCATCGCGGCTGGAGCGTCGCCAGGCGGCCAACAACGCGCTGGCAGCGCTGCGTCGCGGCGACATCATCGACATCACCCACGGCCGCCACGGCGGGCTGGCGGTGGTGCTCGAATCCGCGCACGACAGCGCCGATCCGCGGCCGCTGGTGCTCACCGAACACCGTTGGGCCGGGCGGATCTCGTCGGCCGATTACCCCGGGTCCGCGGGGCCGGTCGGGTCGATGCAGCTGCCCAAACGGGTCGAGCACCGCCAGCCCAAGGTTCGCCGCGATGTGGCGTCGGCGCTGCGGTCCGCGTCGGCCGGTCTGACGATCCCGGACCGGCGGAGCCGCAAAGCCGCCAACCGAGACGACGACGCGGTCGCCCCCGAGTTGCTCGCGCTGCGTCACCAGCTGCGGGCCCATCCGGCCCACCACGCACCCGACCGCGATGCCCAGGTGCGGATCGCGGAACGCTATCTGCGCATCGAACGCGACAACGCCCAGCTCCGGAAGAAGGCGGCCGCCGCCACCAACTCGTTGGCCCGCACCTTCGACCGGATCATCGGACTGCTCACCGAACGCGGCTTCATCCGCCATGAGGCCGCCGGCGACGGCGACGTCACCGTGACACCCGACGGTCTGCTGCTGGCCCGGATCTACAGCGAGAGCGATCTTCTGGTCGCCGAATGCCTGCGGACCGGGGCGTGGGCGGGATTGGGTCACGCCGAACTGGCCGCGGTGACCTCGGCGGTGCTCTTCGAATCTCGGGGCGGGGAGGGACCCGGTGGGATGTATGCCGCCGAGGCGCCCACCGCACCGCTGCGCCGGGCACTGCATCAGACCCGCCGGCTCTCCGAGCAGCTGCGTGCCCAGGAACAGCGGCACCGGATCAGTCCCAGCCGTGCACCCGACGATGGATTCGTCGCCGCGGTGTACCGCTGGGCCTGTACCGGTGATCTCAGCGCCGCGCTGGCCGCCTCCGATGCGGCCGGCAACGGATCGCCGCTGTCCGCGGGGGACTTCGTGCGCTGGTGCCGCCAGGTGTTGGATCTGCTGGACCAGATACGGGTCGCGGGGCCGGACCCCGGCCTGCGCGGCACCGCAAAACGTGCCATCGACGCGATTCGGTGCGGGGTTGTGGCTGTTGATGCCGGGTAGGCTGAATCGGACACGCTACGGTATAGCCGGCAATAGCAGCCATGGCGCGCGCCCGAGAGGACTGAGGAGTAACCGATGAGCGGACCGCAGGGATACGACCCGACGCAGTCGTGGCAGCCTCCGCAGCCAGGGCAGGGCGAGCAGGGCAGCGAGCAGTACCCGCCGGCCTGGCAGCAGCCGGTCACTCCCGAACAGCCCACCATGCAGACTGGTGGTGGCTGGCAGCAGCCCGCCTACGGGGCCCCGACGCAGTACGGGCAGCAGCCCACCACCGCTTACCAGGCGCCGACGCAGCAGTACGGGCAGCAGGGCGCGGCCGGATATGGTCAGCCGGCGCAATACGGGCAGCCGACCCAGTACGGCCAGCCCGTGCAGTACGGGCAGCAGGGGCAGTACGGCCAGTACCCGCAGCCTGGCCAGCCTGCCCAGTACTCGCCCTACGGCCAGCCCACGCCGGACCAAGGCCAAAAGGGCGGCAACAAGATGCTCGGCACGATCCTCGGCGTGGTCGGTGCACTGGTGGTGCTGATCGTGCTGGTCACCGGGTTCTGGCTGCCGGGCTTCTTCGTGACCACCAAACTTGATGTCAGCAAGGCGCAAGAGGGTGTCCAGCAGATCCTGAGCGACCAGACCAACGGCTACGGCGCGAAGAACGTCAAGGACGTCAAGTGCAACGACGGTGGCGACCCGGAGGTCAAGAAGGGCGGCACCTTCGACTGCGAGGTGAGCATCGATGGCACCAAGCGCAAGGTGACCGTCACCTTCCAGGACGACAAGGGCACCTACGAGGTCGGTCGGCCTAAGTAGCGGCCAGCGCTTTGTGTAGCCGAGTGATCGAGGATCCCACCCCGAGCTGAGTTCCCAGTTCGGTGGTGCGCTCGGCATCGGCCGCTGCGGTCGGTAGCGCATCGGTTGGTGTGGACAGGGTGACCGGAGCGTCGGTGGCGACCCGCACCACCGGACCCGCCGCCTGGATGTAGTCGGCGGCCGCCGCAAGTTTGGCCCGAACCCCTTTGGCGACAGTCGATTCGGGATTCTCAGCGGCAGCCAGGATGGCGGCCAGCGAACCGTGCCGCGCCAGCAGGCCGGCAGCGGTCTTCTCGCCGATGCCCGGAACCCCGGGCAACCCGTCGGATGGGTCACCGCGCAACAGCGCCAACTCCGCATAGCCGGCTCCGGCGCGCTCGGCCGGCACACCGTAGCGCTCGGCGACCTCGGCAGGGCCGAACAGCGTCGCCTTGGCCAGGCCCTGCCCCAAGTAGAACACCCGTACCGGGACCGGCTCGTCGGTCACCACCTGCAGCAGGTCACGGTCGCCGCTGACGACGATCACCGGGTCACGCCGCTCGGCCGCGGCCAGCGTGCCCAGCACGTCGTCGGCTTCGAACCCCGGCGCGCCGCCGGTGGCGATGCCGAACGCGTCCAGAATCTCCATGATCATGTCGACCTGGGGGGTCAGCTCGTCGGGCACCTCCTCGAGGTCGGGGGTGCCGTCGGGGTTCGCCTGCTCCACCCGATGCGCCTTGTACGACGGAATGCGGTCCACCCGGAACTGGGGGCGCCAGTCGAGGTCCAAACACACCACCAGCCGGTGCGGGCGGTGCTGGGTGACCAGGGTGGCCACCGAGTCCAGGAAACCGCGCACCGCGTTGACCGGCCGCCCGTCTGGGGCGGTGATCGATGACGGGATCCCGAAATAAGAGCGAAACCACATGCTGGCGCCGTCGAGGAGCATCAGGGGTGCGGGCATGGCTGCCATCTTCGCGCATCGACTCTGCGCCTACGGTGCGGGCCACTCGCACTTCGCCGCCCTACGCGCAGCGTCAACGCATCGGGGCGGGCCGCTAACGTGTCCGGTGTGACCTCCAGCAGATTCGACGCCGATGTCTACGCCCGCCGCCTGGCTGCGGCTGCGGCCGCCACCGCTGACGCCGGCCTGGCCGGCTTGATCGTCACACCCGGCTACGACCTGCGCTACCTGATCGGGTCGCGGGCACAGACCTTCGAGCGGCTCACCGCACTGGTGGTGCCGGCAGCCGGCACCCCGACCGTGGTGGTACCGAGGCTGGAGTTGGCCTCCCTCGCCGAGTCCGCGGCGGGGGAGCTGGGGCTGGCCGTGCGCGACTGGGTCGACGGCGACGACCCGTACCGCCTGGTCGTCGAGGAGCTGGGCGCAGGTTCGGCAACCGCGGTCACCGACGCCATGCCGGCGCTGCACCTGTTGCCGCTGACCGAAGCGCTGGGTGCACTGCCGGTGCTGGCCACCGACCTGCTGCGTGAGCTACGGATGATCAAGGATCCCAGCGAGATGGACGCACTACGCGAAGCGGGCGCGGCGATCGACCGGGTACACGCCCGGGTGCCCGATTTTCTGAAACCGGGGCGCACCGAAGCCGAGGTCGCCGCTGACATCGCTGAAGCCATTGTCGTAGAGGGGCATTCGGAGGTCTCGTTCATCATCGTCGGCTCCGGGCCGCACGGCGCCGACCCCCACCATGAGCACTCCGAGCGTGTCCTGCAGGCCGGCGACGTGGTGGTGATCGACATCGGAGGCTCCGTCGAGCCCGGGTACCACTCGGACTGCACCCGCACCTACAGCCTGGGTGAGCCGGATCCCGAGGTGGCCCGGCAATACGCCACCCTGCAGCGGGCCCAGCAGGCGGCGGTGGCGGCGGTGCGCCCGGGCATCACCGCCGAACACGTCGACCGGGTGGCGCGCGACATCCTGGCCGACGCCGGGCTGGCCGAGGTGTTCGTGCACCGCACCGGTCACGGCATCGGGGTCTCCGTGCACGAGGAGCCCTACATCGTTGCCGGTAACCAGACGGAGCTGCGAGCCGGGATGGCGTTTTCGGTTGAGCCGGGAATCTACTTTCCCGGCCGGTGGGGCGCCCGCATCGAGGACATCGTCGTGGTGACCGCAGACGGCTCGGTGTCGGTCAACAACCGGCCGCATGACCTGATTGTGGTACCCGCGCGGTAGCAACCCGCCACTCACATGGCGGAATCGGGTGAATTGCGTTCCGCCGCAGCCTCCGTAGTGTTCCTGGTCAAAGCGATCGGAGGGCAGCGTGGCGGACGAGGCGCTGGCGGTGGAACCCGCGGGCCTGGCAGTGGCGGCACAGCAGCTCGCTGCCCAAGCCGCGGCGCTGTGCGCCCCAGCCATCGCCGGCGAATCCACCGGTGAGCGTTCGGGGCTGGCCGCGGCTGGACTCAGCCGTGCCCTCGATTGCTATTGCCGCGCTGTCGCACAGCGGCTGTGGGAGGCATCGGCCGCGCTGGCCCGGGCCGCGGGCGGCTATGCCGCCATGGAGGCCGACACTGCCGGTGCGCTGAACATTGTTGCGCCATCGGGGTATCGGTAGGAAATGGCGGACCCGCCGCCCACGCGCGCACGCATCGAGGCCTGGGATCAGACGGCAGCCGGCCTCGCCACTGCTGCCGGTGAATGGCGGTACCGTGCCGATCAACTCGAGCTGGCCGCCGATCTGTATCTACGCCACAGCGCGACACCTGGCGGCAGCGCATGGGCCGGCAGGGCGGCGCGATCCGCGGCTGCGGACGCGGGCATCGCCCGCACCACCATCTACCGGGATACCGAGCATGCACGCCGGCTGGCCGAATTCGCCGACCGCGCGGCGGCGGGTCTGCGCTGGGGCCGTCAACGCAGCCTGGCGGCGATCGCCGCAGCCGAACACGACGGCTTCGCGGTCACCGACGATCTGTCCATCGCCGAACACCGCTGGTGCACAGCCGACGTCGACGGCACCCGGCTACGGTCTGCGCGCGCCCATCGCGAACAGATCGTGCACAGCGCCACCAGCCTGCAGTCCGAAGACGACCGCATCGCCGCGCAACTTCGTGCCGGACTCGCCGCGTTCACCGGCGGCCGGCCCGTCGACCAGTTCGCAGCGGATCAACGCCCGACGATCCCGGCGGCGCAGACCAGTTCCGCTGACGTGCATGCGTGGTGGGTCTCGTTGACACCGCAGCAGCGAATGCTTCTGGTTGCCGAGCATCCGCCAGAATTGGGTAATCTCAACGGGATTCCAGCCGAAACCCGCAACCGGGTCAACCTGGCGGTAATGCAGGACGACATCAGCCGTGTCGAGAACGGCTCGCGGAGCATTACGGAGAGCGACACCGTCCGCTACCGCAACGCGACAAGGACACGCGCCGGTCTGGAATCCGCGAGGCAAGACCACTGTCAGGCCCTGCTGTGGGCGTACGAGCCGGCGGCCTTCCGCGGAAAGGGCAGGGCCGCCATCAGCATCGGCGACCCCGATGAAGCGCAGGACATCTCCATCGTGGTCCCGGGCGTCGGCAGCAGCGTGGCTAAGGGCTGGCTGGCAGAGCACCGGGACGCCGTCAACCTCTACCAACAGAGCCGGATCGCCGATCCGAACCGCAGTACCGCGGTCATCGCCTGGATGGGGTATGACGCGCCCGACGGATTCCTGGACACCCGGCTCACCGAGCCGGGAGCCGCCCGTGACGGTGGGCAGGTGCTGGCCCGAGATGTCAATGGCCTCTGGACAACTCACCAAGGACAGACGCCGCAACACGTCACCGTCATCGGGCACTCCTACGGAGCGACGACCGTCGCCGACGCGTTCGCCCACAGCCGGATGCACGCCAACGACGCCATCCTGTTGGGCTGCCCTGGCACCGACATCGCGCGCAACATCCTTGACTTTCGTCTCGATGGCGGGCGGCTCTATGTCGGAGCCGCATCAACCGATCCGGTCAGCTGGATCGGGCAGAGCGACGGCATTGCCGGTGAACTGGTCAAAAGCCGCATCAGGCAGCATGGAATTCCGCTGCCGTTCGATGCGGGATTGGGCCGTGATCCAGCCGGACAGGGCTACGGCGCGGTCCGCTTCCACGCCGAGGTTCCCGGCGCGCAGCTGCCCAGCCTGACCGACCATGTGCGCTACTACCAGCTCGGCAGTGAGGCCCTGCGCAGCATGACCGACATCGTCACCGGCCACGCCGAGCGGTTGATGACCGACGGGCTGCTGGCGGAGGGGAGGCGCCAGCCGCACGTCGGGGTGCCGTCATCGGTTCAGCTTCCGGGCCTGCCACCGATCCCGTTACCGCACGTCGACATGCGAATCCCCGGAATCCCCGCCTACATCGACCCCGAAGGCGACCGGCATCAGGTCCGGGCCGACCACGCCTATTCGTGAGGCGGCGGTCAGCCCGCGCCGCGGTCCAGCAGATCCGAGGAGCCGAGCACCCGCTCGATCTGCACCTCGATAACCACCCGGCGCGGATTGACCCGCGGCGTGCGGTAGCGCTGGGCGTACCGCAATTCGGCGTCACGGACGGCATCGCCGTCGGTGTTCACGCCGGCCCGGCCCTCCAGCGACAGCCAGCGGGCGCCGTCAACCTGGCTGAGCACCGCGACCCCGCCGCGCTGGGCATTCAATGCCTTCTGGGAACCGCCGGTGGTGATCACCCGGGCGATATGCGTCTTGGGATCGAAGGTGAAACCGACCGCCACCACGTGCGGGGACCCGTCGTTGCGCAATGTGGTCAACATGGCCAAGTGGCGTTCGGTGAGGAACGCCAGCGCGTCGTTGGTCAGCCGGGTCGTCGCATTCGCCATCACCGCTCACGCTAGCGCAGGTCATAATCGCATCCGTGAACGACACGGGCAGCGGACCGATCGTGATTTTCGGTGGGCGCAGTGAGATCGGCGCCGAACTCGCCTGCCGCTTGGCCCGCGGCGCGACGGTGGTACTGGCCGCCCGCGGCGCCGACCGGCTCGACGAGCAGGTGCGCGCGGTGCGTGCGGCCGGCGCCGTAGCGGTGTACACGGTCGAGTTCGATGCCGACGCCCTCGACACACACGGCCCACTGGTCGCCGAATTGATCGCCGAGCATGGACCGATCGGAACCGCGGTGCTGGCGTTCGGGATTCTGGGCGATCAGGGCCGCGCCGAGGCCGATGCCGCCCATGCCGTGGCGGTGGTGCATACCGACTACGTCGCTCAGGTCAGTCTGCTCACTCACCTCGCCACGGCGATGCGCGCCGCCGGGCGCGGGTCGCTGGTCGTGTTCTCGTCGATCGCCGGGGTGCGGGTGCGGCGGGCCAACTACGTCTACGGCTCGGCCAAAGCCGGCCTCGACGGCTTCGCCAACGGGTTGGCCGACGCGCTGCACGGCAGCGGGGTGCGACTGCTGTTGGTGCGACCGGGTTTCGTCATCGGCCGGATGACCGCGGGGATGAAGCCGGCACCGCCGGCGAGCACCCCGGCCCAGGTGGCGACCGCGACCGCCCGCGCGCTCGTCCGCGGTCGCCGCACCGTCGCGGTTCCGTGGATGTTGCGGCCGATGTTCTTCGTGATGAAGCTGGTGCCGCAGTCCATCTGGCGCCGGATGCCGCGGTAACCGCGCGCTCGGCCAAAACGGGTAGCGCACTACCCGTGCGCGCCAGGACGTGGGGCCCATAGAGTGCGCCCCACTATGACCGCCGCGTTGGACTTCCTCACCGGTGTACTGCTGTCGGTGATCACGATCGCGATCTACCAGCTGCAGACCTGGCTCGAACGCTGAGTCCGGGTACCCCACCTGGTGGTTCAACCGCGAAACAGCACCTCACATGGCCATCGGGCGGCGTGTGAGAAGCACTGTTTCCTGGACAGCGCATACCGACTCGGGCGTAATATCCCACCCACATACGCGCCGTCCAGGAGGTTATGGGTCCGGTGCACAGGGATGCCGGGTCCGGATGGCCGATCGTGGCCCGCGACGACGAGTTCCGTCAGGCGCTGACGGCGCTCGACGAGACGGCGCATGTGCAGGGTGTGGTGCTGCTGGGTGCCAGCGGGGTCGGGAAATCGACCATGGCCCGAAACCTGGCCGCCGCCGTCAAATCACGGGGTCACACGGTGCGGTTCGTGCTGGGCACCGAAACCGGCCGCGAGGTGCCGTTGGGAGCCTTCTCACGCGCGGTCACCGTCGACGGCGAGGTGGCCAACGAACCCGTCGCGATGCTCGCCGCCGCCCACGCCACCCTGGATCGCGAGGAGAACCTGGTGGTTGTCGTCGACGACGCCCAACTCCTGGACCCGATCTCGGCCACCCTGGTGCATCAATTGGCCGACAGCGGAAGTGCGCGGCTCATCATGACCATCGACCGGGCAGACCCGGTACCCGACGCGGTCACCGCGCTGGTGAAGGAACGGCGGCTGCGCATCGTGCACATCGAGCCGTTCAACCGCGAGCAGACCGGAGAGCTGGCACGGGCCGTGCTCGGTGGCTCCGTCGAAGCCCGGCTGATCGATGAGCTGTTCCGCCGGACCGCGGGCAATCTCCTGCTGCTGCGCGGCTTGCTCAGCGCCGGCCGGGAAAGCGAAGTCCTGGTTCATACCGAACGCGGTTGGCAACTTCGCGGTCCGCTGCATCCCGACCGGGTCCTGTTCGACCTCCTCGCGTTCCGGTTACGCTCGCTTGCCCCAAAGGAACTGGAGGCCATCGAGATCCTGGCCGTCGGCGAGTTGCTGGATTGGGAGCTGCTGCGGGGCCTGTGTGACCCCGAGGCGGTGTCGGCGCTCGAACGCCGCGGGCTCATTCAACTGGTGGCGGACGGATCGGAGATGCTGGCCCGGCTGAACCACCCCGTCATCGGCGAGGCGGCGATCAGGCTGGCCGGGATCGTCAGGACGCGGGCACTCAACGGCATTCTGGCGCAGGCGCTTCAACGCCACCTGCAGGCAGGTGGCCGGCGCTCGCGCCTGCCCGACATTCGCGGCCAGATCCGCCTGGCGCAGTTGATGATGCACAGCGACTTGACCACGGACCTCGAGGTGATCGTCCGCGCCGCGACGAGTGCCATGGCCATGTCCGCACCCGGATACGGAGAAGAGCTGGCACGGTTCGCCTTCGACCGCGGCGGTGGGCTGCCCGCCGCGCTGGCACTCGCCGACGCGCTGAGCTGGCAGGGACGCGGAGCGGAGGCCGAGACGATCCTGACCGACGTCTGTACCGATGGTGTCGACCTGCTGCAGCTGGTGCGGTGGGGGTGTCTCCGCTCGGCGAACCTGTTCTGGGTCTGCGGCGAGGTCGCGCGTGCTCAACACGTCCTCGCCGACCTGAAGGCGCGGGTTGACTCCGGGCCGGGCGTCGCCCTGGTGACGGCGCTGGAGCTGTCGTTCTCGTATTTTGCCGGTGACGTCGCGGCGGCCCTGGAAATCGGCCCGCATCTGTGTGCACCGGATGTGCTGCCGATCGCGACGGTGTGGGCGGCGGTACCAACCGCTTGTGCGTTTGCGCTCGCCGGACGGTTCGACGACGTCGACCAGATCGCCGAGGCTGGGTTGAGGGCTGCGGCACTGAGTGATCCGGGGCCGCAGCGGTTCGCTATCGGGGTTGCGGAAGTGCTGGCGGCAACCGCCGGTGGCGATCAGCAGGCCGCCGAGCAGATCTGCGAACGCTATGCCGCGATGGCGGCCGGCGCGCCGGATGCAGACGCCATGGTCAACACGATCCGCGGATTGACGTACCTGGCGCACGGCGCACTCGGGTCAGCAAGTACCGCGTTCCATGACTCGATATCGAGTTTGTCGCAGGGATTTCCCTCACCATGGACGATGCTGGTCGCGGCCTGGTGCGCGCAGGCCGAAGGTGCGCGCGGAGACGCTGCCGCCGCCGCGGCTGCACTGCGCGCCTCCGAGGAAAGCTACGGGCCGCAAGTCGCGGTGTTCCTTCCCGAACTTGAGCTCGCCCGGGCCTGGGAACGGGCGTCGATCGGCGAAACCACCGCCGCCCGCCTGTACGCGACGCGCGCCGCGGGTACCGCACGGCGATCCGGGATGGCCGCCGTCGAATTGCGGGCTCTGCATTCGGGGGTCCGGTTCGGCGACCGCTCCCACGCCCCGCGACTCACCGAACTTGCAAACCAGCTGAACACCCCGTTGGCGCACGCTATCGCGCTGCATGCACGTGGATTGGCCGGCCACGACGGGGGATCGCTGGACGCCGCGGCCGATCGGTTCGCCGACCTCGGGTCGCTGGCGCTGGCCGCCGACGCCGCCGCACAGGCCGCGCGCGAGCATGCGCGCGCGAACGCCCGCGCAAAGCAGGTCGCCTCATCGAATCGCGCGCATCAGTTGGCAATGCAGGGTGAGGTACGAACTCCGGCAATCGTTGCGATGGCGCGGCCGCTGCCGATCTCCGATCGTGAGCGCGAGATCGCGATGCTGGTGGCCGCTGGACTGTCCAACCGGCAGATCGCCGACCGGCTGTCGGTGTCGGTGCGAACCGTAGACGGGCACCTCTATCGCATTTTCACCAAGCTCGATATCGCGCACCGCGATCAACTCGTCCGCCTGCTCACCGCGGATCGCCCGGGCGCGTAGGGCCGCTCATACGAGCGGGTAGCTGCCTACCCGATTTCGTCGGAGTCGCTCAATCTCATTCGTATGGATGAGGAATTGGCCGCGTCCGGATGATTTTGTGAACCCTGTCAGTCAACAGCGACCCGGAAGGCCCAGGCACATGTCTCATGCGTTAGCGCCACCTTCATCGCGATCGCGGCTTGGGGAACCGCTTACCGTCGGCCACCAGCCTCGACCGGATCCCGATGCCGCGACCGAACAGCAAAGCGCTGCCAGCGCAGCGTCGGGCGTCCCACCGCACATGCAGGTGCATCACCACGTCTGGTTGCTGTCGACGATCGTCTCGGCACTCCATGACGCCCTCGAACAGCACCCCATGCCGCACCCGCACCTTCCGCACCCACACCCGCCCTGCCCGCACTTGGAGTCTCCCTGCTTTGAGGCGGCGCGGATGTCACGGGAGATGAAGCATCTATGACGGCAGCGGCCGACCGGTCGTCGCCTGCGTTCTCGACGCGAGTCCGCCACCGAATTCAGGTAGTCGCCTACCCTAGGTGCTCGCAGTGCCGCGCCGGAGACTGTCCGCAGGCGGATCGTGAATCCGCCCATTCGACTAAGCGTTACAACAAGGTAGAGAAGGCGTTCTGATGTCCGATGCGAATATTGAGGCAACCAAGAAGGGCTACGCGGCGTTCAACGCCGGCGACCTGGAGACAGCGTTGAGTATGTTCAGCGACTCGGTGGAGTGGACCATCGGCGGCGAGAGCATGATCAGTGGGACCTACCGCGGTAAAGACGAATTGACCGGCCTGTTGGGTCAGCTCGCAGCGAAGTCGACTGCGGTAGAGGCCAAGAGGTTTTTGGCCGACGGAGACGTGGTGGTCGTGGTGACCGAAGTCACCGACGCCGGGGAAACCTCACAGGAAGCCGATGTCTACACCTTCCGCGACGGCAAAATCGTCAGCGCGCAATCGTTCCCGGATACCGCTATGCAGGAACGCATCTTCGGCTCCAAACGCGTAGCCGCCGGTTAGCCCCGTCGCACCGTCAACGGATGGCCTCGATTCGATGACACAGACCATGTGCCGCTCCGGACTCGACGAGATCAACGACGCTTTCGCGGATCCACGCGAAGGCAAGAACATCCGGGGTATCGTCGAGTTTCCTGCCTGAGGCGGTGGTCGGGATGGCGCAGCAACGCCCAGTTCACATCGCGATCATCGGCGCGGGTATGTCGGGCCTGTGCATGGCGGTCAAGCTGCAAGACGCCGGCATCCACTCGTTCACCATCTTCGAGAAGGCCGATGAGGTTGGCGGGACCTGGCGCGACAATACCTATCCCGGGCTGACCTGCGACGTGCCATCGCGCTACTACTCGTATTCGTTTCGGCCCAACCCGGACTGGTCGCATCTACTGCCGCCCGGCCCGGAGATCCAGGCCTACTTCCGGCAGGTAGCCGACGAACGGGGCATCCGCCCGCACATCCACTTCGGCACCGACGTCACCTCGGCGCGCTACGACGACGGACGCTGGTGGCTGACCACCTCCTCAGGTCAGATGTCATTCGATGTGCTCATCACCGCCACCGGCGTGTTGCGGGTGCCCCGCTACCCCGACATTCCGGGGCGGGACAGCTTCGCCGGACCGGTGTTCCACTCGTCGCGCTGGGACCACTCCGTGTCGTTGCCGGACAAGCGGATCGGTCTGATCGGCACCGGGTCCACCGGCATCCAGATCACCGCGGACCTCGGCGGAAAAGTGCGTGGGCTGACGGTCTTCCAGCGCACCGCGCAATGGGTGTATCCGATGCCCAACCCGCGCTACTCGTCGCTGACACGAGCGGCGCTGCGACGCTGGCCGAAATTGAACGGGATCGGATACCGGTTCTGGGGCTGGTTTATCCGGCAGTCATTCGGTCGCGCCACCATCCAGCCCGGCCTGCGGCGCAGGTTGATCCAGGCGCTGTGCCGATGGAACCTGCGGCTCTCGGTGCGCGATCGCGTGTTGCGGGCCAAACTCACGCCCGCCTATCAGCCGATGTGTAAGCGGCAGGTGATGGCCGGGCACTTCTATCGATCCGTGCAGCAACCGGGTGTCGAGGTGGTCACCGAGGCGATCGACCGCATCGAGCCCGGGGGTGTGGTCACCGCTGACGGCATCCTGCACGAACTCGATGTGTTGGTGTTCGCGACCGGGTTCGATGCGCGGGCATATGTGCGCCCGATGGAGGTGATCGGCGAGCACGGTGTCTCGCTCGACGACGTGTGGGTCGACGGGCCGCACGCATACCGGTCGGTGGCGGTCCCCGGATTCCCGAACCTTTTCATGCTGATGGGTCCGCACTCACCGATCGGCAACCAATCGCTGATCCCGATCGCCGAGGACCAGGCCGATTACGCGATGTGGTGGATCAACCGGATCCGCGACGGGCGGGTGGCCGCCGCCGCCCCCACCGAAACGGCGACCAAGGACTACAACGAGGCCATGAAAGCCGCTATGCCGCAGACTATCTGGGTCACAGGATGCAGCAGCTGGTACCTGGGTAAGGACGGCCTGCCCGAATTGTTCCCGTGGACTCCGGAGCGGCACCGTGATCTGTTGCGGCAACCTCAGCTCGCCGATTTCGACGTGCGCTGATCGCGGCAAACCGGCCGGCGCCGGTGTGTGTCGGTAAGTTGGACGCCATGTCTCCCACCTTCGCTGACCTCGCGAAATCCGATTACCTGCTGCTGACCACCTTCACCAAGGACGGCAGGCCCAAGCCGACCGCGATCTGGGCGGCAGCCGACGGTGAGCGTCTGCTGGTGATCACCGAGGAGAAGTCCTGGAAGGTCAAGCGGATTCGCAATACCCCGCGGGTCACACTGGCTGCCTGCGATATGCGCGGCAACCCCAAGAGCGAGGCCGTGGAGGCGACCGCCAGGGTCCTGGACAAGGCGGACAACGGTGCCGTCTACGACGCGATCGGCCGGCGGTACCCGATCGTCGGTCGGGTGTTCAACTTCTTCAGCAAGCTACGCGGCGGCATGCACAACAACGTCGGGCTGGAGTTGCGTCTGGCGGCCTGACGGGGGGTACCCCGGATATAAATAGTGGACTATGCTCATCTAAATTGGGCGGTACGAGATCGCGCAGCGCACACCGAGGAGCTCCGATGGCCACTTACACCTCCGAGACCTTGGTCGGCGACGTCGTCACGGCGGACCCGACCCGCACCCGCATTCTGGAGCGTTTCGGCATCGACTACTGCTGCAACGGGCGGCGATCCATCGCGCAGGCGTGTGCCGCGGCCTCGGTCGACGTTGCGGAACTTCTGTCCGCACTCGGCGAACAGCCCGGCCGGCAGGCCGAATGGGCCGACCTCGACGACATCGCGCTGATCGAGCACATCATCGGCAGCCACCACCAGTTCCTGTGGGACGAGTTTCCGCGGCTGTCCGGGATCGTCGACAAGGTGGCCCGGGTGCACGGCCCCAACCACGCCGAACTCACCCGGGTCCGGGATGCCTTCGAAGAGTTGCGTGCCTCCATCGAGCCGCATCTGCGCAATGAGGAAACCGCGCTGTTCCCCGAGGTCGTGGCGCTTGCCCGGGCAACCCAGCCGGTGCTGAGCGACGAATTGCGGGCGGCCTTGCAGGACACCATCACCGAACACGACCACGCGGGGGAGTTGCTCGCCGAGTTGCGCCAGCTCACCGACGGCTATCGGGTTCCCGACGACGCCTGCCCCACCTACACCGCGATGCTGGCGGGCCTGGCCGAGATCGAATCAGATCTGCACATGCACGTGCACAAGGAGAACAACGTGCTGTTTCCCCGGGTGTTGGCCGGCGCCTGAATCCGGTGCGCAGCGGGTCAGGTGAGGTGCTCGCTGAAGAATGAGAACACCCGGGCCCAGGCGTCGTTGGTCGCGGCCTCGTCGTAGCCGAACCCGGCCACCCGGATCAGCGGCTGGGCCGGCAGATTGTTGGCGAAGCTGTGCCCGACCCGGGGATAGACCTTGATATCGGCGGGGATGCCTTTCTGCTGAACGACTCTGCGCAGCCGGGCGGGTGCGCCGATCCCGAGCGGGTCGCGGCCACCGAAACTGGCCACGATCGGGCACGCGCCGTTCAGCGTCTCGTCGAGGTGGCGTGGCAGGGGGACACCGTAGAACGGTGCGGCGGCATCAAAACCCCTGGGCGACATGACCAACGCGAACTGGCCGCCCATGCAGAAGCCGGCGATGCCGACCGAGCCCGAGCACTCCGGCATCGACAGCAAATGGCTGCGGGCGGCCAGAATGTCGTCGAGGGCGCGGCCGCGCTGGGTCAACAGCTCCCGCATGACCCGTGTGATGCAGCGCGCCCGGCCGCCACGGGCATACATGTTCGGGGTGAGTGCGAGATATCCGGCGGCGGCGATGTGCTCCGAAGTCGCCTCGTTGTCCGGCCCGTAACCGATCGCGTCGTGGATGACCACGACCCCGGGCCAGGGCCCGGTACCGGACGGGACGCTGAGCAGGCCGTCGATGGGGCCGTCGGGTGTCGAGATCTCGATAGTCGCCATGGGCCCAATCTATGCGCCGGTCGACCGCTACCCAAGGAACCGTTGGGTGCTCGCCAACGTTGGTTGGACATGTTGACGCGATTATTTCTCGTCTATGTGCTCATCGAGCTGGCCGTGCTGGTCGCGCTCGTCTCGACGATCGGGTTCAGCTGGACGCTGCTGCTGGTGTTGGGCACCTTCGTCGTGGGTTTGGGCTTGGCCGGCGCCCAGGCCAGCCGCCAGCTGGCCCGGCTGCAGTCCGGGCTGCGGTCCGGGCTGACCGACCCGGCCGGCACCGTCACCGACGGGGCGCTGGTCGCGGCGGGCAGCCTGCTGATCGTGGTTCCCGGCTTGGTCACCACCGTGGCCGGGCTGCTGCTGTTGGTGCCGCCGACCCGGGCGATCGCGCGCCCCGCGCTCACCGCGCTGGCTGTTCGGGGTATCGGCCGGCGTACCCCGCTGGTCACGGTGCACCACGATGCGGGCGGGCGAGGCGACTACATCGACGGCGAGGTCATCGATGTGATCGACGGGGAACCAGCCGACCTCCCGGACAGGGCCACGTCGTAGTTTTGGCGGATGACCACACTGCTGATCGGTGGCCGGGTGCACAGCCCGACAAATCCGGATGCCACCGCGATGGCGGTACGCGACGGGGTGGTCGCCTGGCTCGGCAGCGACGCCGTCGGGCGTGACCAGTTCCCCGACGCCGAGGTGGTCGACCTCGACGGCGCCTTCGTGGCGCCGGCGTTCGTGGACAGCCACGTCCACGTCACGGCCACCGGACTCACCCTGTCCGGCCTGGATCTGCGGGCCGCGACCTCGCGGCAGCACTGCCTGCGGCTGATCGCCGAGTACACCGCCAGCCATCCCGACCAGCCGATATGGGGCCACGGCTGGGATGAGACCGACTGGCCGGACAAAACCGCCCCGAACATTGCCGAACTGGACGCGGTGGTCGGCAACCGGCCCGCCTACCTGGCCCGCGTCGACGTGCATTCGGCCCTGGCCTCGACCGCGCTGCTGCGCCAGATCCCCGATCTGGCGGCGACCGCGCCGCTGTCCGAACGGGACCACCACCGCGTGCGGGCGGCCGCCCGCGATCTGTTGACCGCCGAACAGCGCGCCGAGGCCCGTACCGCAGCGCTGACCGCCGCCGCCGCCCACGGCATCGTCGCCGTCCACGAGTGCGCCGGACCCGACATCGGCGGGCTGGATGATTGGCGCGAACTGCGTGCCCTTCAACACCCCGTGGAAGTGATCGGCTACTGGGGTGAGGCGGTGACCAGCACCGCACAGGCACGCGAGTTGCTGGAGCACACCGGCGCGCACGGGCTGGCCGGAGACCTGTTCGTCGACGGTGCCCTGGGATCGCACACCGCCTGGCTGCACCAGCCGTATGCCGACGACCCGACCTGTACCGGCTACCGCAACCTCGATGCCGACGCCGTCACCGCCCATCTGTGGGCGTGCACGCAGGCCGGCATCACGGCCGGCTTCCACGTGATCGGCGATGCCGCCGTGACGGCAGCGGTCATCGCGTTCGAGCGGGTTGTCGACCAGTTCGGGGTGGCTGCGGTCGCCGGTTGCGGGCACCGGCTGGAGCATCTGGAGATGGTGACCGCCGAGCAGTCCGCCAAGCTCGGCGCGTGGGGCGTCATCGCCAGCATGCAGCCCAATTTCGATGCGCTGTGGGGCGGACCGGCCGGGATGTACGCGCAACGCCTCGGCGTCGAACGCGCCAGCAAACTCAACCCGTTTTCCCTGCTAGCATCCCATGGCGTGCCTCTCGCGTTCGGTTCCGACGCTCCGGTCACCGGGCTCAACCCCTGGGCCACCGTGCGTGCCGCGGCCAGCCACCAGACCCCCGGCAGTGCCGTGTCGATGCGGGCCGCGTTCGCCGCGGCAACCCGCGGCGGCTGGCGTGCCAGCGGCGTGCGGGACGCAATGACGGGCACCCTGGTGCCGGGCGCGCCGGCCAGCTACGCCATTTGGGACACCGCAGAACTCAGCGTGAGCGCGCCGCACGACGGGACGGAGCGGTGGTCGACCGACCCGAGGTCGCGGGTGCCGGCGCTGCCCCGCCTCGACGCCGGCGATGCCCTGCCACGCTGCCGACGGACCGTGCACCGGGGCGCGGTCCTACATGGCTGACGACGTGCTGCCGGGGGACGACAGCGCCCCGGTAGCCACCGACACGGACGATCCCGAGTTCGCGCAGACCGCCGGCGCGTCGCCGCCGGACCTGCTGACCCGGCTGCGTGCAGCGCTGGCGCGGCGGCTGCGTGTGCTCGGTGCCGCGACGGCCGATCGGCTACCGCAACTGAGCACCACGATCATCGCCGGTTTGCTGCTGTGTGCCAGTTTCCCGCCGTTGGATTGGTGGTGGGCGGCGGTGGTTGCGTTCGTGCTGTTGGCGGCGGTACTGACCCGTTCAGCGACCAGCGCTGCCGGCGGCTTCGGATACGGCTTCCTGTTCGGTCTCGCGTTCTATCTGCCGCTGCTGCCCTGGGTCAGCGAGCTCGTCGGAATCCCGCCCTGGCTGGTGCTTGCGGTGATGTGCGCGCTGTTTCCGGCCCTGTTCGGGCTGTTGGCCGTCGTGGTCCGGGGCCTGCCCGGCTGGCCGCTGTGGTTCGCGCTGCTGTGGGTCGCCCAGGAGTGGGCGAAATCGACCGTCCCGTTCGGTGGATTCCCCTGGGGCGTGGTGGGCTTCGGCCAAACGGGCGGGCCATTGCTGCCGTTGGTGGCCGTCGGCGGGGTGGCCCTGTTGTCGGCGGCGACGGTGCTGGTCGGCTGCGCGGTGACCGCGCTCGGCCTGGAGATCATCCGATGGCTGCGACGCGAGCGCAGCGCGGTGCCCGACGAGCACGGCGCACCTCCGGCGGTGCTGATGCCGGGTCTGTGTATCTGCCTGGTGCTGTTCGGCGCCGTCCTGGTGTGGCCCGGGGTTCGGCACTCCGGGATGGCGGCCGGCAACGAGCCCGCCATCGCCGTCGCCGCCGTGCAGGGCAACGTGCCCCGGCTCGGGCTGGACTTCAATGCGCAACGCCGGGAGGTGCTCGAGTACCACGTCCGGGAGACCCTGCGGCTCGCCGAGGACGTCCACGCCGGACGCGCCCCCCAGCCCCAATTCGTCGTCTGGCCGGAGAACTCCTCAGACATCGATCCGCTGGTCAACATCGATGCCGGGCAGCTCGTCGCACGTGCCGCCCAGGCCATCGGCGCCCCCATCCTGGTGGGCACCGTGCGCGCCGGCCCGGACTGGACGCCGGACAACCCGCAGTCCAGCAACACCGTGGTGGTGTGGGATCCGGTGACCGGCCCCGCCGACCACCACGACAAACGCATCGTCCAGCCGTTCGGCGAGTACCTGCCCTGGCGCGGCTTCTTCCGGCACCTGTCGTCCTACGCCGACCGGGCCGGCTATTTCGTGCCCGGCGACGGCGACGGCGTCGTGCACGCCGCCGGCGTCCCGGTCGGGGTGACCACCTGCTGGGAGGTGATCTTCGATCGTGCGCCGCGCGAGTCGGTGCTCAACGGGGCACAACTGCTGGCGGTTCCCACCAACAACGCCACTTTCGACCAGGCGATGAGCCAGCAGCAGTTGGCGTTCGCCAAGGCGCGGGCCGTCGAGCACGATCGCTACGTCGTGGTCGCCGGCACCACCGGCATCAGTGCGGTGATCGCCCCCGATGGCCACGAATTGGGCCGCACCGAGTTCTTCGAGCCCGCGTACCTCGACGTTGCGGTGCGGCTCAAGACGCACCTCACGCCCGCCACCCGCTGGGGCCCGATGGTGCAATGGCTGCTGGTCGGGGCGGGGGGAGCGGCTGTGATCGCCGCGATCCTGCACAATAGATTGTTCACGCGGCGTCGCCGGTCGGCGGACGACGCAGGCCCGCCACACAGAGGAGCCACATGACCCCCGCCGGTGACGAGGGACAGCAACGCCCCAGCGAGCGCACCCTGGTGGTGATTCCCACCTATAACGAGCTGGAGAATCTCCCGCTGATCCTCGGCCGAGTCCGCACGGCGCGCCCCGATGTGCACGTCCTGATCGTCGACGACGGCAGCCCGGACGGCACCGGGCAGCTGGCCGACGAACTGGCCGCCGCGGCACCCGACGAGGTGCATGTCATGCACCGCACCGCCAAGGACGGCTTGGGGGCGGCGTACCTGGCGAGTTTCGCCTGGGGCCTGGCCCGGGGGTACGCGGTGCTGGTGGAGATGGACGCCGACGGCAGCCACGCGCCCGAGCAGCTGCACCGGCTGCTCGACGCCGTCGACGCCGGGGCCGATCTGGCGATCGGCTCGCGCTACGTCAAGGGCGGAACGGTGCGCAACTGGCCGTGGCGGCGCCTGGCGCTGTCCAAGACCGCCAACACCTATTCGCGGCTGCTGCTCGGGGTCGGTATTCACGACATCACCGCCGGCTATCGCGCGTATCGCCGCGAGGTGCTGGAGAAGATCGACCTGTCCGCGGTGGACTCCAAGGGCTACTGCTTCCAGATCGACTTGACCTGGCGGACCGTCAACAACGGATTCACCGTCGTCGAGGTGCCGATCACCTTCACCGAACGCGAGCTCGGCGTCTCCAAAATGAGCGGATCGAACATCCGTGAAGCGTTGGTCAAGGTCGCACGCTGGGGAATCAGCGGACGGATGCATCGGTCCCGGGCCGTCCCGGTCAGCGACGCACGCTAACTGAGCGTATCCCTAGACGAAGCTGAGTCGATCCCGTAGCCTCCTTGCGAATGGGGTCGGTGGGGGGCCGACCCACCAGGGGAAAGGTCGGCATGAACCGCATCACCACATCCGTCACTTTGGTCTCCGGCGGCTTCGCGGCGGCGATGTCATTGGCGATGGGGGTGGCCGCCGCCGCCGGCCCGAACGCCGCTGCCGTCTCGTTCACGGATAATCCGTTCGGCATCAGCTACAACGGTGACCCGACGTTCCTCTACCAGACCGACAACGCGAATCAAGCGATTGCCTACGGTCATCAATCGGTAAACCTCGATTCGAGCGACTTTCATCAGGCCCTCGACCATTTTTTTACCGCCAGCGGTGTGACATTCCACGGCGAGCCGTTGTCAGACAGCAATGCGCTGATCGCAGATGATCTGCCGGCCACCATCATCAATAAGACGATGTCCTACGGCTATCAGGAACAGCAGATTTTGCTGCCGAGCATCCCCGGCAGCAACATCGACGGCGGCGTGATCGACCTGCACAACTTCGGCGCCGGCTACGGATATCTCTACATCGACCTCGTCGGGCCCGGCGTCACCCATCTGAACAGTGATGGTGTACAGCATGCCGTCGGCGTCTTGTTGGTGACCCCGAACGGCACCTATGACGTGTCCTCGTGGGAAAACGGCGGGGACTACGGCGACATGGCGTACATGGAAAGCCAGCTGTTCGATCTCACCCTCCCGGCCAACATGATGGCCAATCCGTTTGGCTTCGACCTGGTGGGTGATCCCACGGTCAACTACCAGACCGGCGACGTCCTCGGAAGTACCGCATACGGCACCTGGACGCTCAACTTCGATTCGAACAACATCGCGTCGTATGCGCAGGAATTTTTTGAGAACAACGTGACGGTGAACGGCCAACCGTTCGACTCCGCCGACCATTTCTCTGTCGATGGTGTACACGCCAACTTCATCGACCACCTGGTGTACAACGGAGCATTCAACGGGATCTCCGAACAGCAAATTCTGCTGCCGGAAATTGCGCACACCAACATCGACCACGGCGTGATCGACCTCTACAACTTTGGCGGCGGCTTCGGCTACAACTACATCGACCTGGTCGGGCCTGGCGATGACGGCGGCGACGCCGTCGGAGCCTGGTTGGTGACGCCGTGGGAAACCTACGACGTGTCGTCGTGGGCGGCCCTGGAGTCCCAGCTGTTCGACCCCTCGGCCTTCGACCCCAGCGTCTTTTTCCCAGGCGACGGCCTGGAGCCGCCGTTCAATTTCTGGTTCTGACCGCTGCCCGCCCGCGAACGGGTGGGTCAGCTAGCCGCGACGGCGCGACTTGATCAAATCGAGACGCTCCTTGAGCAGCTCATCGAGCTCCTCGACGGAGCGACGCTCCAACAGCATGTCCCAGTGGGTGCGCGGCGGCTTGACCTTCTTGGGCTCGGGCAGGTCACCCTCGATCAAGGTGCCTTCCATGCCGTTGCGGCAGATCCAGGTGCCGGGAATCTCGGCGTCGTCGGCGAACGGGACCTCGAACTCTTCGCCGTTCTCCGTGCGGTACCGCGCCACTTGACGTGGCGCCAGGTCGTGGTTGCGGTCGGTCTCGTAGCTCACAGCGCCGAGGCGACTGCCCCGCAGTACCCGATCAGCCATCGTCACACTCCTCTTGCAAGATTTCTCCGGGCCCACAACGCAGCAGCGATCGGAGTAGTTCCCGGATTCACCCGACGCGACCATCCATGATACCGGGGTTCCCGGGCTCGCGGCGCCAGGCGGACTACAGTCGTCAGCCGTGAGACGCCGTGGCAACCCGCAACCGTGCCGCTGGTGTGGCCGTGACGTGGCCGACAGCGGGACGGGTCGGCGCCGGCAGTACTGTCGCCAGTCCTGCCGCCAGCGTGCCTACGAACAACGTGCCCAGCTCAACGGTGGGCTGGCCGCTGCGTTGCCACCCGATGCGGTGGTGCTGTCCGCCGACGAGGCAGCCTCGCTGTCCGACCGCGTCTATCAGGTGCGGTGTGCGGCCGAGGACGTCGCCACCGCCCTGGAAGAGGGGGCTGAGCCGGCCGAATTGCGGAACCTGTGCGACAGCCTGCTGCGAGCGGCTCGCGCCGCGGACGGCTGGCGCTGAGCGTTCTAGCAGGCAAACCGCTTGCCCGCGTCTGCCGGCGCAGGTACCACCGGATGCAGGCAGCCGAACGCCTCGACACCGGGTGCGGCCATCCGCACCGCCGCGCGGTGCGCATAATTCACGCACACCAGGGCGACCTGCCCGGCACGGCAGCGGAAGTCCCCGAACGCCAGGGTCTGGCCGTCGGGCAGCGGCTGACCGTCGCCGGCCAAGAATGGCCCAGGGTCGCCATGCGCGGATCCGACCTGCAGGCTGGGCCCGTCGAAGTCGACCCAGTTTCCCTTCCATTCCCCATAGACGTCCGGTGGGCGGGGCGGCGGGGACGTCAGATCGACCATGCAGGACAGCGTCTTTGTGTGCTGTGTGACGCACCGGATGTCGCCGGCGGTGAAGGCGACGTCCTCACCGAGGTCGGTGGTGGTGCCGGCCAGCGTCGCGCCGTGATATCCGGCGGCGTCGGCAGGGCGGCCGGCCTGAACCCAGGCCATCACATCGGCGATCGGGGCGCCCGCGCCCGGAGCAACCGATGGCTGCGCGGTCGACGTGGTCGGGTGCGACGACGCGGACGTGCTGGTCACCGATGGTTCCGGCGCCCGGGTGGTGGCGTGCGAGCAGCCGGCGAAAAGCACCGACACTCCGACAAGCACCGCAACCCGCATTCCGCCAGAGTAGCGGTTGCTACCGTCAGCGCATGCACGCAGACACCGTCCGCGTATCCACGGCCACCGGCATCGTCGAAGGGTTCACCCGCGACGGTGTGCACCGGTGGCGCTCCATTCCGTACGCCCGCCCACCGGTCGGGCGGCTGCGGTTGCGGGCGCCACAACCCGCCGAGCCGTGGTCGGGGGTGCGGCACTGCCACGGCTACACCAACTGCCCACCCCAACAGCGCATGTACACCATGCTCAGTCCGGGCAGATACCAGCCGATGGGGGAGGACTGCCTGACCCTCAACGTGGTGGTGCCCGAGGTCGCCGAGCCGGGACCGCTGCCGGTCATGGTGTTCATCTATGGCGGCGGCTACATCCTGGGCAGTTCGGCCACACCG
Source organism: Mycobacterium sp. NGS50 (assembly GCF_059812545.1). NCBI lineage: Bacteria > Bacillati > Actinomycetota > Actinomycetes > Mycobacteriales > Mycobacteriaceae > Mycobacterium > Mycobacterium sp. NGS50. The sequence goes on from NZ_JCALCW010000009.1 coordinate 99,512, forward strand.
CTTTACGACGGTGCGGCGCTGGCCCGGCGGGGTTGCGTGTACGTGTCGGTCAACTACCGGCTGGGTGCGCTGGGCTGCCTCGACCTGTCGTCGCTGTCCACGCCGGACACCACCTTTGACAGCAACCTGTTTCTGCGCGACGTGGTCCTGGCGCTGGGCTGGGTGCGCGACAACATCGGCGCCTTCGGCGGCGACCCCGACAACGTCACCATCTTCGGTGAGAGCGCCGGGGCGCACATCGTGTCCACCCTGCTGGCCGTGCCGTCCGCCCAAGGGCTGTTCAGCCGGGTGATCGCGGAGAGTCCGGCCTCGGGCATGGTGCGTTCCACCGAGTTGGCCGGTGAGTTCGCCCGGAAATTCGCGGCCCTGCTCGGTGCCCGCGGCGGCAACGCCGCTGAGGCGCTGATGGCGGCATCGCCCACCGAACTCGTTGACGCCCAGGACCGGTTGATCGACGACGGCGTGGACGACATGCTGGGCGCCTTCCCGCTCGGTCCGTCGTGCGGTGACGACTTCCTGCCGCTGGATCCGGTCGAGGCCATGCGGCGCGGCGAAGCTCATCGGGTACCGCTGATCGTCGGAACCAACGCCGAGGAGGGCCGGCTCTTCACCCGGTTCCTGCAGATGCTGCCCACCACCGAACCGATGGTGGAGGCGCTGCTGGCCGAAGTGGAACCGGCTGTGCGCGAACGGATCACGGCCGCCTACCCGGACTATCCCCGGCGCGCCGCCTGCATCCGCCTCGGTGGCGACTTCGCCTTCGGCTCGGCCGCCTGGGATATCGCCGAAGCGCACGGCGCGCACGCGCCCACCTACCTGTACCGCTACGACTACGCCCCGCGCCTGCTGCGGTGGGCGGGACTGGGTGCCACCCACGCCACCGAGCTGTTCGCGGTCTTCGACCTGTATCGGACACGGTTCGGCGGCCTGTTGACCGCCGCAGCCGACCGCCGGGCCGCGTTGAAGGTCAGCAGCCAGGTGCAGCGGCGCTGGCTGGCGTTCGGCCGCGACGGGGTGCCGGGGGACGACTGGCCGGTCTACACCGAGGCCGACCGCGCGGTGCTGGTCTTCGACCGCAAATGCCGGGTCGAATACGACCCCCACCCGGAACGCCGCAAGGCCTGGCAGGGCTTCACCCTGGTCCGCTGAGACCCCCACCCTCTCCGGCGAGCAGACGCAAATGTGCCCCAAATCCACTGAAAAAGGGCACTTTTGCGTCTGCTCGCGCATAGGTTGAGGCGTGTGCCCCTCACTGCCCTGATCGAAACCCCGGCCGACCTGACTGCTGACTGGCTCACCGCCGTCCTACGCAGCGGACCCGTCACCAGTTTTGAGACCGAACGCATCGGAACCGGTCAGATGAGCGAGTGCTATCGCGTGCACCTCAGCTACACCGAGAATTCCGGCGGCCCGCGCTCAGTGGTGCTCAAGGTCGCGGCCAGCGACCCCACCAGTCGGCAGACCGGTCTGGCGTTGGGTCTCTACGAGCGTGAGGTCTGTTTCTACTCCGACATCGCACCGCGGCTGAACGGCCCGGTCGCCCCCTGCTACCACGCCGGCTTCGACCCGGCGACCGGCGCTTTCGATCTGCTGCTCGGTGATGCCGCACCCGCGGTCGTCGGCGACGAGATTCTCGGCGCCACAGTCGAACAGGCCCGCCTCGCCGTCGAAGAACTGGCCCGGATACAGGCGCCGCTGCTGGCGGACGCCGCGTTGGCCGAGGCCGCCTGGCTCAACCGTGCGGCGCCGTTGAACCAGGCGCTGATCACCCAGCTCTATGCCGGTTTCGCCGACCGCTACGGCGACGCGATGACGCCAGATCAGCGCATGGTGTGTGATCGGTTGGTGGCGAGCTTCGACGGCCACCTCGCCGCAGAGGTCGACCAGCCACAAGGCCTGATTCACGGCGACTACCGGCTGGACAACATGCTCTTCGGCGCAACCGGTGCCGATCGCGCGCTGACGGTGGTGGACTGGCAGACCGTCACCTGGGGGCCGGCGTTGACCGATCTGGCGTACCTCCTCGGCGGTGCGCTCTCGGTCGAGGACCGCCGCGGCCATTACGACACGCTGCTGCGCGGCTACCACGCTGCGCTGGGCCCCGATCCCGCGCTGAGCCTCGACGACGTCCGCGCCGGTGTACGCCGTCAGAGCTTCTTCGGGGTGATGATGGCGATCGTGTCCTCGATGCTGGTACAACGTACCGAGCGTGGCGACCAGATGTTTCTGACGATGCTGACCCGGCACACCCAACACGTGCTGGACACCGATGCATTGGCCGTCCTGCCCGACGCGGCCGCCGTCGAACCGCTGCGGCCGGAGCCGAGCGATGAGGCCGCGCATCCGGCCGGTGCCGAGCCGTTGTGGAACGAAAGCTGGTACTTCGACTTCGCCGCCCCCGGGCAGGGTATCGGCGGCTGGGTGCGCCTGGGTTTGTATCCCAACATGAATACCGCGTGGATCAACGCATTGCTGTGCGGTCCGGGCATGCCCACCATCGCCCTCAACGACTTCAAGGCCGCACTGCCGCAGAACCTCGCCGAAATCCGCGGCGGCGACATCACTCTGGCCCTCCACGAGGTGGCGCCGCTGACCGGCTACCGGGTGAGCGTTCAGGGCAGCGGGGAGGCCTTTGAAGATCCGGCCGGATTGCTGCGCGGTGACACCGGGCGTGCGGTGAGGGTCTCGATGGACCTGCTGTGGACCACCGTCGGCGCCCCCTACCTGTACCGGTTGACGCCACGCTACGAGATCCCGTGCACCGTGTCGGGCAGCATCACCGTCGACGGCAGCACCTACCAGATCAGCGAGGTGCCCGGGCAGCGCGACCATTCCTGGGGTGTACGCGACTGGTGGGGTATGGACTGGGTGTGGAGCGCGCTGCACCTCGACGACGGCACCCACCTGCACGGGGTGGACATCCGGATTCCCGGCGCCGGCCCGATCGGCGTGGGCTACCAGCAGAGTCCGGGCGAGCGACTCGTCGAGCTGGAGTCCGTCAGCGCTCGGGAATCGTTCGCCGACAACGGCTTACCGGTCAACACGGTGCTCTCGCTGCGGCCTGGAGATGTCACGGTGACCGCTGACGTCGTCGCACACGCGCCGGTCCGACTGGTCGCCGAGGACGGCCGGGTAAGCCACTTCCCGCGGGCCTGGGTCGACGTCAGCACCGCCGACGGCCGCACCGGGGTGGGCTGGGTGGAGTGGAACCGCAACATCGGCTGACCGCCGATTGCGTGGCAGGCTCGGTGGTGTGCGACCGATTGTGGTGATGGGCGTCTCCGGCACCGGCAAATCGTCGGTGGGTGCGGCGTTGGCTCGGCGACTGCAGGTCGGCTTCGCCGACGGCGACGATATGCATTCCGCGGCGAACATCGCCAAGATGGCCGCCGGCACACCGCTGAACGACGAGGACCGCCTGCCGTGGTTGAACGCCGTCGGAGCATGGTTGGCGCAGCACCGCGACGGCGGCGTCATCGCCTGCTCGGCGCTGAAACGCAGCTACCGCGACATCCTGCGCCGGCATTGCCCACAGGTCACGTTCCTTCATCTGAGCGGCTCGTCGCAGCTGATCGCGGAGCGACTCAACCGCCGGTCCGGGCATTTCATGCCGGCCGAACTACTCCGGTCGCAATTCGACATCCTGGAGTCGTTGGCCCCCGACGAAGGCGGGCTGGTGATCGACGTCGATCAAGACATCGACACGATCGTCGAGGTCTACCTGCAGCGACGGAACTGAGCTGCTCAGTTCTTGACCACCCGCGTACCGCCGGCCCACTCGTCGTGTTTGCCCTGCCTGGTGGGGCTGCCGCTGATCGTCAGCGCGATGACCACGTAGGCGGCGAACGCAAGCAGGCTGCCCAGGTAGGGGATGATCGCCAGCAACGTGAAGGCGTTACGAACCGCGGATTGCCGGACGTCGGGGTGGTGCGCGCCTCCGGGCCCGCGCACCGTCAATCCCAGCACCCGCTTGCCCAACGTCGCGCCGTTGCTGGACTCCAGCAGCACGAAGTAGCCGAACATCAGCACACCGGAGAACAGGCCGGTGGTCAGGAACCAGTAGTCACGGTCGAACGCGAAGAGCGCAAGCAGGAACGCCACGATATTCACCAGAACTCCGTCGAGGAGCCGAGCCAGAAACCGTCGGGTCAGGCCACCTGGCTTCAGCGCGAACGTCGGCTGTTGCGGGTAGGGGGCGGAGAACGGGGATGTCATGGGTGCATTCACTCCTGTGGTCGTGTCCTCCAAGGTACCTGCCGATTCGAGGTGTGCACCTGGAGCGCAGGTGCCCGCCGGTGCCGCTGGTTAGCATGGCAACCGTCGATGTATCAGATCCTGGTTGCGCTAACGGTGTTCGCGCATTTCCTTTTCGTGGGCTACCTGGTGGTGGGTGGCTTTCTGGCGCTGCGCTGGCCGCGCGGTTTCTGGCTGCACGTACCAGCGGTGCTGTGGGGTGTCGCCATCACCGCCGCGCACCTGGACTGCCCGTTGACCTGGCTGGAACGCTGGGCCCGTAGCCGGGCCGGGATGCCGCCGCTGGGCCCGGAGGGTTTCGTCGCGCACTACCTCACCGGGGTGCTGTATCCCGCCGCGTGGGTGGCGGCGGTGCAGGTTGCGGTGTTCGCACTGGTAGCCACGTCGTGGCTGCTGTTCGCCCGGCAGCAGTGGACGCGCTCAGCCCGACGATCTCGGTAGCGCGTGCGCCAGCTCGGTCCCGCGCTCCCAGGCCATTTCGGCGAGCTCGCCTCCGCGCCGACGCGCCGCCTCGACCAGGGGTGCACTCTTCTCGCTGGCTGTGCCGATCAATTCACGGCCGCGTTCGGCTCCGACCTGCAGGCCGTGGCTCAGTTTCTCGGCGAACTCGGAGTCGGCCAGCGACGACTCGGCAGCGCCGATCGGCAGTGCCGCTGACACCGTCTCCGAGAGCCGTTGTGCCGCCTTCCGACCGCGCCACCCCAGCGACGGCTTGCCGGCGGTGTCGGCCGCCGCGATCAGCAGTCCGCCCAGCAAGCTCACGTCTGTCAAGAAGTCACGCCTCTTGCGTGCCTTGCTTTCGGGATCGGTCTCATTCCAAAACATATGCGCGCCAAGGTTGCCGGGGATTATCGTCGCCGTCAGCGCGGCGGCCGCCAGCCGCGGCAGTCTGCCGCTGGCGAGCAGGATGCCGCCCCCGATCTGCACGGACGCGTTGATGGCGGCGATGCGCTCGGCATTGCCTGCCGGCTGACGCCCCAGGGCGGTGGGCAGCCGTTGCAGTCCTTCCGCGGTTGGCTGGGCGGCTTCGGCGGCGGCACGTGGATTGCGTAACGCATCGATGCCTTGGCCGATGAACACCGACGACAACAATGGACGGGCGATTCTGCGCAGTAGCATGCGGGTCGGGTTCCCCCGGGCGTCGTGCCCCAAACCGTGTGAGTCAGCGGGGCCGGAGCCGGACCCCGGTCATCCGCATCCACAGTGGCAGGCCTACCCACAACGTGATCAGGGCCAGCAGGGCGGCAATGCCGGCGACGATCGCGGCGGAATGGCCGGCCACCGCGTCGAACACCACCACGGTCACGCCGGTCAACGCCAGCCCCAGCAGCAGCAAGCCGGCATAGGCGAGACGATGCGCGGCCGACACCACCAATTGCAGTCGGTGGCGCCGAAATAACAACCGGTGCATCCCAACCGGGGCGACCAGCAACACTGTGGCCCCGATCGAGCAGGCGACCGTCGCCAGGTAGACCGCGCGCATCGCCGCGTCCAGGGTGTCGAAACGCTGCTGGAACGGCAAGGTGAGCAGAAACCCGGTGAGCAATTGGACACCGGTCTGGACCACCCGCAACTCCTGCAACAAGCCGGCCCAGTTGCGGTCCAGTCGCTGCGTTTCGCTCTCCGATCGCGCAGCGTCGTCCCAGCGTTGGTCGCGTTCAGGATGATCGACATCCATACCCGCGATCATGCCAGGGTCAGCGGCGGACGCACCCAATCTCAGGCCAACAGCATCCGTGCAGCGCTTTCCAACCGGTCGGCGATCTGCGGATACGAGGAATAGCCCATGCCGGCCCGCACCAGCGCACCGGCGTAGAGCAACTCAAGTGTTTCGATCGTTTCCGGGTCGTCACGGCCATCGAGAGCCGCGGTCAACCGGTCCCGGATCTCCTGCCCGATCCGCAACCGCAGATGCTCGACGTCGGGATCCTTGCCCAGCAGCGCGCTGGTGACCGCACCGGCCAGTTCGGGCTCATCGACGACCAGCAATGCGACGTGCCGCAGCACGGCGACCACCCGGGTGACCGCATCGGGGGAGTCGTCGGCCGCGATAGGGCCCGGCGTCGATGCCAGGCGCCGCCAGAAAACTTCGGCGACGAGGTGCTCCTTGGAGGAGAAGTAGGTATAGGCGGTCGCCGCCCCGACGCCCGCCTCGGCGGCAACCAGACGAATGGTCAGTCCGGCGAAGCCTTCCCGTGCCAACACCTCGAGGGCGGCCTTGCCCAACCGTTCCACCGTGTCGGCCTGTTTGGCCGTCAGCCGGCGCCGAGTCGCCTCCCGAGCTACCGGTTCGGACACATGTCCGGACGCTACTACAATCCAGCTATGCCGTCCACCGACACTGATCGACTGTTCGCCCTGGCTGAGCGGGTCACGGGATTCATGCCCGCCGACGAGGGTCGGGTGCTGCACGACACGGCCACCCGCTACCTCAACGCGGGGGTCGGTGTCGAGATCGGTACCTACTGCGGCAAATCCACCGTGCTGCTCGGCGCGGCCGCACAAGCACGGCGCAGCGTGCTCTACACGGTTGATCACCACCATGGATCCGAAGAGCACCAGCCCGGGTGGGAGTACCACGACACCACCCTGGTCAACGAAGCGAGCGGCCGGTTCGACACGCTGCCCACCTTCCGCCGCACGCTCAACGAAGCCGGCCTCGACGATCACATCGTCGCGGTCGTCGGCAAATCCGCGGTGGTGGCCCGCGGTTGGCGCACCCCACTGCAGCTGCTGTTCATCGACGGCGGGCACACCGAGGCCGCCGCGCACCAGGACTTCGACGGCTGGGCCAGGTGGGTGGCGATCGGTGGTGCGCTGATCATCCACGACGTGTTTCCCGACCCGGCCGATGGAGGTCAGGCGCCCTATCTGATCTATCGCCGGGCGATGGACAGCGGACAGTTCACCGAAGTCGCCGAGCTCGGGTCGATGCGGATACTGGAGCGGGTATCCGGCGTCGTCGGAGAACAGATCTGACCCGCTGCACCCGGCTACGGCGCTAGCGACGCTGACCCGAGACGCACTCGCAGTCGTAGTCACCCTCCAGCCCGCGGGGCAGCTCGACGCCCCGGAAGATGCCGCTTGCGGCGGTGGTCTGTGACAGCGCATCGGCGGCCAGGATTACCGCCGCTCCGGTCCAGGTGGTGCGTTCCACCGGCCAGCGCTTGCCGTCCGCGTACACCAGCCCGGTCCAGTACGAACCGTCGTTCTCGCGCAGATGCTGCATGGCCGCGAACTGTCGCAGCGCGGATTCCCGTTCACCCAAGGCGTCCAATGCCAACACCAGCTCGCAGGTTTCAGCGCCGGTGACCCACGGCCGCTCATCGACGCAGCGGATGCCGAGGCCGTCGACCACGAACTCGTCCCACCGCTCGGCCAGCCGGGTTCGGGCGGCCTCGCCGCGCAGCGCACCGCCCAGAATCGGGTAGTACCAATCCATCGAGTGGTGCGGCTTCTCGGTGAAAGCCTCCGGATGTGCACGGATCGCGTGACCCAGGCGGCCCAGCGCGACCTCCCATTCCGGTTGCGGGTCTTCGAGATGGTTGGCCAAAGCCACCGCACATCGAAGGCTGTGATAGATGCTGGCACATCCGGTCAACAACGCCTCGGGCACTGGCCCGGACGGTCCCTGCGCCCAGCAGATTTCGCCGCCACCGAGTTGCAGGCCCAGCACGAAGTCGATTGCCCTGAACACCGTCGGCCACATCGCGACGGCGAAGGAGCGGTCCTCGGTGACCAGCAGATGATGCCAGACCCCGGCCGCGATATAGGCACAGAAGTTGCTGTCGCTGTTGGCGTCTTCGACGGTGCCGGCCCGGATCTGCAGGGGCCAGGAACCATCGTGGCGCTGTTGTACCCGGCTCCATTCGAAGGCCGCACGGGCCGGTTCGATCAGCCCGGCCGCGGTCAGCGCCATCGCGCACTCGATGTGGTCCCACGGGTCGGTGTGGCCCGTCGTCGACCACGGGATCGCACCCGATGACTCCTGCACGCCGGCAATGGACTCCGCGGTCCGCAGGCACTGCTGCGCCGTGAGCACCCCCGGCACGGCCGGACTACACGGCCGCAACGCTCACCGCCGGTTTCTTGAACGCCGCTGGCTTTTCGAAATACAGGGCGACACTCTTACCGATAACCGGATCCAGCATCGCCTCGGCCGTGCGTGTTATCCAGGGCTGTTCCATCATGTCCCACACCAGCATCCGGTGGTACGCCGAAACCGCGGGATGCTCTGCCTTCGACACCCCGACAAGGCATTTCAGCCACCAGAACGGCGCGTGCAGGGCGTGCGCATGATGCCGATGGGTGAAGCGCATTCCGCGGGCGCTGATCTTGTGCTGCAGTGCGCTGGCCTGATAGATGCGCACGTGGCCGCCCTCGTTGCTGTGGTATTCCTGCGACAGCATCCAGCAGATCTGTTCGGGCAGCCATCGGGGTACGGTGACGGCGAGGGTGCCGCCGACCTTGAGAACCCGGACGAGTTCGACGATCGCGGCATCGTCGGCGGGAACGTGTTCGAGGATCTCCGAGGCGATCACGCAGTCGAAGGTTCCGTCGGGGTAGGGCAGGGCCAGCGCGTTGCCGACGACGGCGCGCGCCGTGGCCCCCGGTGGCGCTTCGCCGGCGGCCGCCATGGCCTCGAACATGGTGGCGACCCCGCGAATCTCGTCGGCGTCCTGATCGAAGGCGATGACGTCGGCACCGCGGCGATACGCCTCGAAGCTGTGCCGTCCTGCGCCGCACCCGACGTCGATCACCGTCGTACCGGGGCTGATCTGCAGCCGATCGAAATCGACGGTCAGCATGCCGCTGCCGCCATTCGCGAGATCGCCCGCTGGTAGACCTGCACGGTCTGGGCGGCAACCGATTCCCAGCTGTAGACATCGAGTGCCCGGTCGCGGCCGGCCTGGCCCATGCGGCGCAGTCGATCCGGGTCGGCCAGTAGGCCGCCGAGCACCTGTCGCAGTTCGTCGACGTCGCCCGGGGTGACCAACTCGGCGCATCCGCTGTCCACACCGAGGACTTCCGGCAACGCGCCGGCCCGGCTGGCCACGATCGGTGTGCCGCTGGCCATCGCCTCCACGGCCGGCAGCGAAAAGCCCTCGTACAGTGAGGGAATGCACGCGATCTCCGCGGAAGCGAACAGACCCGCCAACTCGGCGTCGGACAGCCCGGTGGAAACGTGCACGATGTCGGCGATCCCGAGTTCTGCGATCAGCTTCTCGGTGGGCCCGTTGGACTCCAGCTTGGCGACCAGCTGCAGTTCGACGTCACGCTCGGTGCGCAGCTTGGCCACCGCCGCCAGCAGGTGCGCGATGCCCTTGAGCGGCACGTCGGCGCTGGCGATGGCGAAGATGCGTCCAGCTACCCGGGGCTGGCGCGACGGGGTGAACAGGTCGGTGTCGACACCCAGCGGGACCACCCGCAGCTGGTCGGGGCTGACGCCGAAATCCGTTGCGATGTCGGCCGCCGACGTGCTTGAGACGGTCAGCAGGTCGGGGATGTCTCGTGCCACCTGCTTTTGCATCTGCGCGAATCCGTACCAGCGATGGACCAGCGGCTTGCGCCACCAACGTGCCGCGGCCAGGTCCAGCACCCGGTCCCGGGTGATCGGGTGGTGCACGGTGGCCACCACCGGCAGCCCCGTCGCGGCGATGGTGCGCAAACCGGTACCCAGGCACTGATTGTCGTGCACCACGTCGAATTCGTTCCTGCGCTCCGCGAGCAGCCGGGCGGCCCGCAGGCTGAACGTCCGGGGCTCGGGGAAGCCGGCGGTCCACATCGTCGCCAGCTCCAGCAGGTCGATCCGGTCCCGAATCTCACTGGGGCGTGGTGTCCGAAACGGGTCGGGCTCACGGTAGAGGTCCAGGCTGGGTACCTCGCGCAGCACCACCCGCGGGTCGAGATCCTCCGGGTACGGCTGCCCGGAGAACACCTCGACGTGGTGTCCCAGCTCGACCAGCCCGCGGCTCAGGTGCCGTACGTAGACGCCCTGCCCGCCGCAGTGCGGCTTGCTGCGGTAGGACAACAATGCGATCCGCAGCATTCTGGACATGTGTCCGGACTATAGTTTGATCAGCTAGCTGATGCAAAGCGGTGCGGCAGGCCGATACGGTGGGCCTATGCGGGCGTTGATCATCGTTGACGTGCAAAACGATTTCTGCGAAGGCGGTGCGCTGCCGGTCAGCGGTGGCGAGGCGGTGGCCCGGGCGCTCACCGGCTATCTGCACACCGACCGGGGTTACCGCCATGTGGTGGCGACCCAGGACGCGCACGTCGACCCGGGCGGCCACTTCTCCGAGCATCCCGACTTCGTGTCGTCCTGGCCGCCGCACTGTCGCGCCGGCAGCCCGGGGGCGGAGTTTCATCCGGCTCTCGACACCGCGCCGATCGAGGAGGTGTTCCGCAAGGGGGCCTACGACGCCGGGTACAGCGGCTTCCTGGGTGTCGACCACGCTGAGGTCGGGTTGGCCGATTGGCTGCACCACCACCATGTCGACGCGGTCGACGTGGCCGGCATCGCCACCGACCACTGCGTCCGAGCCACCGCCGAGGATGCGGTACGCGCCGGTTTCACCACGCGGGTATTGCTGGACTTGACGGTCGGCGTGAACGCCGAGTCGACAGCATCGGCGATCGACGAGATGCGTTCTGCGGGTGTCGAATTGGTGGGGGCCCCCTGATGGCCCCCAAACAGCCCGACCTGCTGGCCGTCGTCGAACGCTCGCCGCAAGCCGCCGCCGCCCACGATCGCAGCGCCTGGGTGGGGTTGTTCAGCGCCGACGGGCGGGTCGAGGATCCGGTCGGTTCGCGTCCGCACGTGGGACTCACCCAGATCGGGCGGTTCTACGACACCTTCATCGGACCGCGCGACATCACCTTTCACCGTGACCTGGACATCGTCGGCGATTCGGTCGTCGTTCGCGACCTGGAACTCGAAGTGGCGATGGGTCCCAAAGTGACCATGCACATCCCCGCCTTCCTGCGCTACGACCTGACCGAGGTCGCCGGCGAATGGAAAGTCGCTGCGTTGCGCGCCTACTGGGACCTGCCGGCGATGATGGGGCAGTTCCTGCGCAACGGGATCAGCGCCGTCCCCGCAACCATTCAGCTGTCCAGGGGATTGCTCGGCAACCAGGGGCTGAGCGGAACGATGGGATTTGCGGCCGGATTCCGGCGGGTGCGTTCGCGTCACACCGCACTGCTGGGCAGGTTCCTGAACGCGGTGGCGCGACGCGACCGTGCCGCGGCAACGTGCGCATTGGCCGGCGGTGCGGTGATGACCAGTGGGGACACCGAGACGTTGAGCATCGACGAACTCGGCGATCGCCTCGACGGTGCCGACTGGTCGAAGATGATCGGGTCGGGCTACACCGCGGCGGTTGCGATCGACGCCGACGCCGGGCGCGGAGTGCTGTTCGCCGACCTCACCCGGCGCGGTGACGCCATCACCCGAATCCGGTACTTCCCACGCTGAGCACCGCACCGCAATAAGCTCAACGGGTGCCAACATTTCGAATCGCCGAAGTCGCCGAGTTGCTGGGGGTCAGCGACGACACCGTTCGCCGTTGGATCGACTCCGGTCGGCTTCCGGTTGCCCCGGGCAGCGGGCCACGCAGCGTCGACGGCGCGGCGCTGGCCCGGTTCGCCGAGGAGCGCGCCGTCACCGAGCCGCTGACCCGCAGTCCCGTGGTCGGGCAGTCCGCCCGCAACCGGTTGGTCGGGTTGGTGATCAACGTGGTGCGTGACACGGTGATGGCGCAGGTCGACATGCAAGTGGGACCGTTTCGGATGATGTCCCTGTTGAGCAGGCAGGCCGCCGACGAACTGAACCTCGAACCGGGCAGCCTGGTGGTCGCCTCGGTGAAAGCCACCAACGTCGTCGTCGAACTTCCCGGCCGCTCCACACCGGGTGGGCGCACCGATCCGCCCGCCGAGTTCGGCTGAACCGTTCAGCCCGACGCCCCACGCACGGCCAACGCCAGCGAGGCGGCGGACAGCAGCAGATAGCCGCCGGGGAACGCGATGTTGTACAGGACACCCGCCCGTAGGTGCGTGACGACGGCGCCGACGAAAAAGGCGACCAACCCGCCCGCCGCGGCGACCCCGATCTCCGCCGGGCCGAGTAGGCCGACGATCAGCCCGACGCCCCCAGCGAGTTTCAGTGTCCCGAGCATGGGCAGCCAGGACCGCGACACGCCGACTTCGGCGCTGTTGGCCAGGACGAACCCGGCCGGAACGAAATCAGCGACGGCGATTCCGATCGTCAGAAGTGCCGTGACCAGTGTGATGACGAGGGATAGGGTCATGATGGTCTCCATCGCTAGGTCGTACTGGATCTGTCATCCCTTCGACGACTCGGCGGCGTGAAAGGTGACCCATGGCCTCCCTCGACGAATTGGCCCGACAGTTCGAGGCAGACCGGCCGCACCTGCGATCGGTTGCCTTCCATCTGCTGGGTTCGTCTGCTGACGCGGAGGACGCCGTTCAGACGGCCTGGGTCAAGGCGAGCGGGGCCGACGCCGGGGCTGCCGAGGGCATTGAAAATCTGACCGGTTGGTTCACCACCATCACCGCCCGCGTTGCGATCGATCAGTTGCGGCAACGCCGCCGCCGGGCCGAGTTACCGCTGGCCGCCGCACACCTGGTCCCGCACGGTGCGGAGCCGGCCGTCGCTGCGGCCGCCGAGGACGTCGTATTGGCCGATGCGGTCGGCCGCGCGCTGCTGGTCGTGCTGGAACGGCTTTCGCCGGCGCAGCGGGTGGCCTACGTGCTGCATGACGTGTTCGGTCTGCCGTTCGAGGCGATCGCAGGCTTGTTGGACCGGTCAACCGACAGCGCCAAGAAGCTGGCCAGCCGAGCCCGCAGGCAGCTGCGCTCCGAGGCATCCACCGACAACCGGGGTACCGCCGAGCATCTCAAGATAGCCGAGGCGTTCCTGGCCGCGTCACGACACGGCGACATTCCCCGCCTGCTCGAACTATTGGCGTCCGGCGTGGTGCGCCGTGTCGATCGTGTGCTGGTGCCCGCCGATGTTGCCACCGAGGTGTCCGGCGCGACCCGCGTCGCCGAGGAGACCCGGCGCTTCACCCGGCGCGCCCGCGCGGGCGTCGTGCTGCTCGTCGACGGCGCACCCGGTATCGCCATCGCGCCCCACGGCCGCCTGGAAGCGCTGCTGCGCCTCGGCATCGGTGAGGACGGACGCATCCACACCATCGACATCGTCGGCGACGCCGATCGCCTCGACGCCGCCGTGCTGAGACTGACCCCGTGACTCAGAACGGTCTGTCGGCCCCTCCTTGGGTCTGATTACCCGTTCGGTGCGAGAGGATGGACCGCGAGGACCAACAGGCGGACGGAGCGCCATGGCCGACACAGCGATAGGGCGGCGGACGATACTGCGTGGCGCCGCCGCGCTCGGTGCGGCGGCGTTGGCGCCGTGGGCTGGCGGATGCGCAAGCAATGACGACGCGTTGACGTTCTTCTTTGCCGCCAATCCCGAAGAGGCCGACGCCCGGATGCGGGTGATCGAGGCCTTCCACCGCCAGCACCCCGACATCGCCGTGCGCACCGTCTTGTCGGGGGGAAACCCGATGCAGCAGATGTCCACCTTCTGCGCCGGCGGCAAATGCCCGGACGTGCTGATGGCGTGGGAGTTCTCCTACGCCGGCCTGGCCGAGCGCGGGGTGCTGCTCGATCTGAAGGCCCTGCTGGCGCGGGATCATGGGTTCGCCGCCGAGTTGCGGGCCGACAGCATCGGGCCCCTCTACGACACCTTCAACTACGGCGCAGGACAGTACGCGTTCCCCGAACAGTGGTCGGGAAATTTCCTGTTCTACAACAAGCGGCTGTTCGCGCAGGCCGGTGTGACCGCCCCGGCCCGCTGGGATCAGCCGTGGACGTTCGCGGAGTTCCTGGCCGCCGCCCGTGCCCTCACCCGGCGCGACAGCCAGGGCAAGGTCACCCAGTGGGGCTTCGTGGACACCTGGGTGCCCGCCTATTCGGCCGGCCTGTTCGGCATGAACAACGGAGTCGCCTGGTCGACGCCACGAGTCAACCCCACCCGGCTGAACTTCGGTGACGATGCCTTCATCGACGGGGTGCAGTTCTACGCCGACCTGGCCAACACCCACAGGGTGGCGCCCAGGGCGTCTGACGCCCAGTCCATTTCGACGATGAACCTGTTCGCCTCCGGCAAGGCCGCGATGGCGCTGGGTGGGCACTGGCGCTACCAGACGTTCGCGCGGGCGCCCGGGCTGGATTTCGACGTCACGGTGCTGCCGGTGGGACCGTCGGCGCCGGCCGGCGGCGCCTACTCGGACATCGGCACCACCGGTCTTGCCATCGCCGCCAGCAGCCCACGCAAGGAACAGGCCTGGGAATTCGTCAAATTCGCCACCGGCCCGTCGGGTCAGTCCGTGATCGCCCAGTCGGGGCTGTTCGTGCCGGCGCTGCGATCGGGCATCGGATCGTCCGGATTCGCCACCGCGCACCGGGGTTTGGAACATCTGACGGTACTGACCGATGGCCCCGCGCGTTCGCACGGTCTGCCGATCACGCCGGTGTGGGAGAAGGTCAACGCGCTCATCGACCGAGCCTTCGGGCCGGTGTTGCGGGGGAGTAGGCCCGCCACCTCCCTGAAAACCCAACTGACACCGCAGGTCGACGACGTGCTGGCCGGCGCATGACCGCGCGTGCACCGGTGCGCCGACGTGCGCGGGCCGGCCGCATCTTCGTCGCCCCGAATCTTGCCGCGATCGCGGTGTTCATGCTGTTTCCGCTGGGCTTCTCGCTGTATATGAGTGTGCAGCAGTGGGATCTGTTCACATCGCCGCAGTTCGTCGGCCTGGGCAACTTTCGCGGGCTCGTCGACGACCCGCTGTTTGTGATCGCGCTCCGCAACACGGCGGTGTTCATCGTGGGCAGCGTGGTTCCGACCATTGCCGTCAGCCTGGCGGTCGCCGGGGCGCTGAACCGGAAACTTCGAGGTATCAGCGTGTTCCGGACGGTGGTGTTCCTGCCGCTTGCGGTGTCGTCGGTGGTGATGGCGGTGATATGGCAGTTCGTGTTCAACACCGACAACGGGCTGCTCAACATCATGTTGAGCTGGGTCGGGCTCGGGCCGGTGCCCTGGCTGATCGAGCCGCGCTGGGCGATGGTGTCGTTATGCCTGGTCAGCGTGTGGAAAAGTGTGCCGTTCGCGGCCGTCGTTCTGCTGGCCGCGATGCAGGGTGTCCCGGAAAGTCTGCACGAAGCAGCCCGGATCGACGGCGCCGGTGAGCTGCGGCGGTTCTTTTCCATCACGGTTCCGATGATTCGTGGCGCGTTGTCGTTCACGGTGGTCATCTCGGTGATCCACGCGTTTCAGGCATTTGACCTGGTGTACGTGCTGACCGGGTCGAACGGCGGACCGGAAACCGGCACCTATGTGCTGGGGATCATGCTTTTTCAGCATGCGTTCGCCTTCCTGGACTTCGGCTATGCCTCGGCGCTGGCCTGGGTGATGTTCGCTGTTCTGCTGGTGCTGACCGTGTTGCAGCTGCGGCTGGCGCGTCGAGACACGGTCGAGCAGTGATGGTTCCGGCACTGACCCAGCGACGGATCACCGCCGGTGTCGTCCGTGCGCTTCTCTGGTACGCGGTGCTGGCCGCCATCGCGCTGTGTGCGCTGTTCCCGATCCTGTGGGCGCTGGCGGGGTCGCTCAAGCAGCAGGCCGAGGTGACCGAGCCGATCCTGTTTCCGGCGCATCCGCAGTGGTCCAACTATGCCGACGTGTTCGCCCGGATGCCGTTCTGGCGGATGTTCTGCAACACCGTCCTCTATGCCGGATCTGTCACGGCCGGACAGGTTTTCTTCTGCTCGCTGGCCGGATACGCGTTCGCCAGGCTGCCGTTCAAAGGCCGCGACACGTTGTTCGTGCTGTATCTGGCGACGCTGATGGTGCCGCTGACCGTGACCGTCATCCCGCAGTTCATCCTGATGCGGGTGTTCGGCTGGACCGACACCATGTGGGCGATGATCGTGCCCGGGCTGTTCGGCAGCGCGTTCGGCACCTACTTGATGCGGCAGTTCTTTCGCACCTTGCCAACGGATCTCGAGGAGGCGGCCATCCTCGACGGATGTTCGCCGTGGCAGATCTACTGGCGGATTCTGTTGCCGCACGCCAAACCCGCTGTGATGGTGCTCGCCGTGCTGACCTGGGTCAACGTATGGAACGACTTCCTGTGGCCGTTGCTGATGATTCAGCACAAAGACATCGCGACACTTACCCTCGGTTTGGTGTGGATGCAGGGCCAGTATGTCGCCGAGTGGCCCGTGCTGATGGCTGCCTCGATGCTGATTCTGGTGCCGTTGGTGGCGATTTACGCCGTCGCACAACGCGCCTTCATCAGCGGGATCGCCATGACCGGATTCGGTGGTCGCTGATGGCATCGGTGACGTTCGACCAGGTGACGCGACGCTACCCCGGCAGCGACCGGCCGGCGCTGGACCGGCTGGATCTGGCGGTGGGCGACGGTGAGTTCGTGGTGTTGGTCGGGCCGTCCGGTTGCGGGAAGACGACGTCGCTGCGGCTGGCGGCCGGACTGGAAACGGTGGATTCGGGGCGCATCCGGATCGGCGACCGCGACGTGACCGATGCCGACTCCAAGGACCGCGACGTGGCCATGGTGTTTCAGAACTACGCGCTCTACCCGCACATGACGGTGGCGCAGAACATGGGATTCGCGTTGAAGGTCGCCCGCACCGCCAGATCCGAGATCCGGGCGCGGGTGCTCGACGCGGCGAAGCTTCTGGACCTCGAGCCTTACCTGGGCCGCAAACCCAAAGATCTCTCCGGCGGGCAACGGCAGCGCGTCGCGATGGGCCGGGCCATCGTGCGGCGGCCCCGGGTGTTCTTGATGGATGAGCCGCTGTCGAACCTGGACGCCAAATTGCGGGTCCAGACCCGCAACCAGATCGCGAGTCTGCAACGTCGCCTGGGCACCACCACCGTCTACGTCACCCACGATCAGGTGGAGGCGATGACGATGGGCGACCGGGTGGCGGTGTTGTGCGACGGAGTCCTTCAGCAGTGCGCCGCCCCGCGCGAGCTTTATCGGGCTCCCGCCAACGTGTTCGTGGCCGGGTTCATGGGCTCACCGGCGATGAATCTGTTCTCCCTGCCGGTTGCGGACGGCGCGGTGTCGATCGGCGGCTGGCCCGTCCGGGTGCCGCGCGAGGTGGCGGATGCTGCCGGTGAGGTGGTCGTCGGAATCCGGCCCGAAGATCTTGAGGTGGACGCGGCCGGTATCGAAGTCGTCATCGATGTCGTCGAAGAACTTGGTGCCGACGCGTATCTGTATGCCAGCAGCGACGAAACCCCCGTCGTGGTACGGGTGGACGGCCGCCGGCCGGTGCACCGGGGCGACCGATTGCACCTGCGCCCGGTGGCGGACCACCTGCATTTCTTCGGCGCAGACGGTAACCGCATCGGCTAGCCGTCAACGACTATCCTGACGATATGGTCTCTGCGCGAGCCGATCTGGTTTGCGAAGGCGGCGGTGTACGCGGCATCGGCCTGGTCGGCGCAATCGACACGCTGGCCGGGGCCGGCTACCGGTTTCCGCGGGTTGCCGGCTCGAGCGCGGGCGCGGTTGTGGCCGCCCTGACGGCGGCCTTACAGACCGCCGGCGAACCATTGAGCCGGCTGGAGGAGACGATGCGCAGCATCGACTACCGAAAGCTCGCTGACCCCAGCCTGATCGGGCGGGTTCCCGCAATCGGCGGTGTGCTGTCGGTGCTGGTCCACGACGGCTTGTATCGGGGCGACTACCTGGAGAAGTTGCTCACCGGGCTGCTGGGCGACCTGGGCGTGCACACCTTCGGCGACCTGCGCACCGGGGAGATCCCCGCTCAGTACGGCTGGTCGCTGGTGGTGACTGCCAGCGACCTGTCCCGACGCCGGCTGGTCCGGATCCCGTGGGATCTGAGGAGCTACGGCATCGATCCGGACGAGTTTGCGGTGGCACGGGCGGTGCGTGCATCGTCGGCGATCCCATTCGTGTTCCAACCGCTGCGGGTGCGCGGCGCCACCTGGGTCGATGGCGGACTGCTGTCCAACTTTCCGGTCCAGCTGTTCGACCGGCCCGATGCCGACCCGCGCTGGCCGACGTTTGGTATCCGGTTGTCGGCCCGACCCGGTATCCCACCGACACGGCCCGTGCACGGACCGTTTTCACTGGGTTTCTCCGCGCTGGAAACATTGATCAGCAATCAGGACACCGCCTACCTCGACGACCCGTGCACGGTGCAGCGGACCATCTTCGTGCCTGCCCAGGAAGTCAGCGCGATCGACTTCGAGATCACCGCTCAGCAGCGCGAGGAACTCTACGACCGCGGCGTGCAGGCGGCGCGACAGTTCCTGCGGGCCTGGAGTTTCCCGGACTATCTGGCGACGTGCCAGGCGCCGCCGACGATCGCGCAGTAGGGCGCGTTGCCCGCAATGAACACGGCACTCGCGCCCAATCGCCACCGGTGCTCGATAAAAAGTCACGCTGCACGCGGTATATCCGGTCGTGAACCGGCTGGTTGCGGAGCAGACTGACTCGCTGCGGGCTTCCAGCCGACGTAGGTCAGATACAGGCCCGCCAAGGCGAACCCCACATAGAGGACCCGCCACCACAGCATCGCCGCACCCACCGTGTCCGCGACCGACATCATCGCGGTGGGGAAGGCCACCAGCAACAGCCCTTTGAGCGCGGCCAACCATCCCATCGCGGAGACGATGCTCGCAGGAGCGCCGCGCCAATAGGGGTGCAGCGCGATGACCACCAGACCGGCCAAGAGTGTGAATGCGCCGGCCGTCCACGTCCACAGCGGGCTTGAGTCGACATCGGAGACACGGGCGAACAAGTCCGGTGCACGCACGATCGCCACGATGGTGGCGATCGCAAGGAAGGGGCCGATCACGCGGGCGAACAGGCGTGTCTTGGCCTCAGTCTGTGACGTGTTCATCGTCGTTTCCTTCCACGACCTGTCATCTGAGGCGATGACCCCTTCATCTGACCCGATACCGGCCGCAGGGTGGCAGAGGCCAACGGCCCGGCACCCATGGGTCATAGGTCACGAACCGATCGGCGTGGACCGGGATGCGAGGTTACCGCGGGCTCAGCATTCAGTGCTGGTGCAGACTGCCGAGCACGTCGAGGGCCAGGGTTGAGTGCGCGTAGGCGCCGCCGGCGCGCATCTCGGCGGCCACCCAGATCGCCTCCATGATCTCCTCGTCGCTGGCACCCTTGCGATGGGCGAGTTTGGTGTGGCCCTGGATGCAGTACGGGCACTGGGTGGTGTGGGCGACCGCGACGGCGATCAGTTGTTTGGTCTTCTCCGGCAGCGCCCCGTCAGCGAACACCGCGCGGGAGAACGCCTCGAAGGCCTCGTGGGTGTGCGGCGCGAGTTCCTTACGGCGCTCGTAGACCTCGCGAGTGGCCGGGGGATACAAGCCGTCGCTCATGGGTGTCTCCGTCTCTACTCAGTCCAGCAGTTGCCGCAGTACGTACTGCATGATTCCACCGTGGCGGTAGTAGTCGGCTTCTCCGGGGGTGTCGATGCGCACCACCGCGTCGAATTCGACGTCACCGGCGCGCACCTGCACGGTGTCCGGGATGCTTTCAGCCAGCGCGGTGATCCCGGTTACCTCGAAGGTCTCCTCGCCGGTCAACCCGAGCCGGTCGGCATTTTGTCCGTCCGGGAACTGCAGCGGTAGCACACCCATCCCGATCAGGTTGGAACGGTGGATGCGCTCATAGGATTCGGCGATCACCACCCGCACCCCGAGCAGGACAGTGCCCTTGGCAGCCCAATCCCGCGAGGAGCCCGAACCGTATTCCTTGCCGGCCAGGATCACCAGCGGGGTACCGGCGGCGAGGTAGTTGACCGACGCATCGTAGATGGTGCTCACCGGGCCGTCCTCGCGGGTGAAGTCGCGGGTGAAACCGCCTTCGGTGTCCGGTGCCAGCTGGTTGCGCAACCGGATGTTGGCGAACGTGCCCCGAATCATCACCTCATGGTTTCCGCGTCGCGACCCGTAGGAGTTGAAGTCCTTGGACTCGATACCGTGCTCGGACAGGTATGTACCGGCCGGCGAATCGGCCCGAATCGATCCGGCCGGGCTGATGTGGTCGGTGGTCACCGAGTCTCCCAGCTTGGCTAGCACCCGTGCGCCGGTGATATCGCCGAGTGGCTGCGGCTCGCGCTGCATCCCGTCGAAATACGGTGGCCGGCGGACATATGTCGACTCCGAATCCCACGCGAAGGTATCGCCTTCGGGCACCGCGAGGCTGCGCCAGCGCTCATCACCGTCGAACACGTCGGCGTAGCTGTCGGTGAACATCTCCGCCTGCAGGTTGGCGCTGACAACGGAGTCCACCTCGGCTTCCGAGGGCCAGATATCGCGCAGATACACCGGCCGCCCGTCGCCGTCGGTGCCCAGCGGATCGCTCAGCAGATCGGTGTGCAGGGTGCCGGCCAGCGCGTAGGCCACCACCAGCGGCGGGGAGGCCAGGAAGTTCATTTTGGTCTCGGGGTGAATGCGCCCCTCGAAATTGCGGTTGCCCGACAGCATCGAGCACACCGTCAGGTCGCTGTCGGTGACGGCGCGGCTTACCTCGGGGATCAGCGGTCCGGAGTTACCGATACAGGTGGTGCAACCGTAGCCGACCAGGTTGAAGCCGAGCTTGTCCAGATACGGTGTGAGCCCGGCTCTCTCGTAGTACTCGGTGACCACGCGCGAACCCGGCGCCAGGGTGGTCTTGACCCAGGGTTTGCGGGTCAGGCCCTTCTCGACCGCGTTTTTGGCCAGCAGTGCCGCACCCACCATCACCGATGGGTTGGATGTGTTGGTGCAGGAGGTGATGGCGGCGATCACCACGTGGCCGTTGTCCAGTTCGACCGTGGAGCCGTCGGCCATGTCCACCGGTGTCGGCGCTGACGGCCACTCGTGGTCCTGGCCGTCGCTGCACGGGGTGCGCGGTCTGCCCGCGGCCTGGCTGGTCTGGCCGAACGCGATCGGGTCGCTGGCCGGGAAGGAGTCAGCGGACGCCTCGTCGAGTTCGGACAGCGCCTGCTCGGTCGTCTCGGCGCCGGCCAGCAGTGCGGCGACCGCGCGCGGCGCGACCCGCAGCGGGATGCGGTCCTGGGGCCGTTTGGGCCCGGCGATGGACGGTTCGACGCTGCCCAGATCCAGTTCGATGGTCTGGGAGTAGCTGGGCTTGCGATCGGGGTCATGCCAGAGGCCCTGCTCCTTGGCGTAGGCCTCCACCAGTCGGATGTGGTGATCGGAGCGTCCGGTCAGCCGCAGGTAGTCGCAGGTGACCGCGTCGATCGGGAAGATCGCGCAGGTGGCCCCGTATTCGGGGCTCATATTGCCGATGGTGGCCCGGTTGGCCAGCGGCACGTTGGCCACGCCGGGCCCGAAGAACTCGACGAACTTGCCGACGACTCCGGTGCGGCGCAGTAACTCGGCCACGGTCAGCACCAGATCGGTGGCGGTCGTGCCGGGCTGCAGTTCGCCGGTCAGCTTCAGCCCGAGGACCTGCGGGATGAGCATGCTCATCGGCTGACCCAACATGGCCGCCTCGGCTTCGATACCGCCCACACCCCAGCCCAGTACACCAAGACCGTTGACCATCGGGGTGTGCGAGTCGGTGCCGACCAGGGTGTCCGGGTACGCACTCGGCCCGCCGGATCCGTCACGAGTGAACACCACGCGGGCAAGGTATTCCAGGTTCACCTGGTGACAGATTCCGGTGTCGGGAGGCACCACGGAAAAGTCGGTGAATGCGTGCTGTGCCCAGCGCAGCAGTTGGTAGCGTTCGGCATTGCGCTCGAACTCCAGTTCGGCGTTGATCCGGAACGCGTCGCCCCGCCCAAACGCGTCGGCGATCACCGAGTGGTCGATCACCAACTCGGTGGGACACAGCGGGTTGATGCGGTCGGTGTCGCCGCCCAGGTCGGTGATGGCATCGCGCATGGCGACCAGATCGACCACACACGGCACACCGGTGAAGTCCTGCATCAGTACTCGGGCCGGGGTGTAGGCGACCTCCCGCCCGCGTTCCGCGCGGGGATCCCAGTCCGCCAGCGCGCGGACCTGTTCGGCGGTGACCAGTCGGCCGTCCTCGTTGCGCAGCAAGTTCTCCAACAGCACCTTCAGGCTGTACGGCAGCGCTTCCGAGCCATCGATGCGGTCCAAGCGGTGGATCTGGTAGGTGGTGTCGTCGACAGCGAGCCCAGTACGCGTTCCAAAACTGTCGAGAGCGGTTTCGGAGGCCATGATGACCCTCTCGCGGGGGATTGGGTTTCACTACCCAACGTAGTCGCAGAGCGCAGCCCGCGGCAGGGCCTTAGGTCCTGTGGTCGACTCTTAGCCCGGGTGGTTGGCCGCGCTCTGCAGGACCGGCAGTTGTTCGGGGCAGTAGGTGTTGATCCCCGCACCGACGAACTGCCACGCCTGGGCGTTGGTGGCGCCCTTCTGCAGGTTGGTGTTGACGAAGTGCACCGACTGGGCAGCGTCGTGATCGACGCCCTTCTCCAAGCGTTCGCAGGTGATCTTGGCCAGCCAGGCGTTGTAGTCCCGCGGGCCGTAGATGCCGTAGCCCTGCAGCTCAGCGGCGAAATCGGTGTCGACATCGGCTGACGCCGGTGCGGCGAGCGCAACACCCAACGCGGCGACGATCGCGGCCAGCCCGGTTACCTTCATAGGCTGAATAGTACATCTAACGTTTTTGTGTGTGCACCCCACGGGACGGCGGGTGTTTTCAGCCGGGTGTCACAACCGGGCCGCGAGCGCCGGCACTCCGGGTCCGGTGAGTTCATCGACTGCGCTGCGGCGGCCGGTGATCGCCATCAGGAGCGCTTCTCCGGTTCCGGTGACCTCGGTGCCGCGGCCGTGTGCCCAGTCCACATCGGTGGCCCGCAACCGTAGACCGCGGATCCGTCGCCAGGCTCCCAGCCTCGGATTCGGTGGTACCGCGTTCAATACCCGAAGCAGCCGGTCGGTCGGAATGGTGCGGGGCTGTCCCAGAGCGCGACGGATGTCTTGGTGATGGACGGTGCCATCGACCAGGGCGATCATGCCGCCGAAGCCGGCGGTCAGCCCGTGTGGGTAGAGGTGCTCGTCCAGGAAGTCGAGGAGTTGCTGCGGGCTCAGCGGGGCGAATTCGTCGACGCCGATCTGGTTGGTCCGCACGAAATAGCCCTTGACGAATCGCGCGATCAGCGCGACGGTGTTCAGCTCTTCGTAGCTGACCATGTGTGCGACGACGTCTTTCACCGTCCATCCGGCGCACAGGCTCGGCTCGTACCACTGCTGGGGGCTCAGGGTTGCCAGGTATGCGGCCAGCTCGGTGCGTTCCGCCTGGGCCATCTCCATCAGCGACGGCCCGGCCGATTGGGCCGTCATGATTGCCCGCCCTGCTCGACCAGGTCGATATAGCGCTGCAGATACAGCGGCCAGCCGGCATCGCCACCCACACCGTTACCGACCGCCTGCCAGCCTGGGCCGTGGCGGTCGAGATGCCGATGTTCGAGCTGTACCCGGGTTCGCTGCGGCGTCTCGGCGATGAAGCGAACCTCCACCTCGCTGGCCTTGGCCGGATCCGCCTGCACCTGCCACGTCGGGCCGATGTCCCAGCTGAACATGACCCGGTCGGGTGGCTCGTAGGCCAGCACCCGGGCCCAGCAGCACTCGCTGCCGTCGATGCCGCGGTCATAGATGCGTCCGCCAACCCGGGCCTCGAAAATGGTCTCGGTGATCGGCACGCTGAGCAGATTGTGCTCACGCGGCTTGAAGTCACCGAATCGAGCGGTGAACGTTTCGAAGGCGCGCTCGATGGGTGCGTTGACGACGATGTGCTGATGCACCGACGTTGAATCCGGATGGCTCATGACTTCGCTCCTTTGTCGGACTTTCTGCCGGCCCGGCCATCCGGCTGCTCAGCCACCTCCTGGAAGGAAGCCAGGGCCTGTACCCAGAACTGATCGAGTTGCGTACGCAGCGCCTCGATGCCGGCCGGGTCGAGTTGGTAGAGCCGGCGCGTCCCCTCCGCCCGATCCCGTACCAACCCAACAGATTTGAGGACCTTGAGATGCTGCGATACTGCCGGCCTGCTCACTGGCAGATCGCGGGCCAGATCGCCCACCGCGCGCGGACCCGATGCAAGCTGTTCGACGATCGCGCGGCGGGTGCGGTCGCCGAGGACGTCCCAGAAATCCTCCGCTTGGTAAGTCACCACGAACCGTAAGTTACCACTTACGCATACGGGAACTCAAGGCTACTGATGAGTAGCTCCGAGATTTGCTGGCCGGACCCGAATTCGAATCCTCACCAAAGTATTAAAGGTGCCACCCCACGGCCTTAAAGAGGAGCTTTAGCTTTGAGGTCACGTGGAGGTAACGGGGGCTCCGGTGACGGGATTCCTGCGTACAACAGGGGAGGCGGATATGACTACTGCGAATGTCGACTCGGCTCGGCGGTTGACGTACCGGTACGGAAACCCCATCGTCGAGTGCGATGGAGCCCATATGCGCGCCCAGTGCCGTCAGCTTGCCACCGTGGTGACCATCGCCGGTGACATCAACACGACCAACATCGATCGTGTCACCAAGTACGCCACCCGTTACGTACTCACCGAAAAGCCTTTTGTGCTCGATCTCAGTGAGGTGCACACCTTCTCGCCTGAGGCCATCGCATTGCTCTGGGCTGTTGAGCAAGCCTGCTCCGCCGCGGGGGTGGAGTGGTCCTTGGTCGCCGGTGACCCGGTAGACGTCGTCCTACAGGCTCAAGGTGAGCCGGCCTTCGCGACCGCTGACTCGGTGCCCGAAGCGCTCAACATTTTCCTCGAAGGCATGCTGGCGCGCCGCCGGTTACTGCCGATGCTGCACAAGACCGCTTAGAGCAAAGGGATCAGAACAATGCTTATCGACATTCGGTGGCTTGGATTCTTGCTGGGGCACCGGCACCACGCACCCCACCCGGTGGCCTCGCACTCGTAGCGAGCTCCTCGCCGTCTCGACCCGGCGCCTCGACTATCGGGGCTCGCAGTCGATCCACTCGAGGTAGCCGCTGCCGGTGATCGGGCGGCTATGAAACGCGCCGGTATAGGTGTAGGCGCCGACGTATCCGCGTCCGTGCCCGTAGCGCAGCGGTGTATCGACGTCGGCGGTGAATCCGATCAACTCGTTGCCGTTGTCGCGCACGCTCCACCGAAGCCGGGCGGGAACCCGCATGACTCGGCCACGCTCGTCGACCTGATCGTCGTCCTGGTAGGCGAGCACTTCGAAGCGCACATCGTCGAAAACCTGTGCTGGCCCGTTCAGGGTGCGTAGATGCGCGAGTCGGCATGCGGTGGCACCGGCGGCACGCACGTCGGTCAGCAGTAGTTGGGTGCGTTCGTCGAGGTTGACGATCTGATAGGTGAAGAAGTCCACCGGTAGCTTCAGCCAGTCGGGAACGGGCCGGCGCGTGAGGGCCTGATGCGTGCGGGCGCGGGCGTACTCGACCGTGCACAACCCGGAGATCTTGGTGGAACCGGTGGTGTCGGACAGCGTTCCGGTGTAGGTGGCCAGCAGACTCAGGTGGTCGTAGACCGGCGTGCGGACAAACCAGGAAACGTGGGGTGTCGTCGCGATCGCGAGGTTGGTCTGCATCTGCTGGTAGCGGGCGTCGACGGTGAAGTTCGGATAATCGGCGGTGATCGTCAGGTCGCTGCCCCATGCCAAACGACTTCCGTCGGCGGCGAATTCGCAGTCCGCGACGACGTCGTAGGCGCGGTAGTGATGTTGGGCGCCGCTTGCGGTGGACGACAGCACGGTGGCGGTGTTGCGAGCGTCGGCCGCCGCCAGGTAGTCGTTGTCGAACGCGGTCAACCCGGTGGGGCCGATCAGGGTCATGGTGTTGAGGTAGCGATACGGGGCGGGCAGCTCGGGGATGAACACACCGTAGTGAACACACGACCACTGTCGCGAATCATGATGGGGGCGAAGGATGTGCGGGCTGGCGAACGGCCGCGTGGAGGCCTGCATGCGCGAATCGACCCGGGGCAGAACCTGGTTGACGACAAACCTGCCCAGCGTCCGCATCGCGGACTCGTGTGTGGGCCTACCCACCGGCCCTCAGCTTCTCCAGTTGCTGCAGCACCACGGCCTCCAGGTGGCCCGGCGGAAACCGGTTGGGTTCACTGACGGCATGCAGCGCCAGTCCGTCGATAAGCGCGCAGAGCACGTCGCACTCCACTCCGGGATCGAAATCCTTCCGCAGTGATCCGGTGCGCTGGCCGCGGGCCAGCAGCGAGCGAACCTCCTGCCGGATTTCCCCATAACGGGCGTGGAAGGCCGCGGTGAACGCCGGTGCGGTCTCGGCACTGGCGAGGACCTGCGCATAGATGCGCCAGAGGACTTCCTTGTCGGGGTCGCTGGGCAGCGGCAGTACGCACAGGCGGCGGAGGTCTTCGTACGCACTGTTCTGCGGAGCCGTTTGCGACAGCAGATATTCGAACGGGGTGAACGCCGCTTCGGCGACCGCCACCAGCAGCTCTTCCTTGTCTTTGAAATAGTGCATCACCACGCCGGTGGTGTAGCCGATCTCGCGGGCGATCGAGCGAAGCGATGCCCCGGAGAGGCCGTCGCGGGCGATGACCCGCACCGCCGCATCCACGACTTCGGCCCGTCGGTCGCTGCCGTTGGCCGCTGACAAGCGGGTGGGCACGTGGGCGACTTCATTGACTGACATCACCGCACCTCCGGGTCTTGACAAACGCAACGAACGTGAGCAGCATAACACTCGTTAGGTACATCACAACTGTTATGAGGTAGAGGTCATGCAGGTAACCGAGCAGATGAAGCGGGATCTGGCCGACGACGGGGCGATCGTCGCCCGGGGCCTGTTCACCCCCGAGCGACTCCAACGCGTCCGCGATTCATTCGACTACGGGATCGCCCACCCGAGCCCGCAGCACGGCTTGGCGTACGCGGGCACACCCGATGAGCATTTCAACGATTACGGCAACCCGGATAACGCCGAGGTGCACCTGGCGACGATCAAGGAGTTGCAACTCGCCGATTTCGTGGCGTCACTGTGGGGATCCGAGCATGTGTGGTTCCTGGGGGAGGAGCTGTTCATCAAGAAGGGTGGCAAAGCCGGCCGGTCACCCTGGCACCAGGACACGTCCTACATGCCGGCCAACGGGCCCCACCTGCTCAATATTTGGATCAGCTTCGAGAAGCTGCCGCGCAAGAACGTGCTGGAAGTGGTCCGGGGCTCGCACCGCGGCCCACAGTACAACGGCACGAGTTATGGCAATGCGACTGACCACACCAGTCCGCTGTTCACCGACACCGACTGGCCCCGATTGCCGAACATCGAGGCCGAGCGCACCCAAGACCCGGCGTCCTGGGACGTCATCTCCTGGGACCTGGAGCCCGGTGATGCACTGGTCTTCCACTCCGGTGCCCTGCACGGCGGCGCCCCGGTGACGCCGGACTGCCCGGACCGCCACACGCTGGTGTTCCGCTTCTTCGGCGACAAGATGTTCTACCGGCCGCTGCCGACCGGCCCGGTGGACTTCAAATACGACATCAGCGAGCTCAACGACCCGTCGCTGACCCCGGGCGACCCGTACCATCCCGGCTACTACGCCCAACTGCGCTGAATCCCGAAGGAGCGACGATGCAGGTCCTGATCCCGGCCTGGATGCAGCCGATGTACGACACCTACCACTTCGCGCCCGCTGTCATCGACGGCGATCACCTGCGTTGCTCGGGCATGATCGGCCTGCATCCGGATCTCACCGTTCCCGAGGACCCGGCCGCGCAGTTCACCTTGGCCTTCGAGAACCTCGGCGGACTGCTCGCGCAGGCAGGTCTCACCTTCGCCGACGTGATCGAGATGACGACCTACCACGTCGGGCTGCAGGCACATATGGAGGCGTTCGTCGCGGTCAAGGACACGTTCATCGCCGCGCCCTACCCGGCGTGGACAGCGGTCGGCATCTCCGAACTCGCCACACCCGGTGCCCTGGTCGAAGTCCAGGTCACGGCGCGAATGCGCTGATCACCGGCCGCTAAACGAATTGCACTTCCCGTTGGCGATCTTCGCGGGCGAGCCGGCGGTCGCGCTGTTCCTCGAACTTGATCACTTGACGTTCGAGGCCTTCCAGATAAGCCGCGAGCTGTTCGCGGCGTTGCTCGCCCCGGGCGGTGAAGTCATCGCGTTCGAAGATTCGCCACTTGCGCAGGTTCGGAGTCACGACTTCGTCGAGATGCTGGCGGGGGTCGTAGATACCGTGCTTGGCCATCAAGACCCCGTTGCGACGAAAGTTGGGCATGCCTTGACCGGGCATCCGGAAGTTTTCGACCACATCGGCAACCGCCTCGATCGCCTGGTCGGGCGCAAGGTCCAACGCCGCACCGCAGATGTTCCGGTAGAAGATCATGTGCAGGTTCTCATCGGCGGCAACGCGTTGCAGCATCCGGTCTGCGACCGGGTCGTTGCAGACCTTGCCGGTGTTGCGGTGGCTCACGCGGGTGGCAAGCTCCTGAAACGTCACATAGGCGACCGACAGCAAGAAATCGGTCTTGTGCCGTGCCTCTTCCTCGGGGGTGGCCGCAAACCCGTTGGTCATGTGCTCCAAACGGGCCCGCTCCAGGGCCTCCGGGTCCACGCCGCGGGTGACGACGAGGTAGTCGCGAATCACGATGCCGTGGCGGCCTTCCTCGGCGGTCCACCGGCCGACCCAGGTGCCCCAGGCGCTATCGAGAGAGAAGTACTTGGCCGCCTCACGATGGTAGGAGGGCAGGTTGTCCTCGGTGAGCAGGTTGGTGATCATCGCAGCCTTCGCGACGTCGCTGAGTTGCGAGTGTTCCTGCGACCAAGACGCGCCGCCCAACGGCGCGGAATTGCGACCACGATCCCAGGGCACATAGTCGTGCGGATGCCACTCAGTTGTCACCGCCAGATGCCGGTTGACGTTCGCTTCGGCGATCGGCTCGAGCTCACTGAGCATCTCCCGATCGGTCAACTGTCTCGACATCGCACCTTAACTTTTCAGTACCCGGGCGGCCCCCAAGGCCAGGGCAGCGTAACTTACCCGCGCAGGGCACAGCGAAACCGCAAGAGCGATCCGGCGGTCCTGATCGCATGCTCGCCGTGGCGCAATCGTCTCGAAAGCGATCTCGTACGCCCCGGCCGAGGGCTGGTGAGCGGGCGCAAACCCGCTGATCACTAGCCGAATCCAGCCGAACGCGTACGCATCGATCAACAAGATGATAAATTCTTCAACTTGTTGATCACATAAGTGTGCAAGTTCTGAGGAGTACGTGTGGATTCGCAGCCGCTGTACAAACTCAAGGCCGAGTTCTTCAAGACCCTGGGTCACCCGGCGCGGATCAGGATTCTGGAGCTTCTTTCCGAACGGGACTGGGCGGTGGGCGAGATGCTGCCGGAGGTGGGGCTGGAATCGTCCAACCTCTCGCAGCAGCTGGCCGTATTGCGGCGCACCGGGGTCGTGCAGGCGCGTAAGGACGGCACGTCGGTGATCTACTCGATCACGTCGCCGGATATCGCCGAGCTGCTGGCGGTGGCGCGCCGGGTGCTGACGCGAATGCTCAGCGACCGCGTTGCGGTGCTGGAGGATCTGCGCACCGTCAGCGCGGCGGAATAGCGCGATGCGGGGCTGGCTGTCCAAGATTGTCCGCGTCGGCCGGGTCGTCGAGCCCGCCGAGCCCGCGCCGGTCGCCGCAATCGAGCCACCCGCAGGAGTGCGAGGTTCGCTGCAGATCCGGCACGTCGACGCCGGATCGTGCAACGGCTGCGAGGTGGAGATCTCCGGAGCGTTCGGGCCGGTCTACGACGCGGAACGGTTCGGTGCACGGCTGGTGGCCTCACCGCGGCACGCCGATGCCCTGCTGGTGACCGGGGTGGTGACGCGGAACATGGCGGGGCCCTTGCGCAACACGCTCGAGGCGACACCGCGACCGCGGGTGGTGGTCGCGTGTGGAGACTGCGCGTTGAACCGTGGCGTGTTCCAGGACGCCTACGGCGTGGTCGGCGCCGTCGGCGAAGTCGTCCCCGTCGACGTCGAGATCCCGGGATGCCCACCGACACCCGCCCAGATCGTCGCGGCGCTGCGATCGGTCACCGGGAAATGAGCACAGCGCTGGCACCGGCCGCAGCGCCGGAGATTACTCCCCGCAACGGGTTTGGCCCGCTGGCTACCGGGATCGCGACGGCGGCCATCGGCGCGGTCGGGGTCGCAACGGGACTGGCGGGTGTGTCGGGTGCCGCGCCGTCGGTGCGTATCGGCTGGCTGCTTCCGCTGAGCGGGGTGCAGCTGAGCCTCGACGCGCTTGGTGGCCTGTTCATGGCACTGACCGGCGCGGTATCGGTCGCGGCCGGCATCTATGTGATCGGCTACGCGCGGCGCGGACATTTCGGTGCTCTGCAGCTGCTGATCCTGCCGCTATTCGTAGCGGCGATGCTCACGGTGCCGGCGGCGGCGTCGGCGACGACTTTCCTGTGGGCGTGGGAACTGATGGCGGTGACCTCGCTGATCTTGGTGCTGACCGACCACACCCGCCCACAGGTTCGTGCCGCCGGATTCGTGTACGCGGTAATGACGCAGCTCGGCTTCGTCTGCATTCTGATCGCGATGGTGGCGCTCGCAGCTGCCGGCGGAGCGGATCGGTTCGCTGACCTCGGTCCGGTGCCCGACAACCTACGCACCGTCGTGTTCGTACTGACGCTGGCCGGCTTCGGATCCAAGGCCGGGCTGGTGCCGCTACACATCTGGCTGCCACGCGCGCATCCGGAGGCACCCAGTCCGGTGTCGGCATTGATGAGCGCGGCGATGGTCAATCTGGGGATCTACGGCATCATCCGCATCGATCTGCAGCTGCTGGGCCCGGGCCCACGCTGGTGGGGGCTCACCCTGCTGATCGTCGGCGGTGTATCCGCCCTCTACGGCGTGATGCAGGCTTCGGTGGCGACGGATCTCAAACGGCTGCTGGCATTCTCGACGACCGAGAACATGGGCCTGATCAGCCTCGCGTTGGGCGCGGCCACCCTGTTCGCCGGTTCGGGCGCACACGCCCCGGCGACCGTGGCCGCCGCGGCGGCGCTGCTGCACGTCATCGCGCATGCCGCGTTCAAGAGCCTCGGCTTCCTGGCGGCGGGTTCGGTGTTGGCGTCGACCGGGCTGCGCGATCTCGACCGGCTCGGCGGGCTGGCCCGGCGGATGCCGGTGACCACCACGCTGTTCGGGGTGGCTGCCCTCGGGGCGTGCGGGTTACCGCTGGGGGCGGGCTTCGTGGGGGAGTGGCTGCTCATCCAGGCCTTGATCCACGCCCCGCCCGGCCACGACACGCTGCTGGCGCTGACGGCGCCGGCCGCACTGGGTACCGTCGCCCTGGCCACCGGCTTGAGCGTGGCGGCAATGGTCAAGGCGTGGGGCATCGGATTTCTGGCGCGCGCCCGTTCGGAGCAGGCCGCCGCCGCGGACGAAGCACCACCCGCCATGGTGGCCGGCATGCTGGCCCCGGCACTGGCCTGCGTGGTTCTGGCAGTGGCACCGTCGGCCGTCGCGCCGATCCTGGCGGATGCATTGCGGACGCTGCCGGCCGCCCAGTCCGTCGACTACGCGGGGTTGGGCGCCATGGTGCGGCTACCGGGACTACCGGGATCGATCGCACCGGCGGTGATCGCGGTCGGCGTCGTCGTCGCGGCACTGGCCGCCGCCGGGCTGGCGCGATGGCGTTCGCGACGCCGCCCGGCGCCCGCAGCATTGCCGTTATGGGCCTGCGGTGCAGACGATCTCACCGCCCGCATGCAGTACACCGCCACATCCTTCGCCGAGCCGCTGCAGCGGGTATTCGACGACGTGCTGCGCCCTGACATCGATGTCGATGTCACCCATACCGCCGAGTCTCGCTATCTGGCCGACAGGATCGTCTACCGCTCCAGGATCGGCGATGTGACCGAGCGGTGGCTGTACGCACCTGTTGTCGGGGCGGTCCAGTCGGCGGCAGGCCTGATGCGGCGCGCCCACACCGGCAGTGTGCACCTCTATTTGGCGTACGGCGCACTGGGTGTGGTGACGGTCCTGGTGGTGGCGCGGTGAACGTCATGTCATATGTGGCCGGTGCGGCACAGATCGGGGCGGTCATGTTCGGCGCCCCGGTGGTGATCGGCCTGACCCGGCAGGTGCGGGCCCGTTGGGAGGGCCGTGCCGGAGCCGGGTTGCTGCAGCCGTGGCGGGATATCCGCAAGCAGCTCGGAAAACAACAGATCAACCCGGCCGGCACCACCGTCGTGTTCGCCGCGGCGCCGGCCATCATCGCCGGCAGCACACTGCTCATCGTCGCGATCGCGCCGCTGGTGGCCACCGGGTCCCCGCTGGATCCGGCCGCCGATCTGTTCGCCGTGGTCGGGCTGCTGTTCCTGGGCACCGTCGCGTTGACGTTGGCCGGCATCGACACGGGAACGTCGTTCGGCGGCATGGGTTCCAGCCGCGAAATCACCATCGCCGCCCTGGTGGAGCCCACCATCCTGATGGCCGTGTTCGCGCTGTCGATCCCGACCGGGTCGGCCAACCTCGGCGCCCTGGTGGCCACCACGACCGCACACCCGGACCAGGTGGCCACGCTGGCCGGGGTGCTGGCCTTCGCCGCGTTGGCGATCGTCATCGTCGCCGAGACCGGGCGACTGCCGGTCGACAACCCGGCCACCCACCTGGAACTGACCATGGTGCATGAGGCGATGGTGCTGGAGTACGCGGGTCCGCGGCTGGCGCTGGTGGAATGGGCGGCCGGAATGCGGCTGACCGTGTTGCTGGCGCTGCTGGCGAACCTGTTCCTGCCGTGGGGGATTGCCGGGACGCGGCCCACTGCTGCCGAGCTGCTGATCGGGGTCGCCGTGATCATCGTCAAAGTGGCCGCCCTGGCGGCGGCGCTGGCCACGGCTGAAGTGTTCCTGGCCAAGCTCCGGTTGTTCCGGGTACCCGAGCTGCTGGCCGGATCGTTTGTACTGGCGCTGTTGGCGGTCAGCGCTGCCAACTTCTTTCGGGCGCAGGGGTGACCACCATGGCCGGCCCCGACTTCGCCGCACTGATCGACTTCGCCGCGGGTGGACTTATGCTGGCGGCCGTCCTGATGGTCTGGCGACGCGACCTACCCGCCATCGTGCGGTTGCTGGCTTGGCAAGGCGTTGCGTTGGCGGCCATTCCGATGCTGCGCGGCCTGCATGACGGCGACCTCGAACTGATCGGCCTGGGTGTCGCGGTGCTGGCGTTACGGGCGGTGGCGCTGCCCTGGCTGCTGGCCCGGGCCGTCCGCGGTGAGCCGCCCAACCAGCGCGAGGCGACCCCGCTGGTGAACACCGCCAGCTCGCTGCTGATCACCGCCGGGCTGAGCGTGGCGGCGTTCGCCGTCAGCCAGCCGCTGACCCACCTGGACCCGAGCGCATCAGCCACCGCCGTTCCCGCCGCGATCGCCGTCGTGCTGATCGCCCTGTTCGTGATGGCCACCCGCCGGCACGCGATCTCACAGGCAGCCGGATTCCTCCTGCTGGACAACGGGATCACCGCAACCGCGTTTCTGCTGACCTCCGGCGTGCCGCTGACCGTCGAACTCGGCGCGTCGTTGGATCTGCTGTTCGCGGTGATCGTCATCGGAGTCCTGACCGGTCAGTTGCGCCATATCTTCGGCGGGGCCGACCTCGACGCGCTGCAGGAGCTACACGACTGATGACCGCATTGCTGCTCACCGCGATCGCCGCTCCGATGATGGCGGCCATCGTCAACCTGATCCTCGGCTGGCGGCGGCCGACCGCCGCGCTCACCGTGGCAGCCACGGTGGTGGTGTTGGCCTGCGGTGTGCTGGCGGCACTTCGCGTCGGCTCCGGGGTGCAGCTGTCCCTGGGCGGGGTACTGCGTTGCGATGCGCTCACCGCCGTCATGCTGATCGTGATCGGGATCGTCGGGACGCTGGCGACGTGGGCCGGCATCGGCTACATCGATGCCGAATTGACCAGCGGCCACACCGACACCGGCGGCGCCCGACTGTACGGGGTGCTGACGCCCGCGTTTCTGGCTGCCATGGTTCTGGCGGTGTGCGCCAACAACATCGGTGTGATCTGGGTGGCCATCGAGGCCACCACCGTCGTCACCGCATTCCTGGTGGGACATCACCGCACCCGCACCGCGCTGGAAGCGACATGGAAGTACGTGGTGATCTGCTCGGTCGGCATCGCGGTAGCGCTGCTCGGTACCGTGCTGCTGTACTTCGCCGCGCGGCATGGCGGCGCCCCTTCGGCCAGCGCACTGAACCTGGACGTGCTCACCGGCCGCGCCGGCAGCCTGGACCCGGGAGTTGCCCGACTCGCCGGTGGGCTGCTGTTGATCGGATACGGAGCCAAGGCCGGCTTGTTCCCGTTTCACACCTGGCTCGCTGACGCTCACAGTCAAGCGCCCGCACCGGTGTCGGCACTGATGAGCGGAGTGCTGTTGTCGGTGGCGTTCTCCGCGCTGATCCGGCTCAAGCCGATCATCGACGTCGCCGCAGGCCCCGCCTTCCTGCGCACGGGTCTGCTGGTGGTCGGGTTGGCCACCTTGACAATCGCGGCATTGATGCTCGTCGTGACCGGCGACGTCAAACGAATGCTGGCCTATTCGTCGATGGAGAATATGGGCCTGCTGGCTATCGCGGCCGCAGTCGGGACCACCCTGGCGATCGCCGCGCTGCTGCTGCACGTCCTGGCTCACGGCGTCGGAAAGACCGTGCTGTTTCTGGCCGGTGGACAACTGCAGGCCGCGCACCGTTCGACGGCCATCGCAGACATCACCGCCGTGGTGGGGCGTTCGCGGTTGGTGGGCGGCACCTTTGTGGTCGGGCTGCTGGTGTTGCTGGGGCTTCCGCCGTTCGCGATGTTCGCCAGCGAGCTAGCGATCGCCCGCTCACTCGCCGACGCACACCTGGCGTGGGTGCTCGCTGCCGCCATGCTGCTGATCGCGGTCGCCTTCGCCGCACTGGTCCGCAACTCCGGCCGGATGCTGCTGGGCCCCGCGAACGGTGCGGCGCCGGCGATTTCCACCCCGGCAAGCGTCGCCGGAGCCCTGCTCGCCGGAGCCGCCGCAGCCACGGTGCTCGGAATCACCGCGGGCCCGTTGACCGGCCTGTTCACCACCGCTGCAACACATCTCGGGGTTCACCCGTGAACCGGCAGCAGTGTCAGGTTTCCCAGACCGACCTGGCCCACCGCGCCGGGGAACTGTTGGACGGCGGGTTCCGGCTCGGGTTGGTCGCCGCACACGACGACGGCGCTGAGCTGCGCATCGTCTACCTGTTCTTGGCGGGCTACCCCGATCGCCGGATCGAACTGGAAATTTCGGTACCCCGCGATAAACCCTCGCTGCGATCACTGGCGCACCTGTCATTTCCAGCCGGACGGTTCGAACGCGAGATGGCCGACCTGTTCGGTGTCGAGCTGGTCGGCCATCCCAAACCGCGGCGTCTGGTCCGCCACGGCCACTGGCCGCAACACTGGCATCCGATGCGTCGAGACGCCACGCCGCCGGCGCGCTTCGAAGCACCCGATAAGTTCCCGTTCCTGACCGTTGAAGGGCCCGGGGTCTACGAAATCCCGGTCGGTCCCGTCCACGCCGGGCTGATCGAACCCGGCCACTTCCGCTTCTCGGTGGCCGGCGAAACCGTGCTGCGCCTCAAGGCCCGGCTCTGGTTCGTGCACCGTGGCATCGAGAAACTCTTCCACGGCCGCACGGCCACCGACGCCGTCGGCCTCGCCGAGCGCATCAGCGGCGACACTGCGGCGGGCCACGCGCTCGCGCACAGCCTGGCAATCGAAGACGCGCTGGGCCTCGTACTGCCCGATGCGGTGCACCGGCTGCGAGCCCTGCTGGTCGAACTCGAACGGCTCTACAACCACGCCGCCGATCTGGGCGCCCTGGCCAACGACGTCGGGTTCGGGCTGGCCAATTCCCATGCCCAGCGGATCCGGGAACGGCTGCTGCGGCTCAATGAGGCCGTCACCGGTCACCGGTTGCTTCGCAACGCCATCCGGCCCGGCGGCATCACACTGCGCGCGCTGCCGGACCCGGGGGAGCTGCGCTCGATCGCCCTCGATCTCGCCGAGGTGGCCGAGCTGACTCTGGCCAACACGATGGTCCATGAGCGGTTCGCGGGCACCTCGGTGCTGCGCAGCGAGGATGCGCGCGCGTTGGGCTGCCTGGGTTATGTGGCCCGTGGCAGCGGGTTGGGCTGCGATGCCCGCCTCGAGCATCCCACCGCAGCGCTGCCGGTCACCGAAGTCACGCACCCGGGCGGGGATGTGTTGGCCCGTTATCTGGTGCGCCGCGATGAGTTCGCCGCGGCCGCCGAGCTGGCCGGACAGTTGATCGCTTCCCACACCGGTGCAATCGAATACGCCGCTCCGGCACCGGCAGTGGGGGTGGCGATCAGCGGTGTCGGCATTGTCGAAGGCTGGCGCGGCACCATTGTGCACCGCGTCGAACTCGGCGCCGACGGGCGAATCAGCCGCGCCAGGATCGTCGACCCCTCCTGGTTCAACTGGCCCGCGCTGCCAGTCGCGATGGCCGACACCATCGTTCCGGACTTCCCGCTGACCAACAAAAGCTTCAACCAGTCCTATGCCGGCAATGACCTCTAAGGCACCGTCAGTCCGCATCGGGCGGCCGGCAGCGGCGGCCATCGAACCACTCACAGCTCTCGGCGACGATGCCGAAGGGAGATGCTGATGCTGCTGGATTTCTGGGAGAATTTCCGCCACAACTTGTTCCAGCCGCTGCTGCTGTTCTTCTACCTCGGGTTCTTCATCCCGATCCTGAAGGTGCAGTTCGAGTTCCCGTACGTGATCTACCAGGGCCTCACGCTCTACCTCCTGTTGGCGATCGGTTGGCACGGTGGCGAACAACTGGCCACCGTCGACCCCTCCACCATCGTGGGTGTGGCCGGGTTCATCGTGTTGGGCTTCCTGTTGAACTTCACGATCGGCCTGCTCGCCTACCAACTGCTGCGCCGGTTGACCACGATGCGCCGCATCGACAGGGCCACCGTCGCGGGCTATTACGGATCCGACTCGGCCGGAACCTTCGCCACCTGTATCGGTGTGCTGGCCACCGTGGGGATGGTGTTCGACGGTTATATGCCGGTGATGCTCGCTGTGATGGAGATGCCCGGCTGTCTGGTGGCGCTGTATCTGGTGGCACGGCTGCGGCATAGCGGGATGGACGCGTCGGGATTCATGCCCGATGAGCGCGGCTACAACGGGATGGCCAAACTCGGACCAGGTGCTGCCACCCAGCCCGGACTCGGACAGCATCTCGACGCCGAATGCGAGCGCGAACTCGAAGAGTTGGAGATGTCGCTGGAGCGGCGGGAGCATCCTCGGCAATCCGCCACCCGGGCCACCGGCACCGCGACCTTGCTGCGCGAAGTGCTGCTCAATCCGGGTGTGTATCTGTTGTTGGGCGGCATCGCGGTCGGCTTCATCGGCGGCCTGCAGGGAGAGAAGGTCACCCACGACGCGGACACCGTCTTCGTGGGTGCATTCCAAGGCGCCCTGTGCTTGTTTCTCCTGGAGATGGGAATGACCGCGTCCCGTCATCTCAAAGACGTCAAGGCCGCGGGCCGCGGCTTCATCATCTTCGGGCTTTTGGCCCCGAACCTGTTCGCGACTCTGGGTATAGCCGTCGCGCACAGCTACGCCTACCTCACCCACACCCACTTTCAACCAGGCAGCTACATCCTGTTCGCGGTGTTGTGCGGGGCGGCGTCCTACATCGCGGTCCCGGCGGTGCAACGGTTGGCAATACCCGAAGCCAGTCCCGCGCTGCCGCTGGCCGCGTCGCTGGGGCTGACGTTTACCTACAACGTGACGGTCGGAATCCCGTTCTACATCGA
The DNA here is from genome assembly GCF_059812545.1 of Mycobacterium sp. NGS50. NCBI lineage: Bacteria > Bacillati > Actinomycetota > Actinomycetes > Mycobacteriales > Mycobacteriaceae > Mycobacterium > Mycobacterium sp. NGS50. The sequence continues at coordinate 137,735 of NZ_JCALCW010000009.1, forward strand.
AGTCGCCCGCGCCATCACCGAGCGGTTTCCCATCACGTGACCGTCGGGCCCGCGACCACCCAGTGCGATCAAGATCACACTGTCCCGTCACGGTAGGTGCGGTCTCACAACGGTTTTGGCAGAGCCGCACAGCTGTTCCGCAAGTTGGTGTTACATCGCGGCAACATCGCCTTCCTAGCCTCGTGGCATAGCCTTCAACAGAGGAGAGGTCATGACGCTGCTGGACGATCGCAACGATGTGCAGGTTTCCTCAGGCCAGGTGTGGACCGTGGCGTGCAGCTATGACCATCTGATTCCCGGCCGCGGTGTCGCAGTGCTGCTCGACGACGGCTCCCAGGCCGCATTGTTCCGCCTCGACGACGGGACGCTGCGCGCCCTGGGTAACGTCGACCCCTTCTCCGGCGCGGCCGTGTTGTCGCGCGGCATTGTCGGCGACCGGGCCGGCCGCGCCGCCGTGCAGTCGCCGATCAAGAAGCAAGCATTCGCTCTCGACGACGGGAGTTGTCTGGACGACCCGGCGGTGACGGTGCCGGTGCACCCGACCCGACTGAGGGCCGACGGCACGATTCAGGTCGGGCGCGCCGCGTAGCCCTTCCGCCCCTCGGTCAGCCCTGTGCCCGGTGTGAGGGGGGTGCGGTGTGCCCGCGCCGCGCCGGCACACCGCATTTCAGGATGTGATGTGCTTCACATTTGTGACGGTGAACCGTGGTGTCGGCGGCGGCGTAGATACAGGCGTCTGCACGGCACGCAATCACAGACCTGACTGATCGGAGATGTCGGCCATGACCATGTCCGCGATCCCGGCGTGGCTTCAACGATCCTGCCGGACCAGCGCACCGCCGGCGGTGCTGCTGATCCGGTTCTATGTCGGGGTGGTTTTCCTCGGGGAGGGAATCCTGAAGTTCGTGCGCCCGCAGTCCCTGGGAAGCGGACGATTCGCGAAAGCCGGCATTCGGGCGGCCGAGTTCTTCGCCAACCTGGACGGTGTCTTCGAGATCGTCTGCGGACTATTACTTTTAGCGGGTCTGTTGACCCGGCTTGCGACGGTCCCGATGATCGTCGACATGCTCGGTGCGCTGCTGATCACGAAGTTCCCGATCCTGTGGGCGGGCGCACCGCTGTTCAAGTCCGAACACGGATGGTGGGATTTCCTGCACGAGGCCCGGCTGGATATCGCCCAGCTGTGTGGCAGCGTCTTCCTGCTGCTGGTCGGCGCCGGAACCTGGTCGCTGGATCGCTACGTCGCCGCCCGTGCTGGCGGCGCGGTGGCCACTGCGGTCCCTGATCCGGTCGGGCGGATCTAGGTGTAGGCGACGCGTACCCGGTGGATGCGCCCCTCGAACGGGAACGGCGCGCGGGCACGGTAGTCCAGGGATACCGGGGAGCCCAGGCACGTTCCGATGTCCAGGCAGTCGTTGGCGGTGAACAGCAGCGGTGCGCTGATCGGAACCTGTCCGTCGGCAACGGTCTCCTCGTTGACCGCGACGGTGATGTCGAGGGGTCCGGCTGGACGCGGTTCGGCATACTGCGTGGTCACCGTTACGGTGGCACGCCCCGCCGGAACTTTGTTCGCCGAGCGGATCTTGGTGCGCGACAGGATGAACAGGTTGTACTCGTAGCAGAGATATCCCTCGTCGAAGTAACACGTCAACCCACCGGCCCCGGAGCCCAGGGCATACAGCACCCCGTTCGCGCCGGAGGGGATCTCGACGTCGATGGTGACGACATTGTTCTTGTTGCCGAGCGCGGGCGCGCAGAATTCGGGCATCCGCACCGTCTCGCCGGTGAACTCCCACTCGGTGTAGGGCGGGGCGATGCGCAGCTCGGGGTGATAGACCGGCACCCACAGCCCGCCGCCGATGGGCAGCACCGCATTACGGGCCGCCTCGACCATGAACATCTCCCGCATCTGCGCGAGCTTCTCCGGCAGCTGCTCAGCCAGATCCTCAGCCTGCGCCCAGTCCTCGTCGAGGTGGTAGAGCTCCCACGCATCGCCATCCGGGGTCCAGGTCGCGATACCGTCGGGCTGGCCGGGCACCCAGGGGAGGCGCGGGCCGCGAGCCGACGCCATCCATCCGTCGTGGTAGATGGCTCGGCTGCCCATGATCTCGAAGTACTGCGTCTTTTTGCCGCCGGGGGCACCGCGGTCGGCCAGCGTGCGCGCGAAACTCGCTCCTGCCAAAGGCATTTGAGGCTCTCCGTGGACCACCCGCGGAGCTTCGATACCGACGACCTCATAGATGGTCGGTACAACGTCGTTGCAGTGCAGGAACACCTCCCGCGGTGCGGGGTCCGCAGTGATCTTGGCCGGCCAGCGCACCACCATCGGGTTGCGCGTCCCGCCCAGATGCGACGCCAGTAGTTTCATGCCCTTGTACGGGGTGGAGCCGGCCCAAGCCCATCCGGCGTGGTACTGGTTGTCGACCAACGGAGATCCCAACACATCCAGTCCGCCGAGCGCATCGAGTGCGTCGATGTGCTGGCGCACGGTGGTGGGAATCCCGTTTTGCGCCAGCAGTTCCGAGATCGTGCCGTTCTGCCCTTCACCCGAGGAGCCGTTGTCGCCCCAGATGTAGAAGAACAGCGTGTTGTCGGCATAGCCCAGGGTTTCCAGCTCATCGGCGATGCGGCCGACCTGGACATCGACGTGTTCGGCGTAGCCGGCAGCGACCTCCATCAGGCGGCGCTGGAACGGCTTTTCATCTTCGGGGATGTCGTCCCAGGCTGTCAGGGCGTCATCGCGTGCGGTCAGCGCGCAATCCTGCGGGATCCAACCTTTGGTTTTGGCGCGCTCGAACACCCGCTCCCGGTAGGCATCCCAACCGTCGTCGAATTTTCCGACGTACTTGTCGGCCCATTCCTTCATGATGTGGTGCGGGCCGTGCAGGCAGCCGCTCGCCCAATACATGAAGAACGGCTTATCGGCGTTGAACGCTTTGTGCCGCCGCAACCAGGAGATGGCGTCGTCGGCGAGATCCTCGGACAGGTGATAGCCCTCGTCGGGAGTTTTGGTCGGGGCGACTACGGTGGTGTTGCGCACCAGGTGCGGCTCGTACTGGGATGCCTCGCCCGCCAGGAATCCGTAGAAGTATTCGAAGCCCAGCCCGGTGGGCCAGTTTTCGAACGGCCCGGCGGCGGTGGTTTCCTCCGCGGGGGTGTTGTGCCACTTTCCGAACGCCGACGTCGCGTAACCGTACTGCTTGAGCACCTCGGCAACGGTGGCACTCGAGGCCGGAATCTTGCCGGCATAGCCGTCCCAGTCGTTGGCCAGCTCCGCGATCTGTCCGTTGCCGATCTCATGGTGATTGCGTCCGGTCAGCAACGACGCCCGGGTCGGCGAGCACATCGCCGTGGTGTGGAACCGGTTGTAGGACACGCCCTGCGCGCAGATCCGGTCGAGGGTGGCAGTGGCGACCTCACCACCGAACGTCGACGGTAGGCCAGGGCCGGCATCGTCGATCAGCACGATCACGACATTGGGCGCCTCGGCGTGCAGCCGTTTCTGCACCGCCCGCGGGCTGTAGGTCGACTCCTGCAAGGTGCGCCCCGCGACACTGCCCGATCCGGCCGGCGGGAACGGCAACACCGCACCGCCGGGCAACACCGGAGCCACCACCTCATCACCCAGCGTCTCAGGCAACACCTGCTCCTTTCGTCCCGGCACCCCGGCATGAATCCCTGACAGTCTGGCATGACCTGATCGGGACACCGGGCGTTCCTGCAAGCCTCCGCGGTGACGGTCGGCCGGAGGTCTTGTCAGCTCAGCGGAGTAAGCATATGGTTGGTTTTAGCAATCACTCGATTGGAGAGTCCGGTGGTCGACAGCACGCGGGACCGCATCCTCGATGAAGCGCTGCGATTGTTCGCCGAGCACGGCTACGCCGGCACATCGGTCGGGTCGATCGAAGAGGCGGCCGGACTCTCTCCGCGTTCGGGTGCGCTGTACACCCATTTCGGGTCCAAGGAACAGGTCATGGCCGCCGCCGTCGAACGGGCCATTCAGACCGCCGATATCAGCCTGACGCTCGCACCGATGCTGTCGCTGGGCAATCTCGAGGCTGAGTTGACCTTGGTGGCGCGGGGCTCGCTTGTGCTGATGACCAACTGGCGAGATCTGATCCGGGTGATGGCCAAAGAAGGGGACCGGTTCCCCGATGTGATGGCAACCGTCCGGGACCGGCTGTTCGACCGGTCCCATGAGTTCCTCGCCAAGTGGCTGCAGGACAAGTCACCGGATGAAGGTTCGTCCGAGCGGGACTTCGAAGCGATCACCTCGATCTGGCTCGGTGCTATCGAAAACTACTGGATCGCCTCCTATATCCACGATGACCGTCCGTTCGGAATCGACGAGGACCGCTTTGTCCGGCAATGGGTACGCACCCTGATGAACGCGATCGGAACAACGTCATGACACCGACACATTTCGACCTGAATGACCCGGCTCTCATCGTGGATCCGTACCAGCACTACGCGTGGCTGCGTGACGAGCATCCGTTGTATCACAGCACCGACCCGGACCTGTGGATCCTCAGTCGCCATGATGACGTCGCGGTCGCTGTACGGGACGCCGGCCGATTCTCCTCAGATCTGGGCAACGCGTCGCGATTCGCCGACAACCCGTTCAACCCGACCATGAAGCTACCGAGCCTGCTCATCCACGTCCTGGGCAGCATTGCGCCGATCCGTTCGTTGCTCACCAGCGATCCGCCGGACCATACCCAGTTGCGCCGTAAGGTAAGTCGCGCATTCACCCCCCGACGGATCGCCGAATGGGAAACGCAGATCTGGGAGATCGCCCAACGCCTGGTCGATGACATCGCCGCCAAAGCCGACGGGGCACCGGTTGATCTCGTGCGCGAGCTGGCATCCCCGCTGCCCACGATTGTGATCGCCGAGATGATGGGGATCCCGACCGATCGCCACGACGACTTCAAACGCTGGTCGGATAACCTGGTCAACGGTCTACTGACCGACGGCAGCAAGGCCAAACTGCTCTCCAGCGCGGTGGAAATCTCGCTGTTCTTCGCCCGCACGGTACGGAAGCGCCGGCGCAACCCGGGTGACGACCTGATCAGTCTGCTGGTGGCGGGTGACCGCGATACCGAGGCACTGAGCCTGGCCGAACTCATCAACTTCTGTGTCCTGCTGTTGGTCGCCGGCAACGAGACAACCACCAACCTGATCTCCAATGCGATGCTGGCGATGCTGGACCGCCCGCAGGTGTGGCAGCAGATCGTGGCTGAGCCGTCGTTGGCGGCGGCCGCGGTAGAAGAGACCCTGCGCTTCGACGGTCCAGGGCAGGGTTTGCTCCGAATCGCCACCACCGACATCACGATCGGTGACGCCACCATTCCTGCCGGTGCCAGAGTGCTTCCCCTGATCGCTTCGGCGAACCGGGATCCTCGCCACTGGGATGAGCCGGATGAGTTCCGCCTCGACCGAAAGACGGGTGACCACATCGCGTTTGGATCTGGAATCCACTTTTGCCTGGGAAACGCGCTCGCCCGCATGGAGAGTCGGGCGGCGATCGAATCACTTGCGCGCCGACTGCCAGACCTGACCCGCTCCGGAAATCCAACCAGGATCGCCAGCCCGGTCCTCCGAGGACACCGAGCGCTTCCGGTCGTCATCGGTCGCGACGTCCGGGCTGCCGTCGGCTGATCTGCGATGCGGCTCGACCGGCGTCGATTCTTGGCCTTGAGCGCAGCCGGGGCGGCAGCCCTGGCCACCGCGAGCACCGATGTGGCACTGGCTGGGTGTAGCCGTCAGACGTCGGCTGTTCCAGCCGATTACACGCTGCGCATCGGTCAAGGACTCGTGGAGCTTGCCCCCGACAAGGTGGTATCGACAACGCTGTACAACGGACAGTTTCCCGGGCCACTGCTGCGATTGACCGAAGGTAGACAGGCCGTAATTGCCGTCCACAACGACACCGACACGCCAGAGCAGCTGCATTGGCATGGCCAAACTCTGCCGGTGGACGTCGACGGCTCGGCGGAGGAAGGGACCCCCTACATTCCTGCACACGGCATGCGGCGGATCACGTTCACGCCGGGACCGTCGGGGTTCCGCTTCTACCACACCCATCTGGTGCCGGGGGCTGATCTGAGTCTGGGGCAGTACAACGGGCTGGTCGGACCGGTCTACATCGAGCCCAAACGTAATCCGGGGGAGTACGACCAGGAGATTTTCCTGACCCTCAAGGAATTCGAGCCGACCCTCAGCACCTCGGGCGATATGGACGCCGGCTTCGTCGCCGGCGAGCCCATCCCTGAATTGCGCGACCGGGGCGAGAAGGCGATGGCCGCGTCGCTTGCGGCGGGTAAGCCGCACGGGTTCGAGGTGGGTTATCAGGCCTTCAGCGTCAACGGCCGCATGCTGGGCCACGGTGACCCGATCAAAGTCAGCGAAGGACAACGCGTGCTGCTGCACGTCCTCAACGGCAGCGCCACCGATAACCGCAGTCTGGCCCTGCCGGGGCACACCTTCACCGTGATGGCACTCGACGGCAACCCGGTGCCCAATCCGGCAGCCGTACCCGTGTTGTGGCTTGGTGCCGCCGAGCGCGTCTCGGCGATCGTGCACATGACCAACCCGGGAGTGTGGGTACTCGGTGATCTCTCCGATGACGACCGCGACCAGGGCATGGGTGTCACGGTCGAGTACGCCGGACGCGGCGGGGAACCGCAATGGGTGCCGCCGCCCACCTTCACCTGGGACTACCGGATCTTTGCCGCATCAGGCGGACCAGCCGTGGCCCCCGACGAAACGATCGAGCTGCTGATCGAAAAGCGCAACGCCGAACACGACGGCTTCAACATCTGGACGCTCAACGGCAACGCCTACGACATGGATTCCCACACACCGCAATTCGATCTCACCCACGGCCGCCGCTATCGGCTGCGGTTACGCAACGCCACCGACGACATCCATCCCATCCACCTGCACCGGCACACCTTCGAAATCACCCACATCGCCGGCAGTCCGACAGCCGGGCTGCACAAAGATGTCGTCATGCTCGGCGGCTACCAAGAGCTCGCCTTCGACTTCACTGCGGACCAGCCCGGCCTGTCCCTGCTGCATTGCCACCAACAGCTGCACATGGATTACGGCTTCATGGCCCTGCTCAACACCACCGAGCGCTGATACCGGCGGGCCGCGGCAGCCGGCTAGGCGCCCAGGTCAGCGCCCAGTGCTGCGATGTCGCCTAGATCCAGCGCAGAACCGACCGAGCCGGGCGCACCGAATGCGTATTCGAGTCCCGACCAAAGCATTTGTGACACCGATTGCTCGAACTGGGCGAGTTCATCCCAGGAGGACATGAAGTCGCTCGATGTGACGGGGGAGTAGCTGCCGGCATTCATGAGCGAAACCGCCAAGTCGTCGCGCGCGTTCAGGAAGCCGGCCGTGATGCCGGTAGCCGGATCCGAGAATGTCTGGCTCAGGATCGTGTCCAGCGTGCTCGCCTCGGGAGCCTGCCCGAGGAACAGGTCGAGACGCAACGCGGCCAGAACCATCGGCAGCTGCATGTCTTTGACCAGGAGCGGGAAATTCTGCACGATCGCCGACAAAGCGCCCTGTGGGTTGGCGAACATGTCGTGTGCGACGGCGTCCAGGCTGGGAACCAGTGTCGGATCGGTCATCCGGTCCAGCACCGATGGCACGTCGGTTTGGCCGCCGAACGCCGCGGTGAATTGGTCGACGCCAATCGCGTTCTTGAGCTGGTCGACCTCGAGGTTATTCGTGACCCAACCCGAGGTGTAACTCTGGTCGCGGGCGTAGTCGTATTCGAACATGCGCTCCTGGATGTCGGCCGCACGCTCCGCGGCGGTAACCAGAGGTGTGTCCGCCGGCAGCAGGTTGCCGATCTCACCCTTGACGTCGGCGACATTGACGACCTCGGCCTGGATGGGGATGTTCGGAATCGTGCCCGTTGCACCCTGCCACCGAATGGCAAGGATGCCGTCGTCATTACCCGAGGCATCGATCCAGTTCGCGACGCCGGGGTCTTGGCTGCTGACAACGTAATAGGTGTAGCCGTCGGGATCGTGGAAGGCTTGGACGTCGTTGAGGCTGCCCGTCGCGGTCGTGGCGGGAAGATTCACCGCCCACGCGTTGAACGCCTGCATGCTGGCGTAGGTAGAGGCTACGTCGGGAACCTTGACGATGAGCGCCTGATCTGGCTCGAGGGCGAAATGACTGAAACTGGTCAGTTGGCCCGGCAGCACCGGCCCGAGCGCGGCGGAGGTCGGGGCGATGGGGCTGAATATGTTCTCCGGGAGCGAGTTCAGGGCCTGCTGAATCCCGTGGTTCACCGGAGCGCTGTTCACCTCTGTCATGTTCGTGATCACGTTGCTCAGCACCGACGAAATCTGGTCCTCGGTGAGCACCGGGACGACAAACGGCGCCTGTGTCTCCGGCTCAATGGTGAAGGTGTTGTGCGGCAGGCCCCAGTCACCAGCGGCGGTGGTGATCATCGTGTCGGCGGACCCGCTGGTGTCGATCCAGTTTCCCGACTGCTCAGTGGGACTCATGACGATTGTGTAGCTACCGTCGGGGTTCGGCGTGAACTCCGACAAGCTGTAGGCGTGCGGAACGTGAAAGTCCGTTGTTTGCGGCCGGAAACTCATGTCCTGCGAGCCCGGGCCGGGATGGACCGTCATCGTGAAAGTCTGTTGATCTCCGGCGTAGTACAGAAGATATTGCTTGTCCGCGGCGGGCGCGTTCAGATAGAACGCGTCGGCGGCGGGGGCGTTCCATCCGGTTGGGGCGAAAACCAACGGGTCGTACGAATTGCTCTGGTTGAGGGTGCCCAGCTCATTTTGCAGCGCGACAACCCCCAACGTCTGCACGTATTGGGGCAGCGTGGTCTGGTCGAATGCCGTGATGAACGGGTAGGCGCCGTTGGTGTCGAGAATCTGCTGATGGGTTTGCAGTAGCTGGTCGATCACCGGTTGCAGCGAATCCGACGCCGCGAGTCGCGCCGCGCGCATCTGGATCCCGACGGCGCCGGGAACCGTCGCGGTAGCGGCGATCAAGCCGGCACCGAGCAGGACCACGCCGGCGGTGGCGTAGCCACGAACGCCGCCTTTGAAGCGACTCCGCTGTGCGCCATGGCCATCAGAAGCAGGTTGCACTCGCATCTGCGAGTGAGCGGAACATCCGAGAGTCGGCCCGAGCCCCAGTCCGATGGTCGACATGCTGCTCTCCTTGCACCTGAGGAACCTTAGGCCTGACCGTAAGTGAATCTAGCCTAACTGTCAATGGCTAGCGACGGACGATCGGAAATGCGCGAGCACCGGCTGCGCGCATTACCGGCTTGCGCACGCCCGTACCGCACACATCACGTCGCGCATACGCCCGTTCAGGCCGAAAACGGTTGTGTCGCTGGTGTTCCGCTGGTCCGCAGCGCGGGGATCCGACCGGTCTCAGGCGGCCTCGCGCAGATCCAGTACCGCACTGGCCATCGCGAATGTGGTGTCCGGAGTCGCGTCGTAGTCGCGTACCTGGGAATCCACGGCAATGTCGTTGATCAGCATCTGGACTGCGTGAACCCGGATTCGGGCCTCGATCGGGGTCCAGTCGCCGTGCACCTGCCGCAACAGATGCACCCATTCGTCGAGGTAGACATGCTGGGCGGCCCTGACCTGATGGTAGGCGGCCTCGGTCAGGTGATGTGCTTCCGAGACCAGGACTCGGGCCAGGTGCGGATTGTCGTAGGCGAGCGCGTTGTAGACGCGTACCAATTCGGTCATCGCGCGCTCGGGGCCACCGGCCTGAGCGAACACCCGGTTGAGGTCTTGCCGTAACCACTCGTCGCCGCGCACCAGCACCGCGGCGAGGATGTCAGCCTTGCTCGGGAAGTATTTGTAGAGAGCAGGACCGACGACGCCGACGACGGCACCGATGTCGTCCATGCTGACGCCGGCGAAGCCGCGTTCGGACAGCAGTTCGACAGCGCTGGTAAGGATTTCCTCGCGGCGCGATCGGGCGCGCAGCATCGGTGTGGATGCACGGCGCTGCTTCCCCCAGCGGGCAACCGAGCTGGTGAGGACCGTGTGCACGATATCGGCCAACAGGAGGGGCAATTGCGGATCGGGCAGGGTGAGGCGGTGAAATGAGATGCTGTTGGCGGCGGCGAATGCGCACCGGGCCAGCAGGTCACTCTCGGCCGACGTGAGTTCGGCTCGGTTCTCGTGAATGGTGTCGCTGAGCCGCTGCTCGACCTGGCGAATCTGGCGTTGATGTTCGCGCCGGTCGTCATCGGTCAGTTGACGGGCCTCGCGCTGCCAGAGGACCCCGAAATTACGGTTGTCGATCGCCACCCGCGCCAGCACCTTGGCAACCTCGTCGAGGGCTGCTGGCCCAAGGTCGTCGATGACCTGCGCTGTGCGCGTGGTCGCGTCGCCGATGGCCGCGTCGAGCAGCTTCTGTTTGTTTGTGAAATGCCGGTAGAGCGCTGACGGTCCGATGGCGACGGCTTCGGCGATCGCGCTCATGCTCACCTGGGCATAGCCGTTGCGGGCGAACAGGTCGGCTGCGGCGGCGACGATGAGTTCGCGCCGATTCCGCGGCCGTGTTCCCCGAGCGGGCTGCGCGTCAGTTGCAGTCATCGATCAGCAGACCCCCTTGGACATGCCGTCCACACGTCCACACGTCGCCTCACCTAAGTGAATATATACTAATCAACGTGCGTCGTTCTGCATCGACTTGACCGCCGCCACCGGAGGTCGAACCAGTGCGTAGAGCCGGCTGCCGGCGTAGCCGGTGTCGGATCGGGGCCCTTCGAGACATCTGGGCGATCAGGACTCGGCCGCCGCGGGGGAGCCGTCGTTGGCCAGGTGGCGCAGGACGCGCTCGTTGAGGGCGGCCAGCATGTCGAGTTCAGGCGGGCTGAGCAGGTCGATGAAGTTCCTACGGACCTCCGCGACGTGCGCAGGTGCCGCCGTTTCGATCGCGGAGCGGCCAGCCGGCAGCAGGCAGACCATCGTGCTGCGGGCGTCGTCGGGGTTGGGCTCGCGGCTGATCAACCCGCCCGCCTGCATGCGCCGCACCTGGTGGGAGACACGGCTCTTCTCCCAGCCCAGTGTGTTGCACAGCGCGTGGGCGGGCATGCGGCCCTCGTCCTGACCCGAGAGCACCGCCAGGATCTCGTAGTCGGCGCCGGACAGGCCCGATTCCTGCAGGCATCGGTTCAGGTGCGCGACGAGCTGATGATGCGCGTGCATGAAGGCCCGCCAGGCGCGGTCTTCAGGCGGGCTCAGCCAGTTCGGTTCCATTCCACCTCCACGTTTGCCCAATTGGTTGACACATCATCCAAATGACCTTACGGTGGACGCGTCAACCTTTTCAAGCGTAATCCACGACGGGACATCTCATGAGCAACATCAGCATCATCGGCACCGGGAATATGGCCCGCGCCATCGGCGCGCTGGCGGTAGCGGGCGGCAATACCGTCGAGATCATCGGCCGTGACCAATCCAAGGCCGCCGACCTGGCCAAGGCTCTCGGCGGCAACGCCACGACGGGAGAGTTCGGTGCCGTCCCTACCGGGGACATCGTCGTCGTTTCCGTCTTGTACGCCAATGTCGTTCCGGTCGTCATCCAGTATGGGGACGCCCTCGCGGGCAAGGTCATCGTGGACATCAGTAACCCGTTCAATTCCGCGGCCGACGGGCTCGCCATCCCCGCCGACACCTCGATCGCGCAGGAAGTTGCCAAGGCGGCCCCGGCCAGCGCCAGCGTGGTGAAGGCATTCAACACCGTCTTCGGTGTGGTCTTATCCCAGGGTCGGCCGCTCGACGTCTTCATCGCCGGCGACGACGCGCGCGCCAAGGCGGCCGTCGCGGAGTTCATCAAGAGCCTGCGGTTGCGCCCGCTGGACGTCGGCGGTGTGAATATGGCGCACTGGCTGGAAGGAACGGGCCTGGTCATGATGGGTCTCGCCCGCCACGGGGTGGGGAACTTCGACTTCGCCCTTGGCGCCGCCGCTGCTGCCTGAGCCGCACCGCCGCCGCTGTCCGCCGTGAACGAACAGGGGTCAAATGAAAACGGACAGTAGGCGCCGCGGCACAGTCTCCCCCGTCCGACCGACCCCATTACGTCACTGTGACGAATCTATGAGCAGCAGGCGGGAGTGGAGAGCGCGGCCTGCGACAGGGTCAGTCCCGATCGGCGGAGCTGTCCGTTTTCATTTGACCTGGGGTGTTTTCATTTGACCTGAGGCATGTGCGTGTCGTTTTCACTTGATCTGAGGCATCGGTTCTAGCATTGGTGCGTGCGGGCGTCTTCGGCGCTCATGGCGTCGCGTGTTGCTAGTGACGTTGACTTGGAGTTCGTGACCGACGGTCAGCGCCACCGTCGCGCGCTGCAGCGCAGCGCCACGATCAGGTTCGAGTCCGATTGTCGCCCTGTGCGAAAGTTTCCGTGTTTCCGTGGCCAACGCAATTATCCAGGTCTGTGGTGGTTCGCTACGACCGGGCAGCATGTTGGTCACGAATCGTGGCTGGAGCGAGACCATTTGATGCTGTTGGACGCTGATCCCGACGTGATCGGTGTTGCTTCTCAACCGTTTCGCTTCTGCTGGGGTGATGGGTCCTGTCATGTGCCTGATTTCTTTGCTCGAACCGCTGATGGTTTAGCGGTGGTATTCGATGTTCGGGCCGACAACCGGATCGATGCCGCCGATGAGGAAGTCTTCGCGAAGAGCGAGATAACTTGTCGCTCAGTTGGTTGGGAGTATCGGCGGGTCGGAATGATTGATCCGGTACGGCTGGCCAACGTGCGCTGGTTGTCGGGCTATAGGCATCCGCGTGTGTGCCGTATTGGTATTGCTGAAGAACTTTTGGGCGTGTTTTCGCACCCCAGGCCGCTGCTGACAGGCGTTGGTTTGGTTGGCGACCCAGTGCACGTGTTGCCGGTGTTGTTTCATTTGCTGTGGCATCAGCGCCTGAGCATCGATCTGCTCAGAGCCCCGTTGTCGGAGATGACGGTGGTTTCACCGGTCAGGATCCGGTGATCGGGGTGCGGGCCGGGATTGTTCGGGAAGGCGATGAGATACGGCTCGCGGGCGAGGTGTTCACGGTGCTGGCGCTGTCGGGTGGGGCTGTGCGGCTGATGAATTCAGCTGGCGACCGTTGTGCGGTTCCGCTATCCCAATTGCGAACCGACCCGACGTTGGAATTGGTGTCGTCGTCGTGGCCGCCGTTGTGTTCGGAAGAGTCGCTGAGCGGCGTGCCGCCGGCTGTGGCTGACCGTGCCCGCTGGTGGGAGCGGCACCTTATCGAAGTTCTGACGGGCACTGGTGACGCCGGATCTGATGCGGGGCGGTGCGCGTTCGACGTGTCCGTGACGACGTTGAGGCAGCGAGAACTGGCCAAGTTCGAGGAGTTGCAGGCCGCGGGTTATAAGGTGAGTTTCAAGACGCTGCAACGGCAGCGCCGCGCCTATGAGCGCGATGGCCTGCTGGGTGTGGTCGATCGGCGCTATCTGCCACAGCGGGCGGTGTTCGGTCGGGTGGATCAGCGGGTGGTCGAGGTGGCGCGCCGGCTGGTTGACGCCGAGACCGATCAGTCGACGGGGACGGTGCGCCGGTTCCGTCGTCGGGTGGCGCGCGAACTCGTAGCCGAACACGGGCCTGATGCAGCCGACGCGATGCCCTCGGAGACTACGTTTTATCGACTGATGTGGCGCTTGTCCGCGGGTAAGCACACATTCGGGTCAGCCCGCACCCGCAGATCGCTCGCTAAACAGCCTGAGAAGCCGTTTGGGGCGTTGACGGTGGCCCGCCCGGGCGAGATGGTCGAAATCGATTCCACACCTCTGGACGTCCTTGTGGTTCTTGACGACGCCACGGTGGATCGCGTGGAGCTGACCGGCATGGTTGACAATGCGACCCGCTCGATTCCGGCAGCCGTGTTGCGGCCGACGACGAAAGCGGTAGATGCGGCGCTGTTGCTGGCGCGGGCGTTGACACCGGAGCCGATGCGGCCGGGTTGGGTGGATGCGTTGCGGATGTCGCGATCGGTGCTACCGCACCACCGCCTCACCGAGATCGATCATCGGCTCGAGGATGCGGCGGCGCGGCCGGTGATCGCTCCCGAAACGATCGTGTGCGACCACGGCAAGGCGTATCTGTCGCAGACGTTTCGGCAGGCGTGCTGCACCCTGGGGATTAACCTGCAGCCGGCACACCCGGATCAACCGACCGACAAACCAAAGGTGGAGCGCACACTTCAATCGGTGTCGACCCTGTTTGCGCAGGAGGTCGCCGGGTATGTGGGTTCCTCGGTGGAACACCGCGGCAAGAACGCTGATCGGGAGGCAGCGTGGTCGATCGTCGAGCTGCAAGCCCTGCTGGACGAATGGATTGTTGCCGTATGGCAGAACCGCCCCCATGACGGGCTACGTGACCCCGTCACACCAGGAAAGGCGCTGACACCGAACGAGAAATACGCCGCCCTGGTCGAGTTCGCTGGCTACGTGCCGATGCCGTTGACCGGTGAGGACTACATCGAGTTGCTGCCCGCTAAGTGGCGCACAATCAACTCCTACGGGATCCGCATCAACAACCGCATCTACGACGCTAAAGCGTTGAATCCCCACCGCCACCAGGATTCCGGTGTGCATGCCCACAAGGGCCAGTGGGAGGTGCATCACGACCCCTATGACGTGTCACGGATCTGGGTGCGAAATCACCACGACGGCGGCTGGATGATGGCCACCTGGACGCATCTGCGGACTGCTCCCGTTCCCTTCGGCGAGTCGATCTGGCAGCAGGCACGCTCCGTGCTTGCCCAACGAGGCCACGACCGACCCACCGAGGACGAGCTGGCCAGGGCGGCCGCAGATCTGCTGGACCGAGCATCCGACGGCCCAGCAAGCACCGAGAGCCTGGACACCAAGCAGCGGCAGGTGGCGGCCCGCAACCGTGTCACCGCCGAACCGAACTGGCCGCGCCCTGCTCCACCCCCGGCAGATGACGATGGCAACGAGAAACCATCGGCGCTGGCCGATGGCACAGACGACGCGAACGATGACCAGATTGACGTTTCGAAGGTGATCCCGTTGCCGGTATTCGACGCGCGTAAGGAGGCCAAATTGTGGCGACTATGACCGAGATCGCGGCGGTCAGTCAGCTCGAAGAACGCCGCCAGCCCACCACCACGCTGGAGGGCTGGCGGCGTTTCGTCGATGCCGACCCTCCCGAGTTCACGCTGCTCGACGACGACGTCTGGGCTGGCCTCGGCGATGCGGAGCGGACCGCCTATGACGAGGCGCGGGTGGCCCATCATTCGGAGCTGGTGGTGGTGACGACCTCGACTATCCAGGAGATCCGCAAACAAGGCCGGATACTGACCTTGCTGAATCAGCGGGAGATCGGCGCCCGGCGGGGCCTGATCATTTCCGGGGGTGCGGCGACCGGCAAAACCACCGCGATCAAGCAGCTGGGCCGATTCCATGAACTACTCACGCGCGACCGTTTCCACGACGAAGACCGCATCCCCGTGGTGTATGTGACCGCGCCACCGAAAGGCTCGCCCCGCAAGCTGGCCATGGAGTTCGCCCGGTTCTTGGGGCTGCCGACGCTCAACCCGCGGATGAATGTCACCGACATCTCCGATGCCGTGTGCCAGGTGCTCATCGACGCGCGGACCGACATCGTCGTCGTCGACGAGATTCACAACCTGAACCTCGATACACGCGCCGGAGAAGAACTCTCCGACCACTTGAAGTACTTCACCGAACACCTGCCGGCCACGTTCGTCTACGCAGGTATCGATGTGGAACGCTCAGGACTGTTCACCGGCACGCGGGGACGCCAGCTTGCTGGCCGCTGCGCGGTGATCCACACCAGCCCCTTCCCGTTCAGCGCTGAATGGACGTCGCTGGTCGCCGCGATGGAAGGCACGCTGCGACTACATCGCCACCAGCCGGGAACCCTTGTCGCCGAAACCAAATACCTGCACCGACGCACCAACGGGATGATCGGCAGCCTCGCCCACCTCATCCGGTCCGCGGCGATTCAGGCCATGCTCGCCGAAACCGAACAGGTCACCCGCGAATTGATGGACACCGTGCTCATCGACTACGCCGCCCACACCGCAGCCCAACGCAGCGCAAACTGAACATGACGCGTCTGATTCGGCCCTGGCCCGCCGGTCCGAATCGGCAGCTCCCGAGAACAGTGGCACCGTTTCAGGCCGAGACCGTCGTGTCCTACCTAGCGCGACTGGCACACGCCAACCACCTCACGCCGCAACAACTTCGCCGATATGTCTCCCAAACAGAGGGAGGCTATCCGTGCGTCGACTATCTGGCGATCGCCAGCGGCCAGCCGCGGCAGCTATTGTGTGCCCGTTTGCGGGGACTGTTCGCTGGCGATCGCGATGGCAACCGCCAGGCATACCAGTCCCGCCCGATGTGTCGACTGTGCATGGCCCGACGCGGAGTCGCGCAACCGGTCTGCTGCTGGCTCCCGATGCACGTCACGGTCTGCCAACGCCACCAACGGTGGATCGGAGCGCCGGCGCGCACTCTCGACGACCAGAAGGACCTCCGCAATCAACCCCACGTGCTCGCTGCCGCCCGCAGACACGGCGCACTGGTCCGCCGGTGCGGTGCCCAGCGCAGCATCACCACGCTGCGCGAATCCCGCCATATCCTGATTTACTGGGCCAACGCCGAGAAGTCGGTCACGGCTTCGATCCTGCGCACAACACTGGCCGCCCACATCGCCGCATACCCAGACCTCGTCGGGGTCGCCTCGGTGCTCGCCGCATATAGCGACCACGTCGAGCAGCCCGCCACCGCAACAGGCATCGGCTGGCCCAGCTACCTGCTAGAGCAAATCAATCAACGCACCGGCCGTGTCCACCGCGATCCCGGACCCCTGCAGGACTGGGTCAACCACCAACGGCTCATCGCGGAGAACTGAGCGCTCGCGCCGCCACTTTTCAGTGCATAGGCAGCCCTCTCACCGAAACCGGCCACTGCTCAAGCAAATCCGTTTTCACGCTACGGAACAAGCGGCGACGGACTGCTCAACCAGCCGCAACCAGTCGGCTGAGTTGCGCGTTAAAACGGACGCGCGGCTACTGCTGACGGGTGTGGGGGGGTGTTGGGGTGACCGCTGAAGGTGGTGGACGCGCGTGTGCAGGCCGGTGTGTTCGACGACGGCGCATATCGACGTTGTGGGAGAAGGCTGCTTGCACTCGCTGGTGCGTAAGCACGCCTTTGTGGACGGCAACAAGCGGCCAGCGTGGGCGGCGCTTGGGCGTTGTGCGTGTCAATGGTATTGACCTGCCCGACGCCTACGACGTGGATTTCGCTGAGCAGTTGGTGCTGGACGTGGCCACTGGTGAAACCGAGGGGAAAAGGATTGCCAGCGGGTTGCACAGATTGGCGGTGTCCTGATCGCGGGTCATGCGCCGTGCCGTGTGCTGCGGTAGCCAGATGAGTAGATCGGCCATGTCGGACAGTGGGTCTGCGGGCGGGGGCGGCGATGCCTTCTGCGCCAGTCGGTTGAGTATGTCGGTCATTGAGTCTGGGGGCGCGGTTGGGTTGATCTGGCCGGGCAGCAACCCCTGCTGGGTGGCCATATCGTCGGAGCCGGGCAGCACCCCAGATTCGTGTATCTGTGCAGAGGCGTGGTCGTCAAGCGTTTGAAGCGCCAGCGCGACCGTACAGCCTAGGGCGATGGCGGCGGTGGACGCGATCAGGAGTTGCGCCCATCGGGGCTGCTTGTGCATCACTTGGTCGCCCCCGCTATCAGGGCGTTACCGGCGGGGTGGCGCTGCACTGCAGCGTCCCCGTCGAGCCGTTCGACAACGTCAACCACGGCGTGTACATCCTCGGCGTGGCCACCGCCCCCGCCGCAGCACTTGCGGGAGGGAGTCGACAGGGTAGGAGTTGACGGTGAAGGTCATGATCTTTTGGTGTTGTCTCCTCGCGAGAACTGTTGGGTTTAGTCGGGTATTTGGGCTGTGCTGGTGGCCCCGGTGTCGCGGGTCATGCATAGGGTTAACCTCGGTCTATGGTGGTGTTGTCGCTGATCGTTGGCGGTGTGTTGGGCCACCAGCTTGCTTCGCGGAGCAGGGTGGCGATGGCGGGGACGGTCAGGGTCCGTACGAGGAAGGTGTCCAGCAGCAGACCGCAGCCGATGATGAGTCCGACTTGGATCATGATCGCGACCGAGCCGATCATGAGGCCGAACATGCTGGCGGCGAAGATGATGCCCGCGGAGGTGATGACCGATCCGGTGTTGGCGACGGTGCGTAGCACCCCGACGCGGATATTGCGGCCGGATTCCTCGCGTAGCCGCGAGACCAGCAGCATGTTGTAGTCGGCACCGACAGCGACCAGGATGATGAACGCCAGCAGCGGCACCGGCCAGGCGATTTCGTAGCCGAGTATTCCTTGGAATATCAGCACGCCGATACCGAGCGAGGCCAGGTAGTTCAGTATCACGGTGCCCAGCAGGTAGAGCGGGGCCAGCAGGGCCCGTAACAGCAGCACCAGGATCAGCCCGACGATGAGCAAGGTGGCGGCGGCGAGCTGGGCGAAGTCGGCTCGCAGGAGTTGCTGGATGTCGGAGTTGACGGCCGGGAATCCGGCCACCGAGATCGAGGCCTCAGCGAGGGCGGTGTTCGGGCGGGCGGTTTGAGCGGCGGCCGTGATCTGGTGGGCCAGCTTCATCGCCTCGATGCTGTAGGGGTCGAAGGCGGTTTCGATCGCGAAACGCGCGGTTTTGCCGTCTGGAGACAGGAATTGTTTGGCGACCGCGGCGAATTGGCGGTTATCGAAGACGTCGGGGGGCAGGTAGAAGCCGCTGGCGGCGTCCGAGCCGGTGCTAGCGTGTGCCGAGTTCTGCAGTTGGGCAGCGACCTGACCCATCTTCGACAGCATCTCGATGTTGCTGTCGGCCAAGGCGTGCACCCCGCCCGCTAGTGCGTGGGCGCCGGCTGCGAGTTGGCCGATACCGTCTTGGAGGCGGCCGATATTGGTTGTCAAGTCCGCGGGGTTCCCGAGGGACCCGAATACCTTATCCAGTGCGGTGACAGCGGATTGGACCTCGTCCAGCGTGGCGGCGACAGTGGCGTTGGTGGCCGGGTTGTAGTGGTCGCCCAGGTCAGCGACCTGAGCGAAGAAGCCGTTGTCGCGCAGACTGACCAGAACCTGGATCTGGTCGCGGATCTGGACACACTGCGGTGTGGTGGCACACCACGGCGACTCGGCCAGACCCGCGGCCAGGGGATCCACGATCGCGATGGCGTTTTGGGCTTGGTCAGCCGAGGCCCGCAGCCCTGGTCCTGATTGGATGGCCTCATCGATGGTTGGGGCGCTCGCCGATAGTTGGTGCAGCAGCGGTAGGAATCGTTGGGCCTGGGTGCGGCTGGACTGCGCGTTGGTCAATATCCCGGCCAGCGGGGTTAGGGCGGTGCGCACGGTGGCGTCGAGTTGAGCCAGGCCGCCGGCGAGCGCATCGGCGCCGTCGGTCAGTTGGGTGAGGTCGGTTTTTCGTGTGTCACCGTCGGCGACGGCGCCGGCCATTTTGTCGCCGATCTGACCGTTTTGCCAGGACAGCTGTGCTTGTTCGAGGCGTTCTCCGGTGGGGCGGGTGATACCGGAGACTTTGGTGACCCCGGGCACCTGGGCCACGCGGGAGGCCATCTCGTCGAGGTCGGCCAGTCCTTTGGCGGTGCGCATATCGGTGGGGTTGGCCACGACCAGGAATTCGCCGATGACGACGTCTTTGCGGAAGTGGCGATCCAGCAGCTGGTAGCCCTGGTTGCTGGCGGTCGTGGCGGGCTGTCCTTTGCGATCGTCATAGCTGATCTTCATCATCCCCGCGGCCGCGGCCAGGGCCAGCAAGATGACCAGGCTGGTGATCAACAGTGTGACGGGGCGGCGCACCACGGCGACCGCGACACTGTTCCAATAGCGGCGGGTGCGATCGGATTTGGGTTCACCGATCCCGCGTTGGGCGGCCAACGCCAGCACCGGCGGCAACAAGGTCACCGTCGCCAAGAACCCGACGAACACCGCCACCGCGCACGCTGGACCTAGCCCGGCGAACACACTCAGACGGGCGAACACCATCGCCAAAAAGGCCAGCGCCACGGTCGCCGCGGACGCCGCGATCACCCGACCGATACTGGCGGTGGCCGCGATGACGGCCGCATCGGCGGGCACCTGGGCGCGCCGCTGCTCGTGATAGCGGCTGATCAAAAACACCGTGTAATCGGTGCCGGCCCCGAGCAGGATTGCGGTCATGAACGCCACGGTGAACTGCGAGACCGGCATACCGATCTCACCGAGCGCCGAAAGCACCCCACGGCCCACCGCCAGGCTCACCCCGATCACCAGCAGCGGTAATACCGCGGTGAACACCGACCGGTAGACGATCAGCAAGATCAGGGCGATCAGCCCGGCAGTGGCGATCGACACCAGCAGCAGATCATGTTCAGCCGAGGCGATCTGGTCGCTGAAGGTGGCCGCCGGACCCGTCACATACACCGTCGTCGACGAGCCGGCGAATACCGCATCGGCGATAGCACGCACGGCCTGCACAGATTCGGCCGCCGTCGGATCACCCAATGTGCCGGCCACCCCCACCGGCAAAAACCAGGCTTGCTGGTCCTCGCTGAGCGTGTGTGCCTTGGTCACCGGGTCGGCCAGAAGGTCTTGAACCCGCAACACGTGATCGGTATCGGCGCGCAGCCGCGCAACTAGCTGCTCGTAGTGCTGACGCACCGGCGGGGTCAATCCGGCTGGGTCTTCCATCGCGACGAATAACATCGTCTGCGAGCCCTGCTCACCGAACGCGGCGCTCATCTGATCCACGGTCTGAAACGACGCCACATCACGCGGAATGAGGTTGACGGACTGCTGGCGGACCACCGTCTCCAACTGCGGAAACAGCAACGCGAGCACCACCGCGACCCCCAACCAGCCCGCGATTACCCCCGCCTTATGGCGCACCGTGAACCCGGCCAGCGCCGCCAGCCGCGCACTGTACTCACCAGAGGAGGATCTGTGCAGCACGCGGCCGCCGCGGCGAAACGCCACCGATGTCGCGGTGCCCGATGGCCCCCAATCGCCCTCAGTCACCACAACCGCACCCCCCAACAAACACTGTTGGTAGCGCTACGCCATCACACGGGCCAGGGTGCCCAACCTCGACACGCGCGTACGCGCCGTCAGGCGCCGCCCCCCGCATCACCGGAGCGCGGTATCGACGCCGGCGTCCTCGGGCAGATCGTGCCGAACCACCCGAACCCGCCCACTGGGCAAACACGCCATATAGCCGTGATGTTTCCCGTACAACTCCCAGGCTGTGGCATGCGCCTCGGCGTCGACGTCGATCCGGTGCCCTGCAGAAAACCCCAGGTGCAGCGCACCGTCGTCGCCGTACCAGGCGCTGGTGCACACCGTGCCCGCCAAATCGAACAACGGACGCTCATAAACAGCGACCCGATCGGGATCAATGAGCACCATTTCGACCGGGAACTCGCCGACGGCAGGCAACGTCAGACGCAGCGGCCGAGAGATCACCACCTCGTTGTAATCGGCGAACCCCAATACCACCCCGTCATGCAACGACACTCGCTGCACAACACAATCTTCGATCCACGCGGTATACATGGCGCCTCCCTCGACGCATCGGCGAGCGGTGCCCGAATAGTACACCGAGTATCGCTGCGCTACTAGTAGTATCGTTTTTGTGATGATCGGGTGGCGGCGGCCCCGCCGGGCCCCGTCGAGTTGTGCAGATAACCCGCGGCACCTGCTACCCAACAACCCTTACGCAGCTCGCCGAAACCCCTGACTACCAGCCGTTTCAGTGCGCTACTGGTGGTACCATAATGGGCCGGGTAGCGGCGTCCGCGCGCCAGAAGAATTCAGAACGAGGTGAGGTGAGTCGGTGTGAGCGGCCAGCAGGCACCAGTCCACAACGAAGATGATGACGACATCGACCCCCGCCGCATCCGCTCCCGCAACCGCCTACTCGACGCCGCGGCCGCGCTGCTCACCAGCGGCGGCATCGAAGCCGTCACAATTGACGCAGTCACCAAAGCGTCCAAGGTCGCCCGAACCACCCTGTACCGCCACTTCAGCAGCTCATCGCAACTGCTTGCGGCCACTTTCGAACGGCTCCTGCCGCAAGTCACCTCACCGGCCCCGGCAAGTGGCACTCTGCGAGAACGGCTCATCGAGCTGCTCACTCGCCAAGCTAACTTGTTTGCCGACGCGCCGGCGCACATCACCCTGCTGGCCTGGCTCGCTCTAGGCCCCACGACCATCGACCACCCCAGCGATGAGCACCCTCCGCGCGCACTGCGAGCACGCGTGATCGAGCAATACCGGCAACCCTTCGACGCCATCCTGCAAGGCGGCGAAGCCGGCACCGAACTCGACGAACTCGACCACGACCTCGCAATATGCCAACTCGTCGGACCACTCGCCTTCGCCCGAATGACCGGTCTGCGATCCACCACCGCCAACGACTGCACACAAATCGTCGATGACTTCCTAGCCGCACACCAGCGCAAACAGGCCCAGCCCGAACGGCACCAACTAGGAACCATGACCCTCACTTCCAACGATGACCACGGGGCCACCCGCAAATGAAAACGCCCATCGGGCAGCAAATCCGACCGAGAGCTCACCAGGCACCAAGAGCTGATCACGCACCACACAACGTCGACCTGTCAGAGCTACAACCGTCTCGCTACACACCCCAAAAGCCGATTTACCCCAAATGAAATCGCAAGCCACCATCAACGCATTGTCACTCAGTGGACATCTACCAGCCCTGCGCCGCCGAGCATGCCGCGGCCGCGGCGCCCGAAATGGCAGTCGGCCGGTAGCCGGAAAAGGCCATCACATCATCACGAAGGCTCGAACGAGCTGAATTATATTGACGGACCCAAATGCCTCAGATCATGTGAAAAACCACCCATTCAAACGCGCAGGGGATTTTCACATGACCTGAGGCACCGCAGCTCACAGGCCATCCAATGCCTCACCTCGAATGAAAACGGACAGGAGCCCAGCGACCGCCGCGAGTACCGGCGGGTGAATCCAAGCCGGGGCCGGCGGGCGGCAACGGGGTCCTTGGCCGCGCGGCCGACTCCGCGACGCTTGTGCGGTTTGCACATTGCGCAACCGCGCCAGCTGCGTGACGGGTGATGGTTGGGCATCGGAAGCTCCCGAAGGGTGACTCCGCATGACGCGAAGAGAATGACTGTACGCCCGGCTAGACGTCGTGGCCAGCCCATTGGTTATTACCGATAAGCTACACTATGTCAAGTTACGGACTTCTCGTTCGAGCCTTGCCCATCAGGTTTAAACCCCCCGCTGAAGTCCTTGCAACACTTTTGAAATTGCGGCAAGCAGATGGCTGCGTAACCGTGTCCGCTGTCGCGCGGGTGCCTCAGCGAGAGCAATACCGGCGTGGGTAATCATCCCGGCAATGATCTGGGTCATGGCTTCGGTCGGAATATCATCGGCGAAGAGATCGGCCTGGATACCGCTCTGCAGCATTTGGCGGACGTTGCGGTGGGTGTACTGCTGCTCCAACTCACGCCACCGCCGCCAACCCAACCCAACGGGCCCTTCAAGGTACATCAGCCTCCCTGCGATCGGGTCAGCTCCCACACGCAGGGTCGCGTCGAGGCCGGCCATCGCGGCCGCCCACACATCATCCGGATACCGCGCGATCGCAGCATAGACGCGCTTCTGGGCCAGCTCATTGTGCCAACCCACAACAGCTTCAAACAGTGCTTGCTTATCTGAGAAGTGGTGATACACCGCCCCTTTAGTCACCCGAGCCGCCGCCGCGATCTGCGTGATCGACACCGCAGCGAAGCCGTGCTCGGCGAAGGCCTGTGCGGCCGCAGTAACCAGCGCAGCTCTGGTCTGTTCCGCGTACTCTGCGCGGCGGCCCTTGACAGCATCCACACCCCGAGACAATAGTCGATCAGATGCAGTTCGCATACCCTAAGTATGTGACAGTCTCGCGGTATGCATGACTGAGAGGCGCCTGAACCATGGAGCTTTCCGGACTCACGGCTCACCGCCGTCACGCCACAACGGCGTCCGGCCCGATCAGCTACCTCGATGTCGGCAGTGGCCATCCCGCCCTCTTCATACACGGGATCCTGACCAACAGCCTTCTGTGGCGCCACGTTATCTCCACGGTTGCCGGTGATCGGCGGCGCTGCATCGCCGTCGACCTGCCCGGCCACGGACACACACCCCCGGCCCCGCCACAAGCTGACGTCACACTGAGCGCCCTCGCCCGACGGGTCAT
>NZ_JCALCW010000090.1:0-772 GCF_059812545.1 Mycobacterium sp. NGS50
AGGGGTGTAGTGGCGTGTTGTGGACCCGAAGCGGAGTGATCTACCCATGGCCAGGGTGAAGCGCGGGTAAGACCGCGTGGAGGCCCGAACCCACTTAGGTTGAAGACTGAGGGGATGAGCTGTGGGTAGGGGTGAAAGGCCAATCAAACTCCGTGATAGCTGGTTCTCCCCGAAATGCATTTAGGTGCAGCGTTGCATGTTTCTTGCCGGAGGTAGAGCTACTGGATGGCCGATGGGCCCTACTAGGTTACTGACGTCAGCCAAACTCCGAATGCCGGTAAGTGAAAGTGTGGCAGTGAGACGGCGGGGGATAAGCTCCGTGCGTCGAGAGGGAAACAGCCCAGATCGCCGGCTAAGGCCCCTAAGCGTGTGCTAAGTGGAAAAGGATGTGCAGTCGCGAAGACAACCAGGAGGTTGGCTTAGAAGCAGCCACCCTTGAAAGAGTGCGTAATAGCTCACTGGTCAAGTGATTGTGCGCCGATAATGTAGCGGGGCTCAAGCACACCGCCGAAGCCGCGGCAACCCTGTATGGGGTTGGGTAGGGGAGCGTCCCCTCACCAGTGAAGCCACCTAGTGATGGTGTGGTGGAGGTGTGGGGAGTGAGAATGCAGGCATGAGTAGCGATAAGGCAAGTGAGAACCTTGCCCGCCGAAAGACCAAGGGTTCCTGGGCCAGGCCAGTCCGCCCAGGGTGAGTCGGGACCTAAGGCGAGGCCGACAGGCGTAGTCGATGGACAACGGGTTGATATTCCCGTACCCGTGTGTGCGCGTCC
>NZ_JCALCW010000091.1:0-723 GCF_059812545.1 Mycobacterium sp. NGS50
CGTGCACGGGGCCAAGTCGTCGGGATTGCACATGCCCGGGGCGGCCCAGCGGGCCAGCACCGCATCCCAGCTCGCGCGGGCCTGGGGATCGAGGTATCCGCTGATCGGGGTCATCCCGTCACGGTCCTGGCGGCCCAGCCGGATGCCGCGGCGGACGGTGCGTTCCTGCTCGGAGTAGTTGCCGTCGGGATGCAGATAGTCGGCGAGTTCCTGGGCGAATGCGGTGAGTTCCTCGGGGCGGTGTCCGGTGGCGTAGGCGGTGAGCTGTTGTTCGGCGATGCGCAGCGTGTCCGGCTCGATCGTGTCGGGCAGATAGGTGAAAAACGCGCGGATCACCTGAATGTGAGCGGTACTGATGGCTCCGCTGCGTTGCGCGGCGGCCGCGGCCGGGAACACCGGGTCCAACGGCTGCCCGGTCAGGGTGCGCCGCGGCCCCAACGCGGCGGCATCGGTGATCCGGCGGCCCGCCTCGGCGCCGGTGATGCGTAGTTCCTCGGCCAACACCGCACGCAGCTTGCCGCCCACCTCGACCGGGTCAGCCGTGGCCAGTGCGTTGATCACCGGATGCTCGAGCACCGCAAGGCGGCGCCGCAGCGTCTCGGCGCGGCGCAGTAGCGCGATCAGCTCCCGCGGCGCCAACCCCTCGAGATCCATTTCCAGCGCCCGGTCCAGGCCCGCCGCCAGGGCGTCGAACACGTCGTCGACTTCTTCCCCACTATTCGA
>NZ_JCALCW010000092.1:0-723 GCF_059812545.1 Mycobacterium sp. NGS50
GCGACTCCTCAGGTTTGTGTGGGGAGTTTGGGGTGTAGTCCGCCCAGGCAGAGGTAGATCATTGAGGTCAGGGTTTGGGCGGAGTGGTGTCCGTAGCCGCGGGCGTTGATGAGGCGGATCTTGGCGTTGATGCCTTCGATGAGGGCGTTGGAGATGCCGAGTTCGATCGCGTTGATGACTTCGTCGAAGTAGACGTGCAGCCGTTTGGCCAGGTTGACGAAGGCGTTGATGCGGCTGCGTTTGGCTGCGGTGATCCAGCGGCGCAGATGCCGGCGGGCACCGCCAGGCGGGTGCTCGATGCGGTAGAGATCGCGCAGTTGTTCTTTGAGCGTCCAGGCCCGGCCTATGTGGCGGTTGGTTCGGGCGATCTGATTGACCAAGGCACGCTTGTCGCCGGTGAGTTTGTTCTCGCCGGTGCGTAGCGCCCACCGGGTGGAGCGCCATTGCGCTGGGGTCATCGAGGCGCGGCCCGGACCGGTGGCTCCTTCGGAATACACCGCGTCGAGGGCACGATTGACCCACTGCATGATGTGGAACGGATCGAAACAGATCGTGGCCTGTGGCACGTGGGTGCGGGTGGCTTTACGGTAGGCCGCGGCGACGTCCATGCTGACTGCTTGGATCTGGGATAGTTCCGAATCAGGTTGGGAACGATAGAAATTAGCCAGCGATTCCTCGCTGCGGCCGGGCTCAACGTCGACCACAGTGCCGGTGTCGTGATCG
>NZ_JCALCW010000093.1:0-714 GCF_059812545.1 Mycobacterium sp. NGS50
TGGCTGCCGGCTTCGGATCCGGTGTGGCTGGTGATCAGCGCGGTCGCTGGCCTGGATACCTGCGGGCTGCATGCTGGGCGGCGGACCGGCGCGGCTGGGCGCGCCGGTTATGACCCGGACATGCTGTTGACGTTGTTGGTTTGGGCGTGGGCGCAAGGGGTGCGCTCGTCGCGGGTGATCGAGCGGCTGTGTCAGCGCGATGTGGCGTTTCGGATCATTTGTGCGGGGGACGCGCCTGATCATGTGACGATCTCGCGGTTTCGCGCCCAGGCGGCCACCGCGTGTGAGGACTTGTTCGCCTCGGTGCTGGGGTTGTGCGCGCGGCTGGGCATGGGCCGGTTGGGGGTGGTGGCCATCGATTCGGTCAAGATCGCCTCGAATGCGTCGCTGGCGGCCAACCGCAGCGAAGACGGGCTGCGCAAAGCCGCCGCCGAGCAGGCCGACATCGATGCGGCCAAGGCCCGCGCGTTGGCCGCGGCCGCCGCGGCCGAGCATGCGGCCACCGACGCCGCCGAGGACGCGTTGTATGGCCCCGACAGTCGCGGCGATGAGCTGCCCGAAGACCTGGTGGATCCGAGCTCGCGGGCTCGGCGTATCGCCGAGGCGCTTGAGCAGCTCAAGGCCGACACTGCTGCTGGTGGGGCCGACCGCCAGGCCGCTGGGGAGCGTCGGCGCCAGCGCGACGCCGATCGTGCGGCCAAACGGGAGGCGATG
>NZ_JCALCW010000094.1:0-661 GCF_059812545.1 Mycobacterium sp. NGS50
GTTGGTGCCTGGGGTGTTAGTTGGGGTCGTCGTCTTCGTCGGTGTTGTTGTTTTGCAATAGTTTTTCGGGGTGGTGGTAGTGGTTGATGCGGGGTTGTCCGTGGTCGAGGTGCGGGGGTGGGAGGGTTTCGGTGGTGCCGTCGTGGCGTTTGCGGGTTTTCCAGGCGTGGCTGGACAGCAGTTGGTGATGGGGTCCGCAGCGCAGGGTGAGGTCGTCGATGTCGGTGCGGCCGGTGAGCGCGTAGTCGTGACAATGGTGGACCTCGGCCAGATATGCCGGGACCGGGCAGCCCGGATGTGAGCAGCCGCGTTCTTTGGCGTACAGCACCAGGCGTTGGGCGGGGTTGGCCAGGCGTTTGGTGTGGAACAGGGCGAGTTCTTTGGCGCCGTCGTAGATACGCAGGTAGTGATGGGCATGGGAGGCCAGCCGGATCACATCGGACAGGGGCAGCCAGCTGCCGCCACCGGTGTGGGCTTTACCGGCGGCGGCTTCCAGTTCGGCCAGGGTGGTGGACACGATGATGCTGGCCGGTAGCCCGTTGTGGTGGCCCAGCTCGCCGGAGGCCAGCAGGGCCCGACAGATCGTGGTCAGCGCGTCATGGTTGCGTTGCCAGACACCGCGCTTATCGTTGTCGATCTGGTCTTGGGTCGGGGTGCCCGC
>NZ_JCALCW010000095.1:0-602 GCF_059812545.1 Mycobacterium sp. NGS50
AGCCAGAGGGTGATCGCACGTAATACCGCTGCGCCGCGGTAGACGATGGCGAGTTTGTCGTAGCGGGTGGCCAGGCCGCGCCATTGCTTGACCTGGTTGAAGTTTCGTTCAACGACGTTGCGGCCCTTGTAATCGTCGGCGTTGAAGGCCGGGGGCCGGCCTCCCCGAGGACCGCGGCGCTTGCGGTGGGCGATCTGGTCAGACGGTTCGGGTATGACCGCGATGATCCCGCGTTGACGCAGCCGGGTTCGCGTTGCTCGGCTGGAGTAGGCCTTATCGCCGCGGAGGCGGTCAGGACGCGTGCGTGGCCGGCCACCGCCGCGACGATCGACTTTCAGATTCTCGAGCAAATGCTCGAGGACGGGCCCGTCGTGGGCTTGGCCGGCACCCACGAGCACAACCAAGGGTCGCCCGCGCCCATCGACGAGATGATGAATCTTGCTGGTCAGCCCGCCACGGGAGCGGCCAATGCCATGGTCAGGCGGCTCGCTGGCCAGATTCGTGTAATTCGACCCACCCCCCTGTGTCACGGGTGACGTTCGTGGCGTGCTGGTGGGCACGAGCGATCGTGGAGTCCACCGACACCGCCCAGTCGATGCCCC
>NZ_JCALCW010000096.1:0-584 GCF_059812545.1 Mycobacterium sp. NGS50
GTGTGGGGGGAACGCGGGGAAGTGAAACATCTCAGTACCCGTAGGAGAAGAAAACAAAAGTGATTCCGTGAGTAGTGGCGAGCGAAAGCGGAGGATGGCTAAACCGCATGCATGGTGATACCCGGCGGGGGTTGTGTGTGTGGTGTTGTGGGGTGTGTGTTCTCCAGTCCGCCGACTGGGGCAGCAGTGAGAAAAGATGGTGTTAGCCGAAGTGGTCTGGGATGGCCCACCGTAGGCGGTGAGAGTCCGGTAGGTGAAAACATTGTCTCTGTTGTCGCATGTCCCCGAGTAGCAGCGGGCCCGTGGAATCTGCTGTGAATCTGCCGGGACCACCCGGTAAGCCTGAATACTTCCCGATGACCGATAGCGGACGAGTACCGTGAGGGAATGGTGAAAAGTACCCCGGGAGGGGAGTGAAAGAGTACCTGAAACCATGTGCCTACAATCCGTCAGAGCCTTCCCCTTGTGGGTGGGGTGATGGCGTGCCTTTTGAAGAATGAGCCTGCGAGTCACCGGCACGTCGCGAGGTTAACCCGGGTGGGGTAGCCGCAGCGAAAGCGAGTCTGAATAGGGCGTATCCCCGT
>NZ_JCALCW010000097.1:0-555 GCF_059812545.1 Mycobacterium sp. NGS50
CCGACCACGGGTAATGTGAGGTGTCGCCGGTCCGGCTCAACGCGCATCGCCCCGGTCGTGAACGTCAGACGGTCCTGGTCCCGGCCCTTTTTCTTGAACCGCGGAAAACCCACGCGCTTGCCGGCACGTGTACCAGCTCGGCTCTGCTGCCAGTTCCAGTACGCCCCGACCGCACCATCGATACCGTCGGCATACGCCTCTTTCGAGCAGTCGGGCCACCACACCGCGCCGGTGTCGACGTTGACACACACCTCGTTCTTGACGGTGTTCCACCGTTTCCGCAAGACCCGCAGAGACGGTTTCTCCGTCTGGACGCCGGTGGCGCGCCAGGCCTCGATATCGGCTTTCAGGGTGGCCACGGCCCAGTTGTATGCCTTACGGCGCGCGCCGAAATGCCTTGCCAGCGACATGGCCTGGTCCTCGGTCGGGTCCAACGTGAACCGGAACGCTTGGATCGTCCAGCCTTCGGGAATCTCGAACTTGGACATCAGGCGGCCTCGGTGTCCTCGTCAGCGGCAGCCGCCAACGCACGCTTGGTCCGATTCTCGGCGGCCC
>NZ_JCALCW010000098.1:0-455 GCF_059812545.1 Mycobacterium sp. NGS50
TCGGATGTTCGGCGAAATCGAGGACCCCCTCGAAGGCCTCACCCACCCCGACCTGCCCCACGGCGTGCGCGCCGATGACCTGCTGCGCCAACGGCTGCGGATCACCCGCGGCGAAATCAAACGCCGCTTCACCCTGGCCGCCCGCCTGCGCGCCCGCCGCAGCCTCACCGGCCCCGCTCTGCCGCCCGCCCTGCCCGAGCTGGCCGACGCCGTCGCCGCCGGCACACTGGGCCAAGACCACATCACCACCATCACCAAAGCCCTCGATCACCTACCGTCCAAAGCCACCCCGCAGGATGCCCAACGAGCCGAGCATGTGCTGGTCGCCCACGCCCAACGCCAAGACGCCCCGTTCGTGGCCATCGTCGGCGCCGCGATCGCCGACGCCATCGCCGAACGCGAAGGCCAATACACCGACACCGACCGCGCCCGGCGACGCACCCTGCACCTGGGTG
>NZ_JCALCW010000099.1:0-442 GCF_059812545.1 Mycobacterium sp. NGS50
CATCAGCGATCGGAACTCTGGTGGAACGCACCACCGGATTCGTGATGCTGCTGCACCTACCCGGTGATCACACCGCCGCGACCGTGGCCGAGGCGATGACCGCCAAGATCCCCGAGATCCCCGAGGTGTTACGCCGGTCGTTGACCTGGGATCAAGGCTGTGAGATGGCGTTGCATACCAAGATCACCGAGGCCACCGGACTGCCCATCTTCTTCTGCGACCCGCACAGCCCCTGGCAGCGTGGCAGCAACGAAAACACCAACGGCCTGCTTCGCCAGTACTTCCCCAAAGGCACCGACCTGTCCTTCCACGGCCCCGGAATCCTCGACAACGTCGCCGCCGAACTCAACGCCCGACCCCGCAAACGCTTCAAATGGCGCACCCCCGCCGAAGAACTCCAACGACTACTGTCAGACCCGTCCACATTTGTTGCAGCGACCGC